>JAZNMF010000117.1:0-41658 GCA_045579545.1 Acetatifactor sp. | reverse complement strand
CGTAAAGTTGGTAAGACTGGTAAGAAATAATAGATAAGGAGAGTGTAAAAATGGTTAGCAAAGAATCAAGACAGAAAGTTCGTGTAAAAAAGCACATGAAAATTCGTAACCGTTTCAGCGGCACTGCCGAAAGACCCCGTCTTGCAGTGTTCAGAAGCAATAATCATATGTATGCTCAAATTATCGACGATACAGTTGGTAATACTTTAGTAGCTGCTTCTACTCTTGAAAAGGACGTAAAGGCAGAACTGGAAAAGACCAATAACGTTGATGCAGCAGCATATCTTGGAACAGTGATTGCTAAGAGAGCAATCGAAAAAGGTATCAAAGAAGTTGTTTTTGACAGAGGCGGCTTTATATACCAGGGTAAGATCGCAGCATTAGCTGATGCAGCCAGAGAAGCTGGCTTAGAATTCTAGGAGAGGAAGGAGTAAACCATGAGACATACAATCATTGATGCTAGTCAGTTTGAGTTAACCGACAAGGTTGTTACCATCAAGCGTGTAACTAAGACTGTAAAAGGTGGTCGTAACATGCGTTTCACCGCTCTTGTAGTAGTTGGCGACGGCAATGGCCATGTAGGCGCCGGCCTTGGTAAAGCTGTAGAAATTCCCGAAGCGATCCGCAAAGGAAAAGAAGATGCAATGAAGCATATCGTAGAGGTTGCATTGGATGACAATAAATCCATCACACACGACTTTGTCGGCAAGTTCGGTTCCGCAAGCGTTCTGTTAAAGAAGGCTCCCGAAGGTACCGGTATCATCGCCGGAGGTCCTGCGCGTGTTGTTTGTGAGCTTGCAGGTATCAAGAACATCCGTACCAAATCCCTTGGCTCCAACAACAAGCAGAACGTTGTTCTTGCAACGATCAGCGGTTTAAGCCAGGTGAAGGCTCCCGAAGAAGTTGCTAAGATGCGTGGCAAAGCTGTAGACGAGATTTTTGCATAACTTAAGGCTCATACAGGAAAGGAGAATCACAATGGCAGACAAAATGCTGAAAGTTACTTTGGTAAAGTCCACTATCGGCGCTGTACCGAAGAACAGAAAGACAGTTGAATCTATGGGACTTCGTAAACTGAACAAGTCCGTTGTACTTCCTGATAATGAAGCTACAAGGGGACAGATTCGTCAGGTAAGTCACTTAGTAAAAGTTGAAGAAGTATAAGACAAGGAGGTGTGAGGAATGGAATTATCCAATTTAAGACCTGCAGAAGGTTCCAAACACAGTGATAGTTTTAGAAGAGGCCGTGGCCACGGTTCAGGCAATGGTAAGACTGCCGGTAAGGGTCATAAGGGTCAGAAGGCTCGTTCCGGAGCTCCCAGACCCGGTTTTGAAGGTGGTCAGATGCCTTTATACAGACGTATTCCTAAGAGAGGTTTCACTAACAGAAACACTAAGGAAATCGTTGCTATCAACGTAAGCGCTCTGGAGTGCTTCGAGAACGATGCAGTTGTAGATGTAAATGCATTAATGGAAGCTGGTATCGTAAAGAACCCCAGAGATGGTGTTAAGATACTCGGAAACGGAGAACTTACCAAAAAGCTTAATGTTAAGGCAGATGCATTCAGTGCTTCTGCAAAAGAAAAGATTGAGGCTCTTGGTGGAACAGCAGAGGTGATCTAATGCTTAAGACCGTTGTTAATGCTTTCAAAATTCAAGATCTTAGAAAAAAGATATTTTATACCATGATGATGTTAGTTGTGATCCGTATCGGATCACAGCTGCCCATCCCCGGTATTAACACAGCTTGGTTTACCCAAATGTTTGCTCAGCAGACAAGTGGTGCTTTCAGCTTCTTCAGCGCACTTACAGGTGGATCTTTTGAAAACATGTCCATTCTGGCGTTAAACATTAACCCGTACATCACTTCCTCCATCATCATTCAGCTTTTGACGATTGCAATCCCGAAGCTGGAGGAGATGCAGAAGGACGGTGAAGAGGGTAAGAAGAAGATGGCTGCTATCACAAGGTACGTGACTGTTGCGCTTGCTTTATTGCAGGCAACTGCCATGTCCATCGGTTTCGGAAGAAACGGACTTCTGCTTGAGTACAATGCAATGAATGTGATTACAGCAATCGCTACCATGACTGCAGGAAGTGCATTCCTGATGTGGGTTGGTGAGCGTATTACAGAGAAGGGTCTTGGAAACGGTATCTCCATCGTGTTGGTGATCAATATTATTTCCAGAATCCCCAGTGATATTGCAAATCTGTTCCAGCAGTTTGTATTCGGCAAACCACTGGCAACCGCAATACTTGCAACAGTTATTATTGTGGCAGTTATCGTCTTGATGATCATTCTTGTAATCATCTTAAACGATGCAACACGTAAGATTCCTGTGCAGTACGCAAAGAAAATGCAGGGTAGAAAGATGGTTGGCGGTCAGACCTCCAATATCCCCCTGAAGGTGAATACCTCCGGTGTTATCCCTGTTATCTTTGCTTCCTCCATCCTTCAGTTCCCCGTTATTATCTGTAGTTTTGCAGGTATTCAGGGAAGTGGCTTCTGGGGCGAAGTACTTAAAGGATTAGACGGCAGCAACTGGTGCAAACCCAGTGAGCCCATCTACTCCATCGGATTATTGGTATATGTATTACTGATCATCTTCTTTGCATATTTCTATACAAACATTTCCTTCAATCCTCTGATGATTGCGGATAACATGAAGAAACAGGGTGGCTTTATCCCCGGTATCAGACCCGGAAAGCCTACCAGCGATTATCTGAAGAAGGTGCTGAATTACATTGTATTTATCGGTGCTATCGGACTGACAATTGTTGCAGTGATCCCTTACATCTTCAGTGGTGTATTCAATGCAAGTGTGTCCTTCGCAGGCACCAGCCTGATCATTGTCGTAAGTGTTATCTTAGAGACCATGAAACAGGTAGAATCCCAGATGCTTGTACGCAACTACAAAGGATTCCTGAATGATTAATATGAAAAGGTGAAGATGCCGGGGCAGAGTATTCTGTCCCGGCTTTCAAGTTTATATTTTTTTTACATTTCCATATTTTATTCTTGCAAACTCCAAGATTTCCATGTAGAATATATATGTTAAACTATGCTTACATAAAATAGGGTATTATGGCATTTGACCCATTCGCAGGGCAAAGTCCACCAGAATAAAGGAGAAGAGGCAATATGAAGATTATTATGTTAGGTGCACCGGGTGCCGGCAAAGGTACTCAGGCAAAGATGATCGCAGAGAAGTATCAGGTACCCCATGTGTCTACAGGAGATATTTTCCGCGCCAATATCAAGAACGGAACCGAGCTTGGTATGGAAGCTAAGAAGTACATGGATCAGGGACTCCTGGTTCCGGATGAACTGACAGTGAAGATCCTGCTTGACAGAGTGGCAAAAGATGACTGCAAGAACGGCTATGTTCTGGATGGCTTCCCTCGCACGATCCCTCAGGCCCAGGTGCTGGATAAAGCCCTTTCCGAGATGGGAGATGCCATCGATTATGCGATCAATGTAGATGTACCTGACGAGAATATCGTGAGAAGAATGTCCGGCAGAAGAGCATGTCTTGCATGCGGAGCCACCTATCATATCGAGCATATTCCTCCCAAGGCAGAGGGTATCTGTGATACCTGCGGACAGGAACTTGTGCTTCGCGACGATGATAAGCCTGAGACAGTGCTGAACAGACTGAAGGTTTATCACGACCAGACACAGCCTCTCATCGATTTTTATGGTGCAAAGGGTGTTCTTAAGAATGTGGACGGCACCGTGGACATGAAGGATGTGTTTGCTGCCATCGTAAGTATTCTTGGTTAGAAGAAGGTTTTCAATATGGCAATTACGATTAAGTCTGAGAGAGAAATAGAACTGATGCGGGAGTCCTGCCGGCTGTTGTCCATTGTCCACAAGGAGATGGAGGAGGCAGTTAAGCCGGGGATGTCTACTCTGGAGATAGATATTCTGGGAGATTCTTTGATCCGCAAACTGGGATGTATCCCCAATTTTAAGAATTATAACGGTTATCCGGCCAGCATCTGTGTATCGGTCAACGATGAAGTGGTGCATGGCATTCCCAATAAACACCGTATCCTTCAGGAAGGTGATATTGTCAGCCTTGATGCGGGTTTGATCTATAAAGGCTATCATTCCGATGCGGCCAGAACCCACGGTGTGGGACAGATTAGTCCTGAGGCGCAGAAACTGATTGATGTGACCAGGGAAAGCTTTTTTGCCGGAATAAAAATGGCAAAAGCAGGTAATCATTTACATGATATATCCAACGCCATTGATGCTTTTGTGAGGCCTTACGGTTACGGGATCGTAACGGATCTGGTGGGACACGGTATCGGCACCAGTCTTCACGAGGATCCTCAGATTCCCAATTTTGCACAGCGGAGCCGCGGCCCCAAGCTTCGTCCGGGCATGACGCTGGCGATTGAACCTATGATCAATATGGGAAGAGCGGATGTGGATTGGTTGGATGATGACTGGACAGTGGTGACGGAGGACGGTTCCTGGTCAGCTCATTATGAGAACACAATTCTGATCACGGAGGGTGAACCGGAAATCCTGACGTTATATTAAATAGGAACAAATTGACGTTCGGAGGACGGTGGAGAGTGAAATGATCGGAAAGTATGCAACTTCCAAGGCAGGTCATGACAAGGATAAGCTGTATGTGATCGTCGCATGTGATGGCAGATATGTTTATCTGGCAGACGGTGAATACAAGCGTATGGATGCACCCAAGAAAAAGAGCATTCGTCATGTGCAGCTGATAAACGAAACGGTAGAGGATGATCTGCTTGCCGGTATTAATAACAGACAATCGCATCTGGATGACGCGATCAAATATGCAATCAAACGAAAACTGAAAGCTAACAAAGTGGAGGATTGAAATGTCTAAGAGTGATGTAATTGAAATTGAAGGAACTGTAGTGGAGAAGCTTCCCAATACCATGTTTCAGGTAGAACTGGAGAATGGCCACCGTGTGCTGGCCCATATCAGTGGTAAGCTGCGTCAGAATTTTATCCGCATTTTGCCGGGTGATAAGGTGACACTGGAGTTATCCCCCTACGATCTGACCAAAGGACGTATCATTTGGAGAGATAAATAAGAACGCCTGAAAATTTTTGAAAAGCTTGTAAAAAGCTCTTGCAAATAGAGTTTATACATGATATAATGTAAAACGGTCTTTTTTGAAAGGAGGGTTTAACGTGAAGGTTAGATCATCAGTAAAACCAATTTGCGAAAAGTGCAAAATCATCAAGAGAAAAGGACGCATCAGAGTAATCTGTGAAAATCCGAAGCACAAACAGAGACAGGGATAATCACCAACTTGTATTTGTCTGATTCCGAATAAGGGATCGGGAGATCAGGTGTGAGTTCTTGTCCGGTTATTATGTGCGGCTGATCCGGTTCTTATACCGAAAGGAAAATGAGAAACGGTTAACATAATCATAGACGGAGAGCTTACGGGAGATTACTTCTTGATACTGCGAAGTGTAAGAATTTCAGTAGCAGAAAGATCGGATCTGTGTCCGGTTGGGTGAAAGCCCCAATCAATTAGTAACAGAACATGTAAATGTTCAAACAAGCTTGTAAGGTATACCACCAAACAGACCAAAACCGGTATGCTGATGCAGGCAAAGAAAATGGAGGAAACGTAAATGGCTCGTATCGCAGGTGTTGACTTACCTAGAGAAAAACGAATTGAAATCGGCTTGACTTATATCTACGGAATCGGTAGACCCACAGCCGACAAGATTTTGGCAGCATCAGGTGTGAATCCTGATACTCGTGTCAGAGATATTACTGACGACGAAGTTAAGAAGATCAGTGAGACTATCGAAGAGATGGGAATCATGGTAGAAGGTGATCTGAGAAGAGAAGTTGCTCTAAACATCAAGAGACTTCAGGAAATCGGCTGCTACAGAGGTATCCGTCATCGTAAGGGTCTGCCTGTTCGTGGTCAGAAGACCAAGACCAATGCAAGAACCCGTAAAGGTCCCAAGAGAACTGTTGCTAACAAAAAGAAATAATTAGCGTAGCTTGAAAAGATTGAGAAAGTAGGTTAGTTTAAAATGGCTAAAAAAGTTGCAAAAAAAGTGACAAAAAAGCGTATTAAGAAAAACGTTGAACGTGGACAGGCACATATTCAGTCTTCTTTCAATAACACTATCGTTACATTGACAGATGCTGAAGGTAATGCTCTTAGCTGGGCAAGTGCCGGTGGTCTTGGTTTTAGAGGTTCAAGGAAATCTACTCCGTATGCTGCACAGATGGCAGCAGAGACAGCTACCAAAGCTGCTTTGGTACATGGACTGAAAACCGTAGACGTATTTGTAAAGGGTCCTGGTTCAGGACGTGAAGCAGCAATCAGAGCACTTTCCGCATGTGGTCTGGAAGTAGTAAGCATCCGTGACGTAACTCCCGTTCCTCACAACGGATGTCGTCCTCCTAAGCGTCGTCGCGTCTAGGCGAGGAGGAACGCAAACAAGCAGATGCGTAGCAGATATTTGTTTGCGACCGACGAAGCCCCGAGAAAATTATTAAGCGCATAGCGCGGGTTCTGCGAAGCAGAACAATTTTCGAGGATGGCTTGCGGTAAAAGTAGTAAACACGTTGGAAGAAAGCGCCGCATAGCGCTGTAAACAATAATTTAGAGGAGATAATTAAAATGGCAGTAAATCGTGTACCGGTATTAAAGAGATGTAGAGCCCTTGGCCTTGAGCCTTCCTATCTGGGATATGACAAGAAGTCTAACAGAACTAATGCAAGAGCAGGCAAGAAAGTAAGTGAGTATGGCCTTCAGCTGAGAGAGAAGCAGAAAGCTAAATTCATCTACGGCGTTCTGGAGAAGCCTTTCAGAAATTATTATGAGAAGGCTGACAGAATGAAGGGCATGAGTGGTGAAAACCTGATGGTACTGCTGGAGAGAAGACTTGACAGCGTAGTATTCAGAATGGGATTCGCAAGAACCAGAAGAGAAGCAAGACAGGTTGTTGGTCACAAGCACGTTCTTGTAAACGGCAAGTGCATCAATATCCCTTCTTACCTGATCAAAGCTGGCGATGTGATCGAAATCAAAGAAAGTGCAAAGTCCTTACAGAGATACAAAGACATCGTTGAAGTAACCGGCGGCAGACTGACACCGGAATGGATGGATGTTGAAGTAGAGAACTTAAAGGGAACCATCAAGATGCTCCCCACCAGAGAGATGATCGATGTTCCTGTTAACGAAATGCTTATCGTCGAGTTGTACTCTAAATAAGCTTATTAACTTGAGCGGACGTAAGATATTTTTATGTCCGCTTCAAGTGCATTGTATAACCATAAAGTTCGTAAAGGAGGTATTGCAGTGTTTGATTTTGAAAGACCGAATATTGAGGTTGTAGAAATTTCAGAAGACAAAAAGTGCGGTAAATTCGTAGTAGAACCCTTGGAAAGAGGATACGGTATCACACTTGGTAACTCCCTGAGAAGAATCATGCTTTCTTCCCTGCCCGGCACAGCCGTAAGTCAGGTTAAGATTGAAGGCGTATTGCATGAGTTCAGCTCCATTCCCGGCGTGAAAGAGGATGTGAGTGAGATCATCATGAACATAAAGAGCCTTGCAATTAAGAACAGCAGTGAGACCAATGAGCCCAAGACTGCATACATTGAGTTTGAAGGCGAAGGAATCGTTAAGGCTTCTGATATTCAGGCAGATCAGGACATTGAGATCTTGAATCCCGACCTTACCATTGCTACCTTGAGTGGAAAAGATACGAAGCTTTACATGGAGCTGACCATCACAAAGGGTCGCGGATATGTAAGCTCAGACAAAAACAAACATGATGATTTACCAATCGGCGTAATCGCGATTGATTCTATCTACACACCTGTAGAAAGAGTTAACGTTACTGTTGAAAATACCCGTGTAGGTCAGATTACTGACTATGACAAGCTGACACTTGACGTATTCACCAACGGAACTCTGGTTCCCGACGAAGCTGTCAGCCTGGCTGCAAAGGTACTCAGCGAGCACTTGAGCCTGTTCATTGATCTGTCTGAGAATGCCAAGACCGCAGAGGTAATGGTAGAGAAGGAAGACAGTGAGATCGATAAGGTTCTTGAAATGAGTATCGACGAATTAGAGCTTTCTGTTCGTTCTTACAACTGTCTGAAGAGAGCAGGTATCAACACAGTAGAAGAGTTGACCAACAAGACTTCTGAGGATATGATGAAGGTTCGTAATCTGGGCCGCAAGTCTCTTGAGGAAGTATTGGCGAAGCTGAAAGAGCTGGGACTTCAGCTGAATCCCGGCGATGAGGCATAATTAAAAGAAAAGATATCCACAACCGGTAAATCCAAAGAGTGCGGTGTGGTTCATCTCTAAATGGCAAATTAAAACGGCAGCCCCACGGCCGCCACAAAACATTCGGTAAGTAAGTCCAAAGAGCGTGGCCGGATGTACCATGAATGGAGAAAGGAATAATAATCATGGCAAAGTACAGAAAACTTGGAAGAACATCTTCCCAGAGAAAAGCATTACTGAGAAACCAGGTAACAGCACTGCTCAACAACGGCAAGATCGTTACCACCGAAGCTAAGGCTAAGGAAGTTCGCAAGATCGCTGAGGGTCTGATCGCTCTGGCTATCAAGGAGAAGGATAACTTCGAGATGGTAAAGGTTACCGCTAAGGTTCCCGTAAAGGACAAAGACGGTAAGAGAGTAAAAGAGGTTGTTGACGGTAAGAAGGTTACTAAGTACGAGAATATCGAGAAAGAGATCAAGAAAGATCTTCCTTCCAGACTGCACGCAAGACGTCAGATGCTGAAGGTTCTCTATCCTGTAGTTTCCGTTCCCACTGAGGCAGCAGGCAGAAAGAGAAATACCAAGGAAGTTGACCTGGTAGCTAAGCTGTTTGATGAGTACGGTGTTAAGTATGCAGACCGTAAGGGCGGTTACACCAGAATCATCAAGATTGGCCAGCGTAAGGGTGACGCAGCTATGGAAGTAGTTCTGGAGCTGGTATAATCCATAATATTGCTAATGATAAAAACTCATGCAGCGTAATGACGCGCCGCATGAGTTTTTTGAGTTGTAGGAATTCTTTGATTTATAAACTACAGCTTCTTATCCTTTAAAGCCGACTCCGTATTCTGGATGGCGCCGATAGCGCTCTGGTCAGAGTTGGCCACGATATAGGTGTAGATGGCATCAAATATGGTGAGTTGGGCGATGCGGGAGCTCATGGCAAGGATCGAATGCTGTGTCTCTTCTGACTGGGTGAACAGGCAGATATCCGCAACCTCGGTGATGGGGGAGGTGTCGTAGTTAGTGACACATATGGTGGTGGCTCCGCCGATGCGGGCGAGTCGGAGGGATTCAATGATATCCGTTGACCGGCCGGAGTGGGAGACGCCTATGGCTACGCAGTCCGGTGTCATGTGTGAAGCAATGATGGCCTGCAGATGATTGTCGGAGCAGGCGGAGGCGTTTAAGCCTACGCGCAGGAATTTGTGCTGGGCATCGTGGCAGATGGCGGCTGAATTGCCGAGGCCGAAGATCACGATGCGTTTGGCTTGCATGATCTTTTGGGCGGCGGCATCCATGGCGGAAGGGTTCAGGACACTTCGGGTTTTCTGCAGCGCCACCTGGATATCCCGCAGTCGTTTGGTGAACATGGCATAGCAGCTGTCAGTGGGGGAGATTTGTTCCTTATCGTTGGAAAGAGTGGCGAGCTCCTGGGCCACAGCAAGCCTCAGTTCCTGATAGCCGCCAAGTCCGAGGCGTTTGGAGAAGCGTACCAGAGTGGCGCTTCCGCAGCCTACCTTTTCGGAGAGCTGTGAGATGGACAGGGGAAGGATGGAGCGGGCATCAGTCAGCAAAAGATCGGCTATCTTTCGTTCTCCAGGGCCCATTTCGTCGTATTTGGAGCGTATGTTTAAGATGAGTGATTTCATGTTATCTCCTTTGCGTATCTGCCGCAGGCGGAGGATTTCGCTTTTGCGACCGCGTGTGGCGCGAGAGTCCGCTTGCAGACTCTTATTTCTCTTTTTGTTTTTATTATAAATGAAAATAATTTTCACGACAAGCCCAAATGGCGAAAATCGAAAAAAATATTTTGAAAATATTTTTCGGTTTTCGCTTGCTTTTTTGTGGAGGCGAATGTATCATAACTATGAATGAGCATGAAAGAAAAGCACCAAAATGAAAGGAGATTAACTATGCAAACATCTAAATTTTTGAATGCTATGATTCTCTCTGAGTTGGAAGACGCAGTGGGAAAAGAGAATTGCTCTGTAAAAGAGCTTGACAAGTTGACACATAGTGTAGACTTTTTCTGGCTGTCCCGTATGTGGGCAGACCGTGGACGCAGGATGCCTGAGGCGGATTTTGTAGTTGCTCCCAAGGATGCACAGGAGACTTCCAAGGTTTTAAAGATTGCGAATTATTACAAGATTCCTGTTACCACATGGGGTGCAGGCGGCGGTTCTCAGGGTGGCGCCATTCCCGTATGCGGCGGTATCATTCTGGACACCAAGAGAATGAATAAGATTTATGAAGTGAATACAGAAGCAATGTACATAGAATGCGGAACCGGTTGTATCTACAAGCATGTGGAATGGGCAGCAAATGAAGTGGGTAAAGCAACCATGCATTATCCTTCCTCTATCGCATGTTCTACTGTAGGCGGATTTTTGGCTCACAGAGGTATCGGTGTATGTTCCAATAAATATGGTAAGATTGATGACATGGTACTGCAGATGGAAGTGGTTCTTCCCAACGGAGATATCATTTATACTTCGCCGACACCCAAGCATGCAGTTGGTCCGGATCTGAATCAGATCTTCATCGGATCGGAAGGAACCCTGGGTGTTATCACAAAGGCGCAGATGAGAATTTATGATCAGCCGGAAGTAAGACGTTTCCGCGGCTTCCTGTTCCAGGATATGGATGGTGCGTTCAAGGCTTCCAAAGAACTGCTTCAGAAGTTCAAGCCTTCTGTTATGCGTTTGTATGATCCTGCAGAGACCGCATCCCTGATCAAGAAGATTGTCGGTGTGGAAAAGCCCGGCGCGTTCATGAACATAGCTTACGAAGGCGTTAAAGAGCTGGTTGACGTAGAAGAGAAGATTCTGCTTGAAACCTTTGCAAAGTACGGTGCTGAGGATCTTGGCAGTGAGTATGGCGAGAAATGGTGGCAGGAGAAGCTTACTTTCTTCTATCCCGGTCATATGATGGATCTGCCTCAGATGTTCGGTACCATGGATACCATCGCTCCTTACGGCAAGATCGACAAGATTTACTATGCTATGAAGAACGCAATCGAGACCAATTTCCCTCAGGCCAAGTTTATCGCACACTTCTCTCACTGGTATGAGTGGGGTGCAATGATGTACGACCGCTTTATTGTGGATCCTGAATTTGTGCCGGAAGATCCTGAGGAAGCACTCAGACTGCATCAGGAAATCTGGACAACGGGTATCAGAGCTGCACTTGCTAACGGCGGTGTGGTAAATGACCACCACGGCGTGGGAATCAAACTCGGACGTTATGTAAAAGAGCAGTACGGTCCTGCAATGCAGGTTCTGGAAGGTCTTAAGAAACAGCTTGACCCCAACGGTATCATGAATCCGTTTAAGTTAGGTCTTTAATTCGGGAGGAGGTAATTGAATTATGATGTCAGAAAAATGTAAAAGTCATGTAGATTCCTGCCGTTTTTGCTGGATGTGCCATCACATCTGCCCGATCGGCAATGCAACAGGATTAGAGAGAAATACAGCTAAGTCAAGAGCACTGGGACTTTCCCTTGTGCATCGCGGAACACTTGCGCTGAGTGATGTGATTGACAATATTTATGAGTGTGCATGCTGTGGCGCATGTGTGAAAGAGTGTGTAACCGGCTGGGATCCCGTGATGTTCACCAAGGAAGCCAGACTGGAAGCAGCTATGGAAGGTGTTCTTCCTGAATACATAAACAAACTGGTTGACAACTGTCTTGAGACCGGCAATGCTTACGGCGTTACCGAGCTGGATGCTGATCTGAAGGCTGCTATCGCTGCTCATGCCCAGAAGACCGATACTCTGTTATTCCTGGGCGTAGATGCAAGATGCAAGGCTCCCGCAGCAGCAGTAAATGCTATCAAGGCTTTAGAGAAGGCCGGTGTTGCATTCACCGTTTTAGAGAACGAGCCCGCTTCCGGTCAGCAGCTTGAGTACCTGATCAGCGCTGCCAACGAGACCAAGGAGCAGATGACCGCATGTGCAGAAGTGCTGAACGGCTTTGCAAAGGTAGTGATCTATGATCCTCAGGATGCAAAGGTATTCTACAGAGAGTACAAGGAGTGGGGCGTAGAGCTTCTTCCTGAGCTTGCAACCTTTACCGCATATACCGCAGCTTTAGTTAAGAGCGGTGCTTTGAAGCTTACAAATACCGGTAAGGCTGTAGTATATCAGGATCCTTTCCAGCTGTCCAGAGATCTGGCAGAAACCGCTGAGGCAAGAGAAGTAATTAATGCATGTGCAGTATGCAACGAGATGCTTTGCTACGGCAAGGATACCATGTGGGCAGGTAACATCCTGATGGCTGAATGGATGCCCAAGGTTATGGTACTTGTTGCAGAGGAAAGAATCCGCAATGCCAAGGGTGTAAAGGCAGATACCATTGTTACTGCAAGTGTATCTGAGTATGTTCCACTGAAGGCTGTTGCACAGACCGACGTAGAGATCATCTCTTTAGAAGAGCTGATTCTGATGGCATAGGAGGAGAAGAAAGATGCTGGTTACATTAAAAGAGATTATGGATATGGCTCAGGAAGGCGAATTTGCCATTCCTGCGTTCAATGTGTATAACATGGAGACTGTCATGGGTGTTGTGGAGGCCGCTGAGGAGGCTAAGGCACCTGTGATCATTCAGACTTACGCAAGACTGTTCGAGCAGGGCAGTGCTTACTATCTGGCACCCTCTGCCATCGCAGCAGCCAAGAAAGCAAGCGTTCCCATCTGCTTCCACTTGGATCACGGCCCCTCTGAGGTGTCCACCACAAGAGCTATGAACTACGGCGCTACCGGTATCATGTTTGACGGTTCCCTGTATCCCTTCGAGGAAAACGTGGAGAAGACCAGACATTGCGTAGAGCTTTGCGACTACATCGGCATTCAGGTAGAAGGTGAGCTGGGTCACGTAGGAAGCGTAAACGATGACAGCATGGAAGAGTACACCGATCCCGCAGAGGCTGCAGAGTTTGTTAAGAGAACCGGCGTGGCTTGTCTGGCAGTTCTGATCGGTAACGCGCACGGCCGTTACAAGAAGACACCGAAGCTTGACATCGATCGTCTGAAAGCAATCTGGGAAGCAACCGATCACACCCCTCTGGTACTGCACGGCGGTTCCGGTATTCCCGATGATCAGATTCAGATGGCTGTTAAGGCAGGTATCCGCAAGATGAACATCGGTACCGATGTATGCTATGCATTCCTTGATGCTGTTCAGGAGACCATCAATGATCCCAACAGACCTGTAGGTATTGATACCTTCATGAAGAAGCCCATCGAAGCTGTAAAGAACTTCTGTCTGCCTAAGATCAGACTGCTTGGTGCAGAAGGAAAAGCAAAATAAAACAGCGTGGCAGGAAGAGAAAAAATGCTTGAAACAAATAAAATGAATAAAGCAGTGGAGATCGTGGGCGTCGGTGCCTGTGTATTTGATACACTGATCACCGTTCCTGCGTATCCCAAGGAAGACACAAAACTCAGGGCAGTCGCCAGCAAAGTAGCTGGCGGAGGCCCTACTGCCACTGGAATCGTTGCAGCTGCAAAGCTGGGGGCTTCCACAGCCTATATCGGCGCTCTTGCAGATGACAACGGTGGTAGGTTCCTTCGGGAAGATTTTGAAAAATACGGTGTAAATGTAGATTTAGTGGAGATGAAGAGCGGATACCGCAGCTTTGCCTCCACAATTTGGCTTGCACAGGATACTGCTTCCCGCACCTGTGTATTTGACAGGGGTAATGTACCGGCTCTTATTTTGGATGAGCAGAAGAAAGAAGCGGTGGCACAGGCCAAGGTTCTGATGGTGGACGGCAATGAGATGGATGCAGCAGAGGAAGCATGCCTTGTGGCAAAGGAAAGCGGCACCAAGGTGCTGTATGACTGCGGTGGTCTGTATCAGGGCGTGGAGAGACTTTTGAAGCTGACGGACGTATGTATTCCTTCCGAGGAGTTTTCACTGGGTCACACCGGTGCAGCTACTGTGGAAGAGGCTGCAAAGAAGCTTTACGACACCTATCATCCTGAGGTTGTGGTAATCACCTGCGGTAAGGAAGGCGGCCTTCTGTATGACGGCAGCGAAATTTGGCATTATCCGGCATTTCTGGTGGATGCAGTAGATTCCAACGGTTCCGGTGATGTGTTCCACGGTGCCTTTGCGGCAGCCATGGTGAAAGGTATGAATTACCGTGAGTGCTGTATTTTTGCAAGTGCCGTATCCGCGATCAAGTGCACCGGCGTGGGCGCCAGAGAGAGCGTGCCGGAGTATGAGACGGTAAAACAGTTTTTAAATGACAGAGGTAACCATGAAATACTTACTTGGAATTGATTTCGGAGGAGGTTCCTCCAAAGCAACGCTGATCGATACTGTAGGAAATATCGTGGCTGAGAATACGGTGGAGTACCCTACCTATTATCCAAGCCTCGGCTGGTGCGAACAGGCGCCGGAGGATTGGGATAAGGCTCTGTGTGAAAATGTAAAGGGACTTCTTTTAAAGAGTGGTATTGCGGCAGGAGATATTCTGGCAATTGCCATTGACTCCGCAACCCATACCTGGGTCATGTGCGATGAGGATTTCAAACCTCTTCGCCCGGCGATCCACTGGACCGATTCCCGCTCCCGCAGTGAGGCTCAGTGGCTGAGAGAAGAATACGGTGAGTTGATCTTTGAGGAAGCTTTTCACAGACCGGATACCATCTGGACTTTACCTCAGCTTTTGTGGGTGAAAGAGAAGGAGCCGGAGAATTATAAGAAGATCCGTCATATCTTTTTCGAAAAAGATTATATCCGCTACGGGCTGACCGGCGTTTATTGCACAGATTACATAGAAGCCCAGGGCAGCATGTTATTTGACTGCCGGGAAAGTAAGTGGAGTCCGGAGCTGTTGCGGATAGCCGGTATCACAGAGGAGGTTCTTCCTCCTGTGGTGAATCCCACAGATGTGATCGGCAGTGTGACCAAAGAGGCGGCTGAGAGAACCGGTCTGCTGGCCGGTACCCCTGTGATTTGCGGAACCACCGATACGGTCATGGAGGTATTTGCTTCCGGAGCCGTAAATGTGCAGGATGTGACGGTGAAGCTTGCCACCGCAGGCAGAATCTGTGTGATCACAGATCAGGCCTACCCCAACCGTCATCTGGTGAATTATGCCCATGTAGTGCCGGGACTTTGGTATCCGGGAACCGCTACCAAGGCAGCAGCAGCTTCTTATCGCTGGTACCGCGATACTTTCGGCGGAAGCTATGAAGAACTGAATAAAGGAGCTGAACAGATTCCCATCGGATGTGAGGGCCTGATGTATCATCCTTACCTGAACGGTGAGCTGACACCTTATGCAGATCCCATGCTGTGCGGAAGCTTTATCGGTATGCGTGCGACGCACACCAAGGCACATTTTACCAGAAGTGTGCTGGAGGGGGTTGCTTTTTCTCTGTTGCACTGTAAGAAGACACTGGACGAGATTGGTATTCCCTACGGAAAGAAGGCTACCGTCATCGGCGGCGGCGCAAAGGGTACTTTGTGGCGTCAGATCACGGCAGATTGTCTGGGAATGGAGCTTACTCTGACGCAGAGCAGTGACTCTTCTTTGGGTTCTGCTATGCTTGCAGGTGTGGCGACAGGTGTATTTTCTACCCCTCAGGATGCGGTGAAAACCTGTATCCGCGAAGTGGGCGTGACCACGCCTATTCCGGAAAATACCCGCAAGTACGAAGAAATTTTCAAGGAATATGTGGCAGTGCATGATGCGCTGGCACCCATTTATGATAAGAGAAGGTTAGGTTGATGAGGATTGTAGTGTGTGTAAAGCAGGCTGCCAACGGAGAACTGAATCCCTTTGATGCCTGCGCCTATGAGACGGCGCTGCGGATTCCCGGGGCAGAAGTGATTCTTCTTTCCATGGGACCGGAGAAGACAGGTGCACTTCTCTCTACCCTCACAAGACTTGGGGCAAAACAGGCTTATCTGCTTTGCGACAAGGCTTTTGCAGGGGCGGACACACTGGCTACCGCCTACGCTCTTTCCCTGGCGGTAAAGAGACTTGCGCCACAGCTTGTGATCTGCGGCAGGCAGACCATCGACGGAGATACGGGACAGACAGGTCCCTCCCTTTCCGTTGCGGCTGGTTTGTCCCTGATCACCAATGTGATGCGGATCAGTCAGTATGAAGAGAAGCTAACCTGCGAAACCCGGGATATGGGAGAGCAGACGGTCAGTTATCCGGCACTGATCACCGTGGAGAGGATATACAATCTGCGGCTTCCCAGCATCCGTTCCAAATTGGGCGAGGTGATCGTGTGGGATGCAAAGGAATTGAACGCAGATGTATCCCGATGCGGTTTGAAGGGATCTCCCACTAAGGTAATGGCTTCCTTCCAGAATGAGGAGGGAAAGCGCCATTGTAAGTTCGTGGAAGCGTTCATGCTGCCCGAACTGATCACTCAGGGGATTTCCAAGGAACGGGAGCGTTTGCAGCCCATCCGTCAGAGTGATCTTAAGCTGAAGAAGGTTTGGGTCATCGGAGAAGCGCCTTTGCAGATGGCAGAGACGGTCAGCGATGATATCACAGTGATTCCCGCGGAAGAAGATTCGGCCGCTGTGAGAGGCGGGCAGGCGTATGTGGACTGGCTGGTTGCGCGTATCCGCGCAGAACAGCCGGCAGCAGTGCTCTGGGGAAGTGATCCTTGGAGTAAAAACAAAGCACCTCAGGTGGCCTCTGTTTTGCAGACAGGACTTTGTGCAGACTGTACGGCCCTTGAGACAGACGGCGACAATCTGTTCATGTACCGACCGGCATTTTCCGGCAATGTGATCGCTAAGATCGCCTGTACCACCAGGCCTCAGATGGCCACGGTCAGAACCTTGGACACACAGACTTCGGATGTGATCTGTGGTTTGGGAAAGGGCGCAAAGCAGGCAGTTTCCCAAGTGGAAAGCTATTTGGATAAGTTGGGAGTGTGTTTCGAGACAGCAGCTTCCAGAGCAGCAGTGGATGCAGGTCTGTTCCCTTACGAGAAGCAGGTAGGACTTACCGGTAAAAGCGTGAATCCGCCGGTATATCTGGCTGTGGGAATCTCGGGAGCAGTACATCATATCGCGGGAATGAAGCAGTCCGGAACGGTGATTGCGGTGAATCCCCACAAAAAAGCACCTATTTTTGACTATGCCGATTACGGAATTGTCGGCACGGCAGAAGAAGTTTTTGGAGAGTAAAAGAAAGGAGCAGAAATATGAATTTCAAAAAAGGTTACAAAAAAGCATCAGGTTATACCCCTATTTGTAAAATAGGAGAGTGTTCCTTAAAGAAACTGGAGTTTGGTATCATCGAGCTTGAGAACGGAGAGAGCGTAGATTTCGATACTCAGGACAAGGAGACTGCCTTCATTATGCTGGAGGGCTATTGTAATGTGCGTTTCGACGATCAGGTATGGGAGCACGTAGGAAACCGTGAGACCGTATTTGACAACAAAAAGGCTGTCAGCTTCTATATGCCCATCGAGCAGAAACTGACCATCGAAGGCAACGGTCACACCAAGATCGCAGTGTGTGCAGCCCCTGTCAGCGAGAAGACAGTACCTCAGCTGCTTCCCGAGGAGCACGTTGTGCTGAAGACCCTGGGCATCCAGCCTTGGGAGCGCGAGACAAGCTTTGTCATCGACGGCAACTCCAACGCAAAGGTTCTCACCATCGGTGAGTGCTATGTAACTCCCGGTAACTGGGCAGGCTTTCCTCCTCACAAGCATGATGTAAACAACATGCCTGCTGAGTGTATCGCAGAGGAGATCTATTACTTCCTGTTTGATCCTGAGGAAGGATTTGCAGTACAGTGCCTGTATACCGCAGACGGTTCCATCGACGAAGCATATCGCGTAAAGAACGACGAGCTGGTTGAGTTCCCTTACGGCTACCACAGCACCGTAAGTACCCCCGCTTACGGCACCTATTTCCTGTGGCTGATGGCAGGCGATTTCCAGGGCTTCAACAGATCCATGGATCCCGATCACGCTTGGATCGCTGAACTGGAGAAGAAGGCATAATGCCTGAAAACAGATGAGTTGAGATTATGAGTGCAGTATAGTGCGAGGTGTGCTATACTGCATTTTTTTTTGCTTCAAAGGAAAATCCTTTTTATCAATAATAGCTGTTGTAATTTGGTCTGTATTTTAGTAGAATAATTAAATAATGCAGTATCTATTTTAGTGAACAAATCTGGTGTGCGGCATGTAAATACTACCCGCAAAGAGGAAGAACATGGAGATCATCAAAGCGAAAGAAGTTTCTTATGAATATATAAGGCGCGACGAGGAAGGCAATGTGGAAGGCATTACCCGGGCGGTGGATCAGGTCAGTCTGGATATCAGTCAGGGAGATTTTATTGCCATTCTGGGTCACAATGGTTCCGGCAAATCCACCCTGGCCAAGCATATGAATGCCATTTTGTATCCCACGGAAGGCACTGTCTGGGTGGACGGCAAGGACACCAAGGATGAGAGTGAACTTTGGAATATCCGTCAGAGTGCCGGCATGGTGTTTCAGAATCCGGACAACCAGATCATCGGTCAGGTGGTGGAAGAGGATGTGGGTTTTGGTCCTGAAAATATGGGCGTTCCTACCAAGGAGATTTGGGAGAGAGTGGAGGAGAGCCTGAAGGCGGTGGGAATGTATCAGTACCGCAAGCACTCACCCAACAAGCTTTCCGGAGGACAGAAGCAGAGAGTATCCATTGCAGGTGTGCTGGCCATGCATCCCAAGTGTATTATCCTGGACGAGCCTACGGCCATGTTGGATCCCAGCGGACGCAAGGAAGTGATCCGGGCGGTCAGAGCACTGAACGACGTGGAGAAGATTACGGTGATCCTGATCACTCATTATATGGAAGAGATTATTTACGCAGATAAGGTTTATGTGATGGACGATGGAAAGATTGCCATGGAAGGGACTCCGAGGGAGATTTTTTCGCAGGTGGAGAGGCTGAAGGAACTGCGCCTTGACGTGCCGCAGGTCACCCTCCTTGCCTATGAGCTGAAAAAGCAGGGTGTAGAACTTCCGGACGGCATCCTGACTATAGAAGAGCTTGTGGATGCGCTTCAGGTGCAGACTGCCTCGGAGAACACAGATTGAGTGATTGAATTCTGACATACAGGGAGAAAGACGAAAATGTCACTGGTTTTGGAACATGTGAATTATATATACGGCGCAGATACTCCTTTGGCTGTGAAGGCCCTTGACGATATCTGCCTGGAGATACCGGACGGTCAGTTTGTGGGGATTATCGGCCACACCGGCTCCGGCAAATCCACTCTGGTGCAGCATCTGAACGGACTGGTCAAAGCCACGGAAGGTCATATTTATTATAATGGAGAAGACATTTGCGGGAAAGATTTTGACAAGAAGAAGCTTCGCAGCAATGTGGGACTGGTTTTCCAGTATCCGGAGCATCAGCTGTTTGAGATCGATGTATTTTCCGATGTGTGCTTCGGCCCAAAGAATCTGGGGCTTCCCAAAGAAGAGGTGGAGCAGAGGGCAAAGGAAGCGCTCAGGCAGGTGGGCCTGTCTGAGGAGCATTATTTCCAGTCGCCTTTTGACCTTTCCGGCGGGCAGAAGCGCCGCGCGGCCATTGCCGGTGTGCTGGCCATGAAGCCGCAGGTGCTGATCCTGGACGAGCCTACAGCAGGTCTGGATCCCAGGGGAAGGGACGAGATTCTGACGCTGATCAAGAAGCTACAGACCGAGACGGGAATCACGGTCCTTCTGGTTTCCCACAGCATGGAAGATGTGGCGGAATACGTGGAGCGCATTATCGTGATGAATCAGGGATCCGTGATGCTTGACGGCACACCCCGGGAAGTGTTTGCCCATTACAGGGAGCTGGAACAGGTGGGCCTGGCCGCTCCGCAGGTTACTTATATTATGCATGCTCTTAAGGAGAAAGGGCTGCCCGTGGATGTGGATGTGACTACCATATCCGAGGCGGCCGGGGAGATTGTAAAATGCTTAGAGATATTACGCTAGGACAGTATTATCCTACGGACTCCTTTGTCCACAGACTGGATCCCAGAGTGAAGCTGGGAGGGACCGTAATCTATATTGTCTCGCTGTTTTTGGTAAAAAACATATTGGGTTATCTGATCGCAGCGTTGTTTCTGGCAACGGTGATCAGGCTTTCCAAGGTACCATTTCGGTTTATGATAAAGGGAATGAAAGCGATTCTCTTTTTGCTGCTTTTGACGGTAGTATTTAATCTGTTTCTGACCCAGGGAACGCCCATCGTGACCTTTTTCGGCAAAGTCAGCATTACCTACGAGGGCCTGGAACTGGCAGTATTTATGGCGATCCGCCTGTCTTTTTTGATCATCGGTTCCTCGGTGATGACACTGACTACTACACCTAACAATCTGACCGATGGTATGGAGAAAATGCTCCGTCCTTTGAAGGTGCTGCGGATCCCGGTGCATGAGGTGGCCATGATGATGTCCATCGCCCTGCGTTTTATTCCGATTTTGCTGGAGGAGACGGACAAGATCATGAAAGCCCAGATGGCAAGAGGCGCTGACTTTGAGAGCGGCAATCTTTTGCAGCGTGCCAAGGCCATGGTGCCTCTTTTGGTTCCTTTGTTTATTTCTGCGTTCAGGCGCGCCAATGATCTGGCCATGGCCATGGAGGCAAGGTGTTACAGAGGCGGTGGCGGGCGCACCAAGATGAAGCCGCTGATTTATGGAAAAAAAGATTTTATTGCCTACGGGGCGCTGGCAGTGTATCTGGCGGTTGTCATCGTCATCGGCAGATTGCAGTTGTTTTAAGCGTGCATCAAGATATGGGAAGCAAAGGATAGCAGTATGAGTGAAGTAAAAAGAATCCGGCTGACGGTGGCTTATGACGGTACTAACTATCATGGCTGGCAGGTTCAGCCAAACGGGATCACCATAGAGAGTGAACTGAACAGATGCCTGACAGAGCTGTTTGGCGAGCCAATCCAGGTGATCGGTGCCAGCAGAACCGACTCGGGGGTGCATGCTCTGGGCAATATTGCGGTGTTTGACACTACGGCGCGCATGCCGGCCGAAAAGGTTGCCTATGCTCTGAACCAGAGACTGCCGGAGGATATCCGCATCCAGAGATCAGAGGAAGTGGCCCCGGACTGGCATCCCAGACATGTTGCGAGCCGCAAGACTTATGAGTACCGGATCTATCGGGGACAGTTTCCCATGCCGGTGAAACGCCTGTATTCCCTGTTTACTTACCACACTCCGGATGTAAATAAGATGAGAGAGGCAGCGGCTTATCTGGAAGGAGAGCACGATTTTAAAAGCTTTTGCCAGATCGGTGCCCAGGTGCAGACCACTGTTCGCACCATTTACAGCGCAGAGGTGCTGGAGCAGGGAGAGGATCTGGTGATCCGCATCTGCGGCAACAGATTTTTGTATAATATGGTCCGAATTATAGCCGGTACCCTGCTTGAGGTGGGACAAGGGAAAATAGCTCCCTGTGACATGACAAAAATTCTGGAGGCAAAAGACCGTCAGGCCGCCGGGCCAACTGCTCCCGCCCACGGGCTGACGCTGATAAAATATGAGTATCCTGACGAACCCACTGAATAGAAAGGCGGAAAAGAGATATGAAAATCAATTCCATGCAGGACATTATGACGGATGAAATGTTTGAGCAGCTGACAGCCTACTGTAACCGCTCGGACAATGCAGTGGACAATGCCCGCCGTGCCCAGGTTCTGGGATTAGGCGGACGGGATGTGAGAGTGGCTCCGGGAGCCATTATCCGCTGTCCCTTACAGCAGGTGGGAAGCAATGTGTTTATCGGACTTTACTGTTATGTAAATGGTAATGTGACCATCGGTGACAATGTACTCATCGGTCCCCGCTGTTCCGTGGCTGCAGGCAATCATAAATTTGACCCTGCGACCGGCTGGTTTTCTGCCAGAACGGAAGGAGATGGGGATGACTCCATTGTGATCGGTGACGGTTGCTGGCTGGGAAGTAATGTGACCGTGACGGCCGGCGTGAAGATGGGCCGTGCCAATCTGATCTGCGCAGGCAGTGTGGTGACCAAAAATACAGAGGATTATGCCATCATGGCGGGAGTTCCCGCCAGACAGGTGGGAAAGATTGATCCTAAGACCGGTGAATACTTATGGTTTCACAAGTAGGAGGGCTCCATATGAAAGAGAAGACGAATCCGTTCAAAGAGCGCACCAGAGCAAGTCAAGTGTTTCCCTTTCCGGAGGAAGGCCGCGTGGTGGAGGAAAATCCGCCCTGTTTAAACTGGGTCCTTGGAGATGAGGAGACCGTATATACAGTAGTGCTGAAGGATGAGGACAGGCAGGAACTGTGGCGCTGTGAGACTACCCGGAATTATTGTGTGACACCGATGCTACCCGGGGCAGGTACCTACCGGTGGAATATTTTTGCCAACGGATATGAGAGGGGGGAGCAGAGCTTCCTTCTTTCCGAGAATGCCGTGAAGATTTACCGTACCACTGCGGAAGAATTATACCACAAGATTCCGGATGTCAGACCGAGACATCTGTTTTTTGCGGAAGATATTAAGCCTCTTTGCGACACCAGAGCAGCGGCTCTGGAAGTGTTGAAGAGAAATATAGAAGAGGCCTATAATAACGGTATGCCCAAGCGCCCTATGTATCACAGGGATGAGAATGCACTTCCCTACCGGGAATATTTCGGGAAATTCCGGGACTTTTGCGACAGGGATCTTGTGGCTTGTTCTCTGGGCTATGCTTTGCTCGGAGACGAGAAGGCCGGTGCTCATGCCAAGGAACTTCTTTTGACTATTTGCGATTGGAATCCGGAAGGCCCCTGCTCCCTGAACGGAAGATGGGGGGATGAGGTGGGACTTAGCTGTGCCCGTTGTTTTCCGGCGGTTTTTGATCTGCTGTATCCTCTTTTTAATGAAAAAGAGCTGGATTATGTGGCCCACACGGTCAAGGCTTACGGGCAGCAGTGTTGGGACAATCTGACCAGACTCAATTTTTGTGCCAATCCCGGTTCTTCCCACTCAGGGCGTCTGCCTGCTTACCTTGGAGAGGCCGCCATGGTGCTGAAAGGCACCGGTGTCATGAGTCGGGAGGAGGCTGTAAAATGGCTGGATTACGCTCTTGAGATTTACGGCGGTATTTTCCCCTATTTCGGACCCCCTGACGGCGGGTGGGCGGAAGGCACCTTTTATGCTACCAGCTATACCAAATGGTATCTTCCCTTTTTCCTGGCCGTGGAAAGGTACGGCGGCTGTCGCTTCCTGGACAGACCTTTTTATCAGCGGTTGACACAGTTTTTCCTGCATTTTGCCAATCCTGATTTTGAGAATCACCCCTTTGGGGATGGCTATTGGTGTTCTCCCACAGACGAAGAGTGGCCGGGATTCTATGCCCAGAATCCTTACAGAATCTATGCGGAGCGGTTTGGCCCGGAACTTGCCGTGAAACGTTCACAGCAGTTAACCGGACAGGAGATTTACCTGCTGCACCTTCTGGATCTGTTTTTGCCGGAGGGAAAGGCGCCGGAAGTGTCTCTGACCGGTGAACTTTCTCAGGTGCAATGCTTCCCGGATGCAGGCTTTGTGAGCATGCATACAGATCTTGCGCATACAGAAAATGATATGGCTTTGCTGGCGAGAGCTTCCAAATTCGGTTCCGACAGTCACCGCCATGCGGATCAGGGATCCTTTGCGCTCTTTTATGGGGGAAAAGCGCTGATTTCTCCCTCCGGATATTTCGGGCGCAGATACGGAAGTCGCCATCACTTTGAGTGGCTCAAGACCACCAAGGCCCACAATGCCATTCTGGTGGATGATGAGGGACAGCCCTTTAACAGCATGCGTGCTGTCGGTCGAATTGTATACTGTCGGGAAGAAGGCGGCGTAAAGACGGCGCAGCTTGATCTGACCGCGGCTTACGAGAGTCTGGCAAAATGGGTGCGAACCTTTACCCTCTCCGGTCTGACTCTGATCATAGAAGACGAGATCGAAGCACTTAAGGATGTGGTCATCACGTATCCTTTGCATTCTCTTGGCTGCCCCAAGCAGGTGGGGGATGAGGTGTGGATTGAGAGGGAAGGGATAACGCTGAAGGTCCGCCCCTTAGAGGGAGAACTGACAGATTGTGAAATTTCGGACCGGTTTGAGACAGACCTGAACGAGGGAGAGCCGCAGGGGTATCACGTGACAATGCCGCAGCAGTACCATATGAAGTGGAAAACGCCCGCAAAAAAGGTGCATAAGATTGTGGTGAGTTATGCAGTGGAATGACGAGCTAAAAAGTCCCGAAAAATTAAAAAAATGTATTGACACGGTGGGAGAGAAGTCGTATAATACATCAGTGTGACAATGTTTCAGTATGCCTAGCCAAAGCCCCGGCGAAGCATTTGAGATAGCGTAAAGTGGTTTCGGAGAGTTGTAAGGTGTAGCCGGACATCTGCAGCTTACTGCCTCGAAGAAGCAATCGACAAGTCGAAAGACAAAAGCAATATGGAGGGAACATAATGAAAACATTTATGGCTAGTCCAGCTACAATCGATAGAAAATGGTATGTAGTAGACGCTACAGATAAGACTTTGGGACGTTTAGCATCTGAAGTTGCTAAGGTTTTAAGAGGTAAGAACAAGGCTATCTTCACTCCTCACATCGACACAGGTGACTATGTGATCGTTGTGAACGCTGAGAAGATTAAAGTAACCGGTAAGAAGTTAGACCAGAAGGTTTATTACAATCATTCCGACTATGTTG
This sequence comes from Acetatifactor sp., assembly GCA_045579545.1. Taxonomy (GTDB): domain Bacteria; phylum Bacillota; class Clostridia; order Lachnospirales; family Lachnospiraceae; genus Acetatifactor. Next base: position 16,680 of record JAZNMF010000117.1, on the reverse strand, counting down.
GCGGTATGAAAGAGACTCCGTTAAGAGAGAAACTGGAGAAGAAGCCTGAGCAGGTAATCGAGCTTGCTGTTAAGGGCATGCTTCCCAAGGGACCTTTAGGAAGACAGATGTTTACTAAACTTCACGTATATGCAGGACCTGATCACAAGCATGCTGCTCAGAAGCCTGAAGTACTGACATTCTAAGGGACAGGAGGAGAATAAATCATGGCTAATACAGAAAGATACTACGGAACAGGTAGAAGAAAGAAATCCATCGCCAGAGTATATTTGGTACCCGGTACCGGCAACGTAACCATCAACAAGAGATCCATGGACGAGTATTTCGGTCTTGAGACTCTGAAGGTTATCGTCCGTCAGCCTCTGGTTGCTACCGAGACTGCTGATAAATTTGATGTACTTGTTAATGTACACGGTGGCGGATACACCGGTCAGGCCGGCGCTATCAGACATGGTGTTGCAAGAGCACTGCTTCAGGCAGACGCTGACTTCAGACCCGTTCTGAAGAAGGCAGGCTTCCTGACCAGAGACCCTCGTATGAAAGAGAGAAAGAAATACGGTCTCAAAGCAGCAAGAAGAGCACCTCAGTTCTCAAAGAGATAATCAGTTTTTGGAAAACAGAATCATTATACCCGGAAATGTTATATTTCCGGGTATTTCTATACTCATATCTGACTTGATTTGCATTCACTTTATCAGGCATTCGGCCTGAAATTCCCTAAATTTGCATAGAACCGTATTTTTTGACGAGATTTTCGGCTGAAATTGAAAATACTCATATAAAGCCGTATTTTTTGGCGAGATTTACAGCCGAAATTCGAGAAATTTATATAAAGCCGTATTCTTAAAGAAAAACTACGGCTGAAATTAGAAAAACTCAAAAGAAGCCGTATTTTGGAGAAATAATTACGGCTTATAATCGCGAAAGGCAATTTGAGCCCATTTTTCATGAAAATATTGCGGTTGAAATTTGGGGAATATCAAAACGAGCCGAAATTTAAACTGAGTGTACGATAAAACTCTATATTTTTAAAAGAAAGGAAATGGGATTGAGAGGATTAAAAAAATTATTATCAGCAGAAAGAGAAAGACTTGAAAATATTATCAAAATAGCGGATGGTCAGTTAATAAATAAACCCGATGGAACACTTAGATTGTCTAAAAGAAATGGGCATGTCCAATATTATCATTGTGCAGAAGAGAATTTGCAGGGGAAATATATTTCGAAAGGGAATGAAGAGTTGATACGGTCACTTGCTCAGAAATCCTATGAAGAGAAAATTCTTCGACTGGCAGAAAGGAGAATCAAACAAATTGACAGGATTTTGAGGGATTATGAAGATGACGAAATAGAGCAGGTATATTATGGAGAACATGCCGAGCGACAGCGCTTGATTCAAACAATAGAGCCTACATGGGACCAAAAAGTAAAAAGCTGGAAAGAAGAACCATATCAGGGGAAAGAGTTTCAAGAAGGCATATCTCATATTTTGACAGAAGCGGGAGAGCGGGTCAGGTCAAAAACTGAAAAAATCATGGCAGACTATTTTTATAGACAAGGAATAGATTATAAATATGAGTGTCCTATTTATTTGAAAGGGATAGGAACGGTGTATCCTGATTTTACTTTTCTTTCAAAAAGGACCGGTGAGGAGGTGTATTGGGAACATTTCGAAATGGCCGATTCTCCGGAATATGCAAGAAATATGGTGCGAAAAGTTGAACTGTATGAGAATAACGGAATTTTTCCGGGAGAAAGACTGATTCTTACATACGAAACAGAGAAAAGTGTCTTAAGCACGGAGAAAATAGCCCGGATGGTGGATCGCTATTTGAAGTGATTACTGGACAATTATTATTTCATTTACAGAATTAAAAACAGAAATGAAGAAGGGCTATCCGGCAGGATGGCCCCTTGATTGTTGTGAATCCTTTAATTGAGGAACGCTTGTCAACGGCTACCGGCAGAAATATTAAAAATGCTCCAGTAGATATTTTTCTGCTTCCGTACACCACAGGCCGTTGTTTGCCTTCACGATCTTGTCCAGGATCAGAAATCTTTCATCCGTCTGCCCAAGTGCTTCAAAGTCGGCGAGTGCGGTGAGTGGCAGATCGATATGAGTATAGATCAGCTTTTTGCCACCGGGAATAAGGGGGAGATTCACTGTGGTATCAATGGCGGCATCGATGCCGCCGATGTGTGTGATCATTACGGAGGGATCCAGGCGGTTTTCGCCGATCAGGGCAACAATGTCTCTCATATCTTCCGGTGTGCTGCCGCTAGTGCCGGTAACATGATGCTGTGCATAGTGAACGTTGTAGAAGTTCATGTTTGCACTGAAGTTTTTGTCGAGAGGGCCTGCAAAGAAATTCAGCGAACCGTCAAAACCGAGAATGGAATCGCCTAATTCCACGACAGTAGGAACCGGTGTGTAGATAAAAACATCGTCAAAGCCTTTGCCGTCGGTAAGGCGAAGGAGCTCATCCTTATGGGTGGTGTTGGCAAAAATGAGCTTTATTCCATCCTCAGCAGCTTTTTCTGCAGAAAAAATGGATGCTGCGCGGTCCAGCTTATTTTGATCCAGATCAGTTACCACTACCATAGAGGGCTTGCGGTGTCCGTGAAGAGCAATATCAATGGCTACAAGCCCCATGGGACCGCAGCCTGCCAGAATGGCCACATTGCCGCCTTCCTTGATTCCGGGCACGTGATGATAGTTCTCATCTAAGTGGAAGCTGGCTTTGTAACCTCTGATCACGCATGAGGCCGGCTCGATAAGAGAGCCGCTGAAGTAGGAATCGCTGTTTACTTTAATCAAAAAATTGTGATCCAGAATGTGCTCATAGACGATGGCGTATGTGGCAACGCCACCAATCTCTTCAAAGGAATATCCTACCGTTTCGGGGCCGCCCAAATAGGCCAGTACGGGAGGCATGGCCACCTTGTCACCCACTGAGAATTGATCCTTCCACTTGTCGCCCACTTCAACCACTTCCGCACAGAATTCATGACCCAAAATAATGGGATGTTCCGCTACGTTTTCGGGAACTCTCAGGTGTTTGGCGCCCTGCACGATGGTTTTGTGTGTCGACATACATACACTGTCGGAAATGATCTTGATCAGAAGCTCTCCCGATGTGATGGGACGTAGCTCGAATGTTTCCAGTCTGGCATCATTGGCGCCGTAAAGACGCGCTGCTCTTGTTTTCATAGAGTCACCTATACCCTTCCTGCGCTGCCGAATGTCCGGAGTTTGTCGCGAACCACTTCCTTCATCCCCTTTATTGCTTCCTCGTATACGAGGAATGCCCAGGTGGAAGGATTGGTGATACTGTTCAGTGTGTTTTTCAGTCCCTGATTCAGTGCAAACAGTACGTCAGAATAAATATTGATCTTGGTGATACCGTGATGAATGGCGTTTTGCAGCTGATCCACAGGTGTGCCGCTGCCGCCGTGGAGCACCATCGGTCTGTCGCAGACAGCGGTGATTTCTTGCAAGCGGTCGATACGAAGCTCCGGTGTTTTCTGATAAACACCGTGAGAGGTGCCGATAGCGATGGCAAGGGCATCCACATCCGTGATTTCTATAAATTTCCGGACTTCTGAAGGGACGGTCAGACTCTCACCGGGATCGTTGTCGGCTCCGGTCTCACTGATACTGCCCACATTGGCATTGCCAACATGCCCAAGTTCTGCTTCCACACTGATTCCTCTTTTGTGGGCGTATTCCGTAACGATAGCGGTATTGGCGGCATTTTCCTCAAAGGAAAGAACCGAACCGTCATACATTACGGAGCTGTAGCCGTTGTCACAGCCGTATTTGATAAAATCGATGTCGGTGGCATGGTCCATATGAAGACATACCGGTATGTTGTAATGCTGGGAAACGCTTTTGATCATGGAAGACAGAGTCTGCAGATTCCTGCCCTGTGTATCGCATCCTAATGTCATTAAAAGTGCAGGGGACTTTTCTTCTTCGCAGGTTTCCAGTATTGCCTTCAGCATTTCATAGTTGCTTACATCAAATGCAGGAATGGCATAGTGATTCTTCCTGGCATCTGCAAGCATTTCTCTCATGGTAACTAACATAATGTCATATCCTCCTTTTTGATTTTTATTATATTATTGTAATTAACATATGTCAATGACAAATGTAAACAAAACTAAATTTTGACTTGGAACATAACAAATGATATAATAAATAATCAAATAAGAAAGATGAGTCAGAACCTGAAGGGGAGGAGTTATGGATTTTCATAAAAAGCAAATGGAAGAGGCTGCGATCCTATACTATGAGAAAAAATGCACGCAGCAGGAAATTGCACAGATTATGAATCTGTCTCGTCAAACCGTCTCCAAATTACTGAATGATGCGGTCAAAGAACATATTGTGGAAATCAGAATCCATAACCCCGGGGTTGTGTGCAGTGAACTTGAACAGGAGCTCTGCAGCAGATTTCATTTGAAGAGTGCAGTAGTATGCGGTGTCAGCATGGCCGAGGAATCCTTGTGCCTTTTGATGACTGTGCGAAGAGCAGCTGAGTATATTCAATCCCTGATAGAAGGCGGTAATCGTAGAATTGCCATTTCTTGGGGAAGGACCATACAGATGCTGATCGGTGAATTGCAGGAGATCCACACTACGGATAATATTGTTTTTCCGCTATTCGGTGCGACGGATCAAGAGCAGTCATACTTTCTTTCCAATGAATTGGCCAGAAGTTTTGCTGATAAGATAGATGCCAAAGTAAAATATGCATGGTTTCCCTATAGACCTGACAGTATAGAGGATCGTGAGCTGTTCCGGAAAACGCAATACTACCTGAAACTTGCTGAGTTGTGGAACAGTATTGATATCGCTGTTGTGGGAATCGGAAATGCAAAGATCATACAGAGTTTTGGCAAAATTTTCGGTTACCGTGAGGAATGCCTGTCTGCCATAGGTGATATTGCCACTCACTTTTTTGACGGTGAAGGCAGATTTGTGGAACTGTATGAGAATACTCTCTGTGCTTCCAGAGAGAATCTGGAAAAGGCAGGGCAGGTCATTGCAGTGGCCTCCGGCAGAGATAAGGCAGAAGCAATACGAGGCGCCTTGCGCACCGGTTTGATAGACACTTTGATCATCGATGAATATACCGCCAAGCAGATTATGGCAGAATAAAAGGGGTGTTTGACCTAAAACAATGTACAAAAAGGTTTATATAGAAATCACCAATATTTGTAATATGAACTGCTCCTTCTGCCATGGACATAAGAGATCACCGAGGAGAATGAGCAAAGAGGAATTTATTCTGATACTCCACAAACTGACAGGACAGACGGAATACCTGTATTATCATCTGATGGGGGAGCCTCTCACCCACCCGCAGCTTCATGAATTCCTGAAATTGGCGGGAGAGCGCGGGTATAAATCCATCATAACCACCAACGGAAGTCTTTTGAGTAAGCGGGGGATGGAACTGATTTCTGCCGGAGTACATAAGGTAAACATTTCTCTGCACAGCTTTGAGAAGGGGTCGAAAGAAGAGCATGAAAATTATCTGTGCGATCTTGCTGATTTCGCAAAATATGCCGCAGAACAAGGGACGATTGTAGTCTTCCGTCTTTGGAACAAGGGATTTGACGGTGGCAAAAACGAGAGCGCGATCCGTTTTCTCAAGGACCGGATACAAGGCGATTGGGCTGCGAACACCCGCGGTATCAGGATAAGGGATAAGATATATCTGGAATGGGGAGAACGCTTTGAGTGGCCGGACAGCGAGGCTGAGATCAAGGGAGACAGGTTTTTTTGCTACGGTCTTAAGGACCAGTTCGGCATTCTCGCAGACGGCACAGTGGTGCCTTGCTGTCTTGACAGCGACGGTGTGATTAATTTGGGTAATATTTTTGATGAAGATATCAGATCCATTCTTAATTCTGAAAGGGCTTTGAGAATGGTGGAAGGATTTAAGTGTGGCGTGGCATCTGAGGACTTATGCAGAAGATGCGGCTATGCACAGAGATTTGTGAATCCTATGGCGCGGCGATAAACAGAATCACAGAAAGGAGTGGTTTTTATGAGATATATAAAATATATTAAAAAAATGATGATTTGCACCTTATTAGTGTCGGTGCTGATGCTTGGTCTGGCGGCATGCGGGAAAGCAGGTGTAAGCGGTGATGGCGGTACAGACGGTATAGAAGGTACAGACGGTATAGAAGGTGAAGAGGGTAACGTTTCGGGAGGGTTTGATGTGATTTCTTCCATAGATTACGCTTCCGTCACAGAACAGGATGGATTTACCAGATTCACGGCTGTGGGAGAAGATGGGATGACCATTCGCTTTGAAGGCATTGGTGTAACGGTTGAAGAGGGAGGTCTTGTCCTGAAACCGGGTGCAAAGCTCTTTTCTCTGGATTACGTGGGCAAACTGATGGAAATCATCCCCTGTGCAGATGCTTTGGGGTATCACTTAGACTACGGTTTTGCTTTTGCCAACAAAGCCTCTGTGGAGAGTGTGACCAATTTGCGCGCTGCATTACCTTTGGGTGTTTGGGTGGGAGAAAGTGAATTTCCCATTTCTGTTGCACAGTATGATACCGGTTTCCTTGCCATGTCCATAAGTGCGCATAATGCACAGGATACGACGTTTCATGAATTGACATTGGTGTTCGATACGACGGTTCCGCAGACTTTTTTGAGTGAGCTGGATCCCAACGGCGAAGTGGCGGAGCTTATGGATGGCTACGCTATTAACTGGAAGGATAGCGCTAATCTGGAAATAATACTGGATCCCGCACAGGTGGCGCTTAATAAGATAGAGGATCCCAATGTACTGCGCAGTGATATCATTGCCGGTATTGATCACAGCAGTATTGTAAAAGACGGTACCTCCACATTCTTTTCGGCGACTATGGCAGACGGTACCAAAGTGCGCTTTGAAGGAGAGAATATTGAGATAGAAGAAGCGGGTATCATGATCCATCCCAAAAGCAAAGTGACTTCACTGGATGCTGTCGGAAAGATTTACGGATATTTTCCGACTGTGGCGGACAGAGGAAAATACGATGAATCCGTGAATTTTAATGTCGGTTACGGATATACCTATTCTGCTTCTGCAACGGGTGTAGACCGTGCCCATGAGGTGCACACATGGAGCGTAACAGGACAGGGTGTGGGATGGCTGGACGGACAAGAGATATTGAGTGTGACAACTTATGAGCCTAACTTTGTTTTCTTTTCCGGTTCCGCATATAACACGGGAAGTTTCCTTTTGAGCAATCTGGAGGTGTGCTATGACCCTTCCCAAAAGGTTACGGGAATCCGCGCTGCAAAGCTGAACATTGACTTTTCCGGTGTATATCTGGAGGGAGAACGATATGATGTTTCCAAGGAGCAGAGCGCTGATCTGGAAAGTAACGAATTGAGATTTTATCTCGCGCTCGAACCGGATACGGAAGCCGGCAATATAGAGGTGGAATATCGTTCTATCATGTACGTTCCCAATAATCTTTATAAAGTTGGGGCGCTCAGGGATGCTTCCGGCAAGGAACTGGACAAGAATAATAGCGTTGTTTCGAAAGGATGCAGCCTTGATCTTCAGATAGGTGACTACATGCTTAAGCTGCCGCTGGAAACTGTGGAGCAGTACGCGGGTGCACAGACCATGAATGATCTGGTACCCTATGCGTATCCATCTGCATTGGGAGAACTTAATACTCTTGTGGTTCCGGTCATCTGGGCCGATCAGACGAATATGGCCAATGATGACACGCTGAAGCTTTTTCGTGAGGGAATTGGCCGCATTGTGGACGAAAGTGGTAAGATTACGGATTATTCCGACACTACCGATGAGATATTTTCCCTCAGTGAATACTTTGATCTCTCATCCTACGGTAAGATGAAGGTAACGTCCTTCGTGACAGATTGGTACTATTCCACAGAAAAATTTGCGGATATACGGGACATGTCGCCGGATCAGGTCTATGCCAACAATGTAATGGATTGGGTCAGAGTAACTTACCCTGACATGGACTGGAGCAAATATGACCGGGACGGAAACGGCTACATAGATTCCATGATCATTCTGAATGCAGGTGTCAGTGATGCAGACTATGTGAATATCATGAGTTATGCAGGCGCCATTAACCATAGAGCTACCTACTACGGTGATCTTGCGGGAACGCAGGATGCACCTCGTGTCAACACCTTTACAAATGTTGGCTACAGTTGGCTGCAGGATGATTATGCCACAATCATCCACGAGTTTTCTCACGGACTTGGTATTATCGACTATTATGATGTTGCTTATTCCGGCATTGATGCTGTGGGGCAGTTTGACATGCAGTCCGGAAGCTACGGTGACTGGAACGCCTATTCCAAGCTTGCGGTGGGCTGGATGAATCCTCAGATTGTTCAGGGACTTGCAAGCGGTCAGTCTGTGGAATATACCATCGGTTCCTCTGCCCTTACTGATGACGTGATCATCATCCCGGCAGCAGGTACCGCATATGACGGTCCCTTTGGTGAGTATGTAATGGTCGATCTTTTCTCTGATGATGGTGTGAATGAATATGATACGGTTGCCGATGGCATTTTTAACCTGAAGGATGTTGCCGGTGTGCGCATCAGCCATGTGAATGCCACCATGGAAAAACGGACAAATACGGTGGATTCCGTGGTCAATCCCGGCGTCAGTGCCGAGTATACCATCGGTACCGTTCATTTTGCCAACAACTACAATGGAGATCCGATGGGGAGGTATAACATTGAAGTCATTCAGGCCGGAGGTGTCAACACCTTTACTGATCTGCTGAAGCTGGACACCGTACTTGCGGCGGATGATCTTTTCTATGCGGGAGACAGATTCGATGTGGCTGATTATACAGAGTTCTTCTATGAAGGATTGATGGATGACGGCTCCTTGTTTGGTCATACGGTTGAGATTGTAAGCATCGGCAAGGATGCAAATGGTGAGCCTGTTGCGACCGTGCGTGTGACAGCAAAGTAAAAGTGGACATATAAAAGAAAAAGCAGTGGATTTCCCCTTGCTTATGTGATACAATCAAAAGGATTACTTTACATTTGTAATGCACGGAGGAGAAAAGAAATGAAGCGTTTTATGGCACTTTTACTGGCCGCTTGTCTTGCGCTGTCCCTCTGCGGGTGCGTAACCCAGGAGGATCTGGATGCTGCCTATGAAGAGGTGGAAGAACTTGAGGAGCAGCTGGAGCTGGCCCAAGGCGATCTTGCGCAGGCGAAGAAAGATCTGCAGAATACCAAGGATGATCTGCAGCAGTCTGAGAAGGAAGCAGCAGACCTGGCAGACCAGAAGAAATCACTTGAGGAGCAGATTGCACAGTTGCAGGATACTTTGGAAGCAACGGAGAAGGAATTAGACGACCTGAAGAACGGTCCCGATGCGGCAATTGCACAGATCCGTACAGCTTTTGAGGCACAGGAGTGGCAGAAGGTAGTGGAACTGGCCAATGAGCTGCACGGCAAGTTCGCAGGTTATGATCAGGACATAGAAGGAATGAATTTGGCGGCGCAGGCACAGCAGACACTGGACGATGAGGCTGCCAAGGCAGCTGCGGAAGCGGCAAAGACTGTGGAGGACAAGGTACACGGACTGATCCGCATCACTAAATTAAACTGTTCTTCTCCCAACAGTGCAGGAGGCGTAGGTATCAACCTTCACTTTATCAACATGCATCCGGAAAAGACCATCAAGTATCTGGAGGTTACCGTTGTTCCTTATAATGCAGTAGGCGATACACAGTACTGCGATATCCGGGATTACAGCCGTTACACTTGTGAGGCTACCGGACCCTATGCTCCCGGTAAGGGGCTGACAGCCAGCGACAACTGGTGGTGGCCAAATGCTTGGTACAACAATACCATCAAGACCATTGAACTTAAAGGTGTATTTATCGAATATATGGATGGAACTTATCTTTCTCTTAGCAACGACGAACTGCAATACGCCATCTGGTAAGTGTGTGAAGTAACAGGAAATAAAAGCGGCACGGGATAACCGTGCCGTTTTGCTGTGTGTGCCGATTTGGTCTACTGTCTGTTATAAACATTTCCCGGGATGACTTCCCGATCGCTGTGGGAGAGCAGTTCCTCCACGGTCACCAACTGGTAACCCTGCGCGATCAGTTCGGGAATCACTTTTTCCATGGCATCGACTGTGGTGCTGTACAGATCATGGCAGAGGATGATGGAACCGTCACATACCTCATCCATAATAATGTCGTAAATTTTATCCGCATTTTGATGGTCCCAGTCCAGAGTGTCAATGGACCAGTTGATCATTACGATTCCCAACTCTTTGCAGACACGCTTTACTTCATCGTTGTAGGAGCCGTAAGGAGGGCGTATGACAGAGGTGTCAATCCCACTTGTCTCATAGATTTTGGCGCGGGTTGCCATAATCTGGTCGGTCAGGTCCTTGGCGTTTAGCTTGGTGAGCTGTCTGTGATCCCAGCTGTGTCCGGCAATCTGGTGTCCGTCTGCAACTATACGCTTTAAAGTATCGGGGCGGTTGTCAATGATGTTTCCAATCACGAAGAAGGTTCCTTTGCCTCCGTATTCCGAGAAGGTATCTAATAGTCTGTCGGTATGTTTGCTGGGGCCGTCATCAAAAGTGAGTGCTACCATAGGCTTATCGGGGTCAATGGCGGGGAGCGGAGCTGGTTCCTTTTCCGGTTCCTCTGTAGGGGGAAGTGTTTCGGTTTCAACAGATTCGTTTTCCGTGCTGTCTGTGGGCTGAGATTCTGTTGTTTCCGGTTCCTCCTTTGCAGTCAGGGAGAGAACGGATTGTAATTGCTCCAAGGAATACTTTAGTGTTGCGGTACCTGCAGACATGGGAAGGTAGTCGCCCCGTTCTAAAATGATCTCCAAACCGTCATCCGTCAGAGTCCAAAGGTCAAGGAGGTGCTCATCAATCTCATTGCTGTTCAGGTCTGCGTCTTTTATAACCATGCCTTGCAGAATGTCTCTGCCGCCGGGAAGGAGGATGTCATCTAAAGTGATCACCTCGCCAGTCTTAAGGTCGCCGTGAAAAGTTGCAATGATGTCGACCGGATGGGCAAGATAGGGCTTGTCGAATAGTCCGGTGATCTTAACGCTGATGATATGGTTGTCCACCAGATAGCTGTTGTATTCGGCTGTTAATTCGGCATTGTCACCGTCATCGCTACTTCCCTCAGCTTCATTTTGATAGTAGGAGACAGTGTCGGTTACCCAGTTCTCCATTTCTTTGTCCAAGGCAGCCAGTCCGCCCTGCGGATACAGGATTCTCACCACAAGATCATCCTCCATCTGGATGTATCCTGTGTCTTCGCCGTACTGACGGATTGGTGTTTCCAAAGGAGTGGGACCTGTCAGGTAATCTTTCAGCAGATCCTCGGAAAGGGGTTCTTCCGAATGGGAACAGCCGGTAATGGTAAGAAAGAGCAATATAAACAGAGCATATATTTTGAATTTCATCTGGAGTCCTCCCGCGCATTCGTAAGTGTTCCCATTATACCAAAAAAGAATTATCTTTAAAAGATGGTTCGGGGTTTTTATAGAAATCTTAATAAAGATTAAGAATATCATTATGGAGTTTATCCTCTTTCTATCCTATACTGAACTCAATATTTGGTAAAAAGGAGGCTATTATGAAAAGGTGCTTTCAGAAAAGCGGAAGTCGCGTGTGTTGTAAGGTTGTTTTATGCTTAGCGGTTTTGGTGCTGTTTATCGGTTCGCTAAACATCGGATCAGCGGGTTCTGTACTTGAGGAACTGGAGGAACTGCTGGAAAATAATGAGGAAGCTGCAGATTTTGTGACATGCTATGAAGAGCGGGAAGTGTATATGGACCAGCCTGTTGACTTGTCGGAAGATTTTGAACCGGGAGCGGTGCCGCTTTTGATGCAGTGGGACAAGCGTTGGGGATATGAGCCTTACGGTGACAGCATCATTGGTCTGTCCGGCTGTGGCCCAACCTGTCTGACCATGGCGTATCTGTTTTTTACAGGGGATACTGCTGTAAATCCCCGCAAAATGGCGGAATTTGCATTTGACAATGGCTATTGCACGGCGGAAGGGACCAGTTGGAGTCTTTGGACGGAAGGCGCCGGGAAGCTGGGATTACAGGGGAAGGAACTGCCGCTTGATGAAAAGCGGATGAAAAGAGAATTGGACGATGGTGGCTTGATCGTTTGCAGCATGTGCCCCGGTGATTTTACCACTTCCGGGCATTTTATTGTAATAAGAGGTTGGGACGAAAAAGGGTTTTTCGTAAATGATCCAAATCGCAGAGCAAACAGTGAGAAGCAGTGGAGCTACGAGGTGCTGAGCAGACAGATAAAAAATCTGTGGAGCCTTACAGATGATGATCAATAGAAGGTTGACAAATTGTATAAATATGGTACCATAATAGTAATCATTCCTAAAATAAAGAATGATTACTGTTTTTTGTACAATAAGAAATTCCTCAGGATTTCTTATTGTATAAAAACGCTCCGCGAGGATCGCACTGCGGCGGAGCGGTAGTTGTCTGCTTCGCAGACCCGCCGCAGGCGGAGAATTTCGCTAAGCGAAATTCTTTTTTATGAAAGAGAGGAAGAATATGAATATAGATTGGGAAAAGGGAGTATTAAATGGAAAAGTGACAATGATAACCGGCGGAACAAGAGGTATCGGTCTTGCCATCGTAAGATTGTTTCTGGCAAGTGACATGGCAAGCTATGTAACAGGAGAGATCTTATCTGTAGACGGTGCTGCAAGAAGCTGGTGAGAAAGGTTTGACGAAAGAAATGTCAGAGTGTAAGGAGAAACTGGTGATCGGAATATTGGCCCATGTGGATGCCGGGAAAACCACACTTGCAGAGGGGATACTGTACTCTTTAGGCAGGCTGCGCAAGCTGGGGAGAGTAGATCACAGGGATGCTTTCCTGGATACCTACGAACTGGAGCGCGCCAGAGGGATTACCATTTTCTCCAAGCAGGCGCTGGTGAAATTGGGAGATCGTGTGATTACGCTGCTGGATACGCCGGGGCATGTGGATTTTTCGGCGGAGATGGAGCGAACCCTTCAGGTTTTGGATGCTGCGATCCTGGTGATCAGCGGAGCAGACGGCGTACAGGGGCATGTGGAGACGCTGTGGCGGCTGCTTGGCAGATATGGAATCCCGGTATTTTTGTTTGTAAATAAAATGGATCAGAACGGCACGGACAGGCAGAAGCTTCTTTTGGAGCTGAAGGAGAGACTGGACGGGCGGTGTGTGGATTTTTCCGAGGGTCAGGATGAGGAACAGTATCTGGAAAACATTGCAGTTTGCAAAGAAGCGCTGATGGAGGAATATCTGGACACGGGAGTTTTGCGGACAGAATCTGTGGCAGAGGCCATCAGAAGCAGGGATCTTTTTCCATGCTTTTTTGGGTCTGCACTAAAATTGACCGGGGTAGATGCTTTCCTGGAGGGGTTGAATAGGTATGCGCTGCCGGCTGCAATGAGTACGGCCGCGGGAAAACAGAGGAATGTTGGTTCCGGTGCAGGCTTTGGCGCCCGGGTATTTAAGATTTCCAGAGATACGCAGGGAAACCGGCTGACGCACATGAAGATTACTTCCGGTATATTGAAAGTGAAGGCTCTGATCAACGGAGAAAAGGCAGACCAGATACGAATTTACTCGGGTTCTTCCTATGAGTTGACTGAAGAAGCGGGCCCGGGTACCATATGCGCAGTCACGGGATTGAAGGAAACCTTCAGCGGACAGGGGATTGGAACGGAAAAAGAACGGGTGATGCCATTGCTTGAACCGGTGCTTACCTATCGGATTGAGTTGCCTGAGGGCAGTGATGTGCACAAAATGCTGGGACAGCTTAAACAGCTGGAGGAGGAAATCCCGGAGCTTCATATCGTGTGGAAAGAAGCAGTGGGTGAGATCCATGCCCAGGTTATGGGTGAGGTGCAGATTGAGATTTTAAAAAGCCTGATTTGGGAGCGGTTCCATGAGGAAGTGAATTTCGGGGAAGGCAGTATTGTATATAAAGAAACCATTGCACAGCCAATGGAAGGGATCGGGCATTTTGAGCCGCTTCGTCATTATGCGGAGGTGCATCTTTTGCTGGAACCCGGAGAGGCGGGCAGCGGTCTTACCTTTGGCAGCAATTTAAGTGAAGATGTGCTTGACCGCAACTGGCAGAGACTGATCCTGACCCATCTGGAGGAAAAACAGCATCCGGGTGTGCTTATTGGGGCTGAAATCACGGATATGCGTATCACCTTGGTCAACGGAAGAGCGCATGTGAAGCACACAGAAGGCGGAGATTTCCGGCAGGCTACCTATAGAGCGGTCCGGCAGGGACTGCGGAAAGCACCATGCATCTTGCTTGAGCCGGTTTATGAATTTACACTGGAAGTACCCACGGAATTTGTGGGGCGCGCAATGACAGATATCAAGAGGATGAACGGCAGCTTTGAAACGCCTCTTTCAGAAGGGGATATGACCGTTTTAAAGGGCAAAGCGCCGGTTGTCACCATGAGAGGATACCAGACTGAGGTGACCTCTTATACGAGAGGCAGGGGGCGGATCAGTTTTGCTTTGCGGGGATATGAGCCCTGCCACAATGCAGAAGAAGTAATCCTTAAGGCGGGATATGACCCGGAAGCTGACACGGAGAATCCCACCGGAAGTGTATTTTGTGCCCATGGAGCCGGATTTGTGGTGAACTGGGATCAGGTGGATGACTATGCCCATTTGGAGCTTTTGGGCGACAGTGCAGGTCCGGAAGTGATTTCGGGGGAGAAGGAAAATGTACCTGCCCCAGAGAGGGAGAGGAAAAGTACAGATTACATTACTGATGAGGAACTGGAGGAGATTTTCACCAGAACCTATGGGGCTGTGAAGCGTGACCGGAATCGTTTTGCCCGCAACAAAGGACAGGAGCGGATTGAAAGTGCGCCCGTTTATAAGCCGAAACCCAAGGTGAAGCGGGAGGAATACCTGTTGGTTGACGGTTATAATATCATTTTTGCCTGGGAGGAGTTAAAGAGCCTTGCTCAAGTGAACATTGACAGTGCCAGGGACAGACTGATGGACATTCTTTGCAATTATCAGGGGTACCGGGAAAATACGGTAATTCTGGTATTTGATGCATATAAGGTAAAAGGAAATCCGGGAAGTGTCGTAAAGTATCACAATATTTATGTGGTTTATACCAAAGAAGCGGAGACTGCCGATCAGTATATTGAAAAGGCAGTGCACGATATGTGTAAAAAGTATCAGGTGACAGTGGCCACCTCCGACGCCTTGGAACAGATGATTATCTGGGGTCAGGGAGCTGTCAGATTGTCGGCACAAGGACTTAAAGAAGAAATAGAGCAAGTGTCCCGGGAGATCAGAGAGGTAAGTGACGAAAAGCTGCAGGTTCAAAGAAATCGCCCCTTCGAGGCGCTTTTGCAGGAGAAGTCCAAGGATCATAATTGATTGATTTTGACAGAAAGTACTTGCAATCGCAGGCAAATGATACTATACTTAACCCATAACTGAATAATGGCTCTTCAGGGCAGGGTGAAAGTCCCTACTGGCGGTAACAGTATATGCTGAAGTCCGCGACCCGCAGGCAGAGTCTGCGGCTGATCCGGTGTAAGTCCGGGACCAACAGTATAGTCTGGATGGAAGAAGGAGATAAGAGGATGAATGGATTATTCGAAAGTGTAACTCAGAATATTGTTTTTGTGCTGGAGTTTCTGGCGATCATTGCGGCCATGTTTCTGGTGGCACTTTTCTTTGAGAAGGCTGCACAGAAGAAGCGGGGAGTGAAGGAGAAGATCTTCAGTACGCGCAAGATGGCAATGATCGGTATGTTTTCTGCTATCGCCATGATATTGCACCTGTTTGATTTTGCGTTACCCTTTGCGCCGCCTTTTTATAAGCTGGATTTCAGTGAACTTCCCATTTTGGTGGGATCCTTTGCGTTTGGTCCATCAGCCGGCGTGATGATGGAGTTTCTGAAGATTTTGTTAAAGCTTTGTGTGAAAGGAACCTCCACCGCATTTGTGGGAGATCTGGCCAATTTTGTGATAGGTTGCAGCTTTATTCTGCCGGCTTCCGTGATTTATGCCTTTGGCAAGAAGAAGCGCAGTGCGATTCTGGGCTGCGTAATCGGCACGCTGATTTTGACGGTTTTCGGAACGGCATTCAATGCCATCTATCTGTTGCCGGCGTTTTCCGTGCTCTTCGGTATGCCTTTGGAATCTATTCTGGCGGCCGGTGCAGCAGTGAATCCTCTGGCCACCGGAGACAGCATCATCAATTTTGTGGCAGCCTGCGTGGCACCCATGAATCTGATCAAGGGTTCTGTGGCGTCCATTGTTACCATATTTATTTATAAGCCCTTAAGTCCCATCATTAAAACAGGTCATAGATGATGATACAGGATCGATAATGGATAAACTACTTGCGTTTTTGGCAAAATTGCAATAGAATGGAAGCACCTGCATTGCAGGTGCTTTGTCGCTTTATAAGAAAGATCTTGTCACACAAAAGTGTGAAAGGCTTTCCTATAAAGCAAAAACGCTCCGCGATGATCGCACTGCGGCGGAAGGCAATCTTTGATTGCGGGTAGTTGTCTGCTTCGCAGACCCGCCGCAGGCGGAGAATTTCGCGAAGCAAAATTCTTTTTTAGCACCGACAAAAG
>JAZNMF010000116.1:0-16106 GCA_045579545.1 Acetatifactor sp. | reverse complement strand
TTTCATAGCAAAAATCATATATTGCTTGGTCTAAATTCTACTATAAAGGGTCTGACGGAATTCGTCAAACCCTAAAATGTAGAACTTAGTCTTCAGTATGGAATTTAAGTTTACATGTAGAATTTACTTTTTCACTCAACCCTTTTTTTATAATTTACTGTTCTTCCCTATCGTATCAAGATTTCCATATTCCAGTTCAACAAAATTGACAGCAGGGCAAACGATACAACAACCACAGTCGTGGCAATACGCAGTATTTTGGCCCCCTTTGTATCCGACGCTTCAAGCTTTGCCTCTGACAGACCGGCTCCCGCGCCCAGGAAGAGAAGGTACACCGCAACCATAACATAGCGGATATTCATGGTGCAGACGTGAGGATACATATAGCAGAACTTCACATAAGAAGCCATGATCACCAGGATCATCGCCGCAAGGGATATCTTATATATCCGGGAAAACTGTCTCCGGAAGAAGAATATCACCCACAGAATGGTTGCTCCCACAAGCACCGCAGCTACAAACCAGAACATCCAGGTGCCCAGATTTTTCACCACAGGATTACTCAGATAATATGCAGCCTCGCCGAACACACCGTATTTTACCAATGATATGGGGATATTGTAGTCAATCATAGGCTGGGTATAATCCCAGTGCAGGCAAAGCTCGGTAAGCTGATCTCCCACCGTAAACAGGCGGCTTGTGCCGGTGTACATTCCGATAAACTGACTGGAATCCATGCCCATATTGGGAACGTATCCCAGCGGAATCCCATATTGAATCAGGCATTTCAAAGGATACCAGAGGCCCAGCGGAAATGCGCAGAGACCAAAGGCCGCAAACTGCCCTAAGGTTTTCTTCCATTCCTTGCGCTGCTGCCATGCTTTCACAAGCATAATGATGGCCACACCGGGCGCGATCAAAGCCGCAGATATCTTGGTCATCATGGCAAGTCCGATGGTGACACCCATCAGTATGATATTCACAAGTCCTGATTCCTGATACCATTTCAAAGTAAAATAGATGCACAGAAGCATCAAAAGTGTCATCAACAGATCGTTGTTGACTGCACCGGACATCATAATGTCATAGGGAAAAAAGGCGATCAACGAAAGCCCCACAAATCGTCCCCATTCCGATATTTTCAGGCGGATAGCAATCTTGTTCAGCACGCCAAGAGAGGATATGGAAAAAAACAGTGACAGTACCTGAAGCTTTTCGTCTGCCGCTTCCAGAGGCACTCCAAATAAAGTATGTGCCTTAGTCCACACAGCTGCGATGATATGATAAAGGGGCGGCTGATAAAACTGGTGCCTGGTAGTAGGGTCAAAGTCAGGCAAAGCGTGATTGTCCAAAAAATGCCTGACATATCCCAAATGCCCGCCAAGGGGCGACAAAAGTGTTCCTGTGTCGTTCTGATACAAATGTGCCTGAGTCATCACCACATAGAAAATCCGCATTGCCAGTGCCGCCATGAGAAGCAATAAAATACTGTCCTCTGTGGCTTTCCGATTGTGGAATCCCACACCGAGAAAGACTGCCAGTGTCACAAGTCCCACGCAGGCTGTGACCGTTCCCACCGACCCGGTCCATTCTCCATAATGCTGCCTGACGATGGTGGCACTCCAGATCATGGCAAGCAGCCATACGACCACCAGACTGCCCGACAATATCAGTCTCCTGTCCTCTTGTGATACTTTGGGCAGCTTCCCTGCTGCCTTCCCGCAACCTTCCTTTGTGACTGCATTAAGCCTCCACGCGGCCAGGTTTACGAGAGTCACCAATCCCAGTATCAGTACCGTATCCCACACGGACAATCTATACACGGCATCCTGCGACACAAGCAGGTCTACCGCCAGGGCGGCCACAGCCGCGATCACAAAAATCCTATTTTCTTTCTTCATGATATTTCTGCTCTGTATTTACTTTCCAGATATTCTCTTTACTCTTTCGGCCATCCATAATATTCTTCACTGTCTCAAATGCCGTCACCATGGAGTGATCCATGTTGTTGTACCTGTGCTGACCGTTTCTTCCGATACAGTACAGGTTCTCATACTGATCCAGATATGCGATTACCTTATCCATCTCATCGTAAGTGTCAAAGTATGCGGGATATGCCTTTTTCACTCTTTCTCTGTGGAAATCAAGCACTTCCTCGCTACTCTTTAAAACACCCATGAAAACCAGCTCTTTTACTGCAAAATCGGCACACTCTTTATCCGTCATATTCCAGAAATCGTCGTTCTCCTGACAGAAATATTCCAGTCCGATAAACACCGTGTTGTCCGGCTTCTGTACCATATAAGGTGACCAGTTGTTGAAGATCTGGATCCGGCCAAGCTTCACACCCACATCCTGCACATAGATCCAGCAGTCAGGCACCAGATTGTTCAAGGTCTTGATCTGTGTCTCATTTTTCAAATTCAGTCCCGGTACCAAAAGTCCTACTGTCACAAAATCACGATAGGGAAGTCCCCCCGCGATCCTCTGTATCTCAGCGGGAACCTGTTCTCCCATTCCTGCGATCAGATCCTTCACGGGCATACTGGAGATCACAATATCCGCTTCCTCACGGCACTGCGCACCGTTCTCCTCATATTTGACAGCTGTGATGTTATGGTTTTCATCCTGTTCAAAATCTGTTGCCCTGCATCCGAGACGGATCTGTCCGCCCATGGAGCGAATCTCGTCGGCAACGGTCTCCCAGAGCTGTCCGGGACCATACTTGGGATACCAGAACTCTTCGATCAGAGAAGTCTCCACCTCCTGATTCTTGCCGGGGATCAGCTTCCGGAAGATATCTTTGATAATGGCTACAACGGAAAGTCCCTTTACTCTCTGAGCACCCCAGTCAGCTGAGATCTCTTTGGGATGTCTGCCCCACAGCTTGTGGGTATAGCCCTCAAAAAACATGGAATAAAGTACTCTTCCGAAACGGTTGATATAGAAATTCTCCAGAGAATCCTCTTTCTTTTTACAGATACAGGAGCGCAGATAACTGAACCCTGCACGCATGGTACACCATAAG
Source organism: Acetatifactor sp. (assembly GCA_045579545.1). Taxonomy (GTDB): domain Bacteria; phylum Bacillota; class Clostridia; order Lachnospirales; family Lachnospiraceae; genus Acetatifactor. Next base: position 13,078 of record JAZNMF010000116.1, on the reverse strand, counting down.
CCCATATTCCTTATGGTCTGCCACTTCATACTGATGGGATAATCAAAGAACTTCTTCCGGTAATAGATACGGCTCACTCTTTGACGCAGCAGAAATACCCGATCTTCCGTCTCCGGATCCGGTCCGCCTTCTTTCAACTGCTTCTCTCTGCCCAGCACTTTGTCGTCGTAGGCATCCTTTCCCTGCATGGGAAGAAGATCCTCCCACCACTTCATGACTCTGTCATCCTTAGAGAAAAAGCGGTGTCCGCCCAAATCCATGCGGTTGCCGTGATGTCTGACGGTTTTGGAAATACCGCCCACATCCTGACTTTCTTCCAGTATGATCACCTGATCTTCTCTGTTACTCTTCAGCAGTTCATATGCTGCTGTCAGTCCTGCCGGACCTGCCCCAATAATAATAATCTTTGCCATTTGTCTACCCATCTCTGTCTGTGAATTAACGGTCTTCTTTATTCTTTCTGACCGCGTGTAACTTTATCCAATGATTGATCCGCTTCCAGCCCAGGGAAGCAGCAATACAATACATTCCTAACATACAATACAGGTAACGCCCTCTCGCCTCAAAGAGCATTACGAACAAAAACATGCCAAGAAGACTCAGCCATACCACGGTATTGGCAGGCCTTCTGTCCTCTTTCGTTCCTATGAGGCTTCCCAGAACCAAGGTCTGTACCGCCAGCCACAGGCCCTGCGCCACCGCCGCATAAACACCGTACAAGGCTCCCTCTTTGTAAAACAGGCTCCGAAGGAACTGCTGCAGGCCGGATACGTGGTGTCCCATGTCTTTCTGAAAGAAACTGCCTTCCATCCACCAACTGAAGGTTCCGTCGTTAAAGTTGGTCAAAAGCTTCTGTATCAGAAAATGGCCGTAGCCTGTGACCCCAAATTCCTGCAACCGCTTAGCGACAACCTCCAGATTCCCCCGAGTCCTCTCCTGTCTCGTGGCAAAGGAGGAAGAGAAACCGTAATCTTCAGAATAGTAGCCGCCTGTATTTTCCTCGTTCAGACCCATCATCAGGTAATGGGTCATGGAGAACCTTAGGTTTTCATTGGGTTCGTAGCCGGTATATGCCATCATACCTTTCTGAAGTCCCACCGTCAACAGCAACGCACCTGCGATTCCGGCGCAACCCCACAAAAGCTTCTTCCGATCTTCTTTCTCAGTCAAAAGTCTCCAAAGGATAACACACACTATTGCGATCAAAACAATTCCGGCACTTGGCTTGATCAGGTAACCGATGCCACCGGCAAGTCCCGCCAGTAAATACCATAGACTGGCAATATATCCGGTTTTTTCATGGGCACACAGGTACAGATACAGCGTAAGCGGCGGAAAAAGCACACTGAACGTATCTGTATAAGGAACCGTGATCCAGGGAGAAAGTCCAGCCACAAAACTCATCAGTACAAATGCCAGAAGACCGTAACCGGCGCTTCCTGTCAGCTTTTTAACTGATAAAGCAGTGAACACGCAGGCCAGATTCACGGTGAGACACCCAAAGGCCACGCACACAAAATAACTTCTGGCCCCCAACCCCAAAAGCATGGCTGCCTTTTGGATCACTGACAGTAAAAAGGTGATCCCGATATTGTTCACATACTGGGAATAGTAGTAAAAATCTCCGATCTTCCCGGCTCCCGACGCAATATCATTGGCCATGGAATAAACGATCCCCGCATCCCAGCCGGTCATAAAATAAATTTCATACGCCAAAAGAAGCTGTAAAGCAAACAAACACACAGACACAGAAAGCAGGCACACACCAAAATGCTTCTTGCACCAATCCCTGACTCCCTCCATCAGCTTACAGCAAAGCAACAAGAAAACACCTGCAAACAGTGCCAGCGCACCAATCCAAAGCACAGGATTGGGAATCCCTGTCTCCAGCTTACACAGCTCTGAATATTCTATTCTCTTGTCCACCAACAGCAGTATCAATACCGTGCCGCAACTGACGATCCCAAACAGCCACCGAACCGCCCCGGGCAACAGCTTATGCCACCTGTCTGCCATACCTGTCCTCCTGCTCGTGACAAAAATCATGACAAATTTTTACCCTTTATAACAAAATAAGCGGGTGATGGGAATCGAACCCACGTATCCAGCTTGGAAGGCTGGTGTTCTACCATTGAACTACACCCGCAAAATACCTATGAACTTTACACACAGATACGGAATCGGGGTGACAGGATTCGAACCTGCGACCTCCTGGTCCCAAACCAGGCGCTCTAGCCAAGCTGAGCCACACCCCGGATTATGCGCCTGTGACGCATAAATCATTATATACTAACTGCTTTCTGCGTGTCAAGTTATTTATAAGTAGGCGATAGTGAAGTGAACTTCCTCAAACCGATCGATCTCCATGATCACATAAGAAGGCCTGTGGCCATCCTGTCTTGGATAAGAAATACTGCCTGGATTTACCGCAATCACTCCTTCTTCGGAAGTATCGATCACCGGCCTGTGGGTATGACCATAAAGAACGATATCCGCACCTTTGGCCAGAGCCTCTTTCTTCAACATGGAATTGCCCAGAGTAACATAGTGAGTGTGACCGTGAGTGACCCAGACCTTGTACTTTCCGATGTTAAATTCCAACTCCATGGGAAGCTCCGAAAAGAAATCGTTATTCCCAAGCACCATCTGCACGGGACAGTCTGCTGCCTGAGAGATGGCATACTCGCTGCCGGCCACATCGCCGCAGTGAATCACCATATCAAGGGATCCCATCCTCTTTAACACCTCGAAATAATTATCATTTCTTCTGTGGGTGTCACTAACAATCAGTATCTTCATGGCGCTTCAGCTCCTCTTTCATCAGACGCAGGGCCTTTCCGCGATGACTGACCTGATTCTTCTCTTCCTCTGTCAGTTCTGCCGTGGTTTTACCAAATTCCGGCACATAGAAAATAGGGTCATATCCGAATCCGTGACTTCCCTTTTCCTCATAACCGATCCTGCCTTCGATGGTGGCTCTGGTGGTCAGTTCTCTGCCATCAGGAAGCACTGCAGCAATGGCACACACAAAGCGTGCAGTTCTCATCTCATCAGGCACGCCCGCAAGCCTGTCAATCAGATTCTGATTCTTGATCCGATAAGAGGTATCTTCTCCCAGATATCGGGCGGAATGGATCCCCGGTTCCTTATTCAGACAGTCTATCTCAAGTCCCGAATCGTCAGCCATAACAATGGCATCTGTATATTCCGCAACCGCACGGGCCTTGATCAGCGCATTCTCTTCATAGCTGTTGCCATTTTCTTCTATTTCAGCAGTGATACCGGCCTCTTTCATAGACATAACCTGCATTCCGGTATCCTCCATAATCATCTGAATCTCTTTGACTTTGCCGGCATTTCCCGTAGCAAAAATAATCTTTCCCTTCATCTTTTCCTCCTCAGCTTTTCTTAGGCGGCTTGGGCCCAAGGAACTGATAATAATAGGTCTTCATCATACCGTTGTAGATCTTGCGGTTCTTATCCGCCTTTCTGCCAATGTCTTTCTCAGCCTGTTCATAGGCCGTGATCAGAAACATGCTCCAGCTGTCCAACTGACGAAACCGTTCACCGATGGTCTGATAGAGCGCCGGCATGGCAGATTTGTCCTCCAAACGTTCTCCGTACGGCGGATTGGTGATAATAAAACCGTATTTCTTCGGTGCGCTCAGCTGCTCCACTCCTCTTCTCTGAAAATGGATCAAATGATCCACTCCGGCAAGACGCGCATTTTCTCTGGCGATCGTGACCATCTTATCGTCTATGTCATATCCCTGAATATCCGTCTCCACCCCGGTATCTGCCAATTCATTGGCCTCATCCAGAGCATCGTACCAATTTCTTTTTGCAATGATGTGTTCCCACTTCTCAGCCGTAAAAGAACGGTTCATGCCGGGTGCCATGTTGGCCGCCATCATTGCCGCCTCAATGGGGATCGTGCCGCTGCCGCAAAAAGGGTCTATCAGAATCCTGTCTTTGTTCCATGGGGTCAGCATGATCAGGGATGCCGCCAAATTCTCTGCAATGGGCGCCTTGGCTGTCAGCTTACGGTACCCTCTTTTGTGCAGGGATTCCCCAGTACTGTCAAGCCCAACCGTAACCTCGTCCTTCATCAGAAACACTCTGACCGGAAAGCTCTCGCCGTCTTCGGCAAACCAGTTCACTCCGTAGACACCTTTCAGCCTCTCCACCATAGCCTTCTTCATGATAGACTGAATATCGGAAGGACTAAACAGCTTACTTTTTACACTGGCGGCTTTCGCTACCCAGAATTTACCATTTACCGGGATATACTCTTCCCATGCAAGCCCCCTTGTCCCCTGAAACAGTTGCTCAAAAGTCTCTGCATGAAAACTTCCGATCTTAATCAAAATTCTCTCGGCAGTGCGCAGAAAAATATTTGCGCGGCACAAAGCCTCCTCATCACCAAAAAAAGTGACCCTTCCGTCTGCCACTTCCGTAATATCATAACCAAGATCGTTAATCTCTCTCTTCAACACCGCTTCCATACCGAAATGGCACGGTGCTATCAACTCAAATTTTCTCATATAAGTACCCGTTCATTTTTTGGATATTGTACCAAAAAATTCACAAAATGTAAATAGGGACGCCCCGAAAGACGTCCCTGTCCACTCAGATAGAATTAGTTATTCTTGCTCTGATTATTATTCTGGTTGTTCTTCTGATTATTCTTGTTCTGGTTGCTGTTCTGGCTATTCTGGCTGTTCTTGCTGTTGTCGGAATAGTTGTTGCTGTTGCTGTACTTGTTGTTATCATAGTTCTGACTATTGTTTGACATCTTTGATTCCTCCTGTTGATTGATAGTTACAGAAGTAGTATGTCAAATTGGTTCATTTGCTATGCGCAAATAGAATAGTCCTTTAGTACTATGATATATTGCAATTTTGTAAAAATTGTCATATAATTATTGCAGTGAATAGAATCCCCTAATTTCTATTTACAAACCCTTATATATTAATTATTTTATACTCCCCTCATGATGAGCCGCCGGTCCCCCCTGGCGGTTCATTACTTTGTATTTTTTAATTCAACCAATCCCTGAAAAGCTTCACCAAAAACAGGACGATCAGAACCGGAACCAGAATCGGTGCCAAAAACGACAACACAGAAATAATTATTCCAATAACCATCACCACGATCAGGATCACAATCAAAGCCCAGACCCAGCCGGGAATTCGGACTTGCTTAGCGACTTGACCGTAATCTCTCCTCATGGTCCTATAAGCGCCTTCTTCTCTGTAAGTCTCCCACTCTGCAGTCGTTCCGGCGCTTCCGCCCGGATGATCCCCCACGTTGGTCTGTATGATCGTTCTCGCGATCAGTCTGGGATCACCAAGAGAGTTCAGTACTGACTCTTCGCTTCTTCCTTTTTGCATCTCTGCATATATATATTCCTCATAATAATTCACATAATCCATTACCAGTGCGTTGGAAAGGCTGCCGCTCAGCGCTCCACGCAGTCTGTCAACAAATTCCTGTCTGTTCATGCCGGTCCTCACTTTATCCTGAATCCACACAAAACACAACCGTTATTCCCGGTACCCATGTTCCTTTTATTTTATCATGTATGCTTTCAGCAGTAAATATCAGGGATGCTAAGGTTTTATAAAATATTTATTAAAAAAATTTTCACTTCACCGCAGTGCGATCCCCGCGGAACGTTTTTGTACAATAAGAAATCCGGAGGAATTTCTTATTGTATAAAAAAGGGAAGGTTTGCACCTCCCCTTCCTTTTACTTATTAATAATTCTCCGCTTTCACCTCGAAATAAGCCTGAGGGTGTGCGCAAACGGGACATACTTCCGGAGCCTGACCTCCCACATGGATGTGGCCACAGTTCTTACATTTCCAGATCGTGTCACCATCTCTGGAAAATACAATACCCGTTTCAATATTGGCAAGAAGCTTGCGATATCTCTCTTCATGCTCTTTTTCAATGGCTGCAACACCTTCGAACAAATCTGCAATATAATTAAGACCTTCTTCTCTAGCCTCTTTTGCAAATGTTGCATACATATCTGTCCACTCGTATTTCTCTCCCTCTGCAGCATCCAGCAGGTTGTCTGTAGTAGGGCCAATTCCGCCGTGCAAGAGCTTAAACCATAATTTTGCATGCTCCTTCTCATTGGCTGCAGTCTCTTCAAACAACTCAGCAATCTGCACATAACCGTCTTTTCTTGCCTTGGATGCATAATAGGTATACTTATTGCGCGCCATGGACTCTCCTGCAAATGCTGACATCAGATTCTTCTCTGTCTTACTTCCCTTTAATTCTGCCATAATAGTATTCTCCTTCCGTGGTAAACCCTTGTTGAAACAGCATCCGTTCGCTATCTGTAATTATTATCATAACAAATTCTCTATAAATATGCAATAAAATAAGTTTTAAAAAAATATTATGATATAAAAAAGACTTTCGCTTTGCGAAATTCTCCGCCTGCGGAGTGTTTTTACATGATAGGAAAGCCTTTCACTTTAGTGTGAAAAGATCTTTCCTATCATGTAAAAAGCCACAACCATATGGTTGTGGCTTACTAACGTGCGCTAGAGGATTCGAACCCCCGACCTTTTGGTCCGTAGCCAAACGCTCTATCCAGCTGAGCTAAGCGCACCTATAAATCTGTCACAGTTATCTCCTGCAACATGGACTATTTTAACTTTTAATCCGGTATTTGTCAATACCCTTTTTTATTTTTTTATTTCAATCAACTAATTCTACAAAAACAGTATGGTTTTTTCGGTTTTTGTGTTATACTGTAAGCTGAGTATTGTTACAGGAGGAAATTATATGCTGGAACTTCAGAATATCTCCTTTCAGGTGACTGATGAAAAGTCGGCCCAGAAGGAAATCATCAAAGATGTCAGCCTGACGATAAATGACAGTCAGTTCATAGCTATCACAGGTCCCAACGGCGGAGGAAAATCCACACTTGCCAAGCTGATCATGGGCATTCTCAAACCCACCTCCGGAAAACTGCTTTTTAACGGTACAGATATTACCGATATGAGCATTACAGAGCGTGCCAAGCTTGGAATCAGTTTTGCTTTCCAGCAGCCGGTGCGCTTTAAAGGAATTAAGGTTAAGGACCTGATCACACTCTCTGCCGGCAGCCAGATCTCCACTGCCGGTGCCTGTGAGTATCTTTCAAAGGTTGGGCTCTGCGCCAGAGACTATATCAACCGTGATGTGGATGGCAGCCTCTCCGGCGGTGAGCTGAAGCGCATTGAGATTGCCACCATTATTGCACGCAACACTCCTCTCTCCGTGTTTGACGAACCGGAAGCGGGAATTGACTTATGGAGTTTTAACAACCTGATCAAGGTGTTTGAGGAACTGCACGACACCAGTCACAATTCCCTGATCATCATCTCCCATCAGGAACGCATCCTGAACATAGCAGATGAAATCGTCGTGATCGCGGGCGGCACCGTTGCCTCAAGAGGCCGCAGAGAAGACATTCTGCCGGGTCTGTTGAGCGGCACAGGAAACTGCCGTTTCTATCAATAAAGGGAGGTGTTCAGCATGGATGCAATTCAGAAGAATCTGTTAGAACAGGTAGCGGGACTCCACGAAATACCTTCAGGCGCATTCAACATTCGCGCCAACGGCCAAAGTGTGGGGCGTTCCACCACTGCTCATATTGACATAGTTACCAAAGAAGACAAACAGGGAATCGATATTATCATCGAGCCCGGTACCAAAAAAGAAAGTGTCCACATCCCTGTTGTATTGAGCCAGAGCGGTCTGACCGAAATGGTTTACAATGACTTTCATGTGGGCGCCGATTGTGACATAACCATTGTTGCCGGCTGCGGAATTCACAACAGCGGAGACCGCGACAGCCGTCATGACGGAATCCATACTTTTTACATCGGCAAAAACTCCCATGTCAAATATGTGGAAAAGCATTACGGCAGCGGAGACGGTTCAGGAGAACGCATTATGAATCCTGAGACGATCATTTATCTGGAAGAAAACAGCTTTCTGGAAATGGAGACAGTCCAGATCAAGGGGGTTGATTCCACCAAACGTTCCACCACTGCCAAACTTGCAGACGGTGCCAAACTGATCGTAACCGAAAAGCTGATGACTCACGGCAATCAATATGCCGAAACTGCTTTCCATGTGGATCTGGACGGAGAAGGCTCCAGCGCCAATGTGATTTCCAGATCGGTTGCCAGAGATGATTCCAAACAGCTTTTCCTGGCCAAGATCAACGGCAACAATAAATGTGCCGGACATTCCGAATGTGATGCGATCATCATGGACAATGCCAAGATTAGCGCAATTCCGGAGATCACGGCTAATCATCTTGACGCAGAACTGATTCACGAAGCTGCAATCGGCAAGATTGCCGGAGAACAGATCATCAAGCTGATGACACTTGGTTTGACCGAAGCGGAGGCAGAGGCCCAGATTGTAAACGGTTTTTTAAAATAGCATAAAATGTACACAGCCTGCAGGACAAAGGGAATGGTTGTTCTGCAGGTTATTTTTTTGTTTTCTTCTGCCCGAATCTGATCTCCTGAACTCTCATATTATTTTTTAAAACGGTAATGCTATGAAAAAGAAATTATATAAGGAGACCACCATGAAAAGACAGCAAAAAACAATGGACGGCAATCAGGCCGCCGCTCACATTGCCTATGCGTTCAGCGAGGTTGCAGCCATCTATCCGATCACACCCTCTTCTGCTATGGCAGAATATGCCGACCGTTGGTCCGCAGAAGGCCGGGAGAATATTTTCGGGCAAAGTGTAAAAGTAGCAGAAATGCAATCGGAAGCAGGCGCCGCAGGAACAGTCCACGGCTCTTTGATTGCAGGCGCCCTGACCAGCACTTTTACTGCTTCCCAGGGATTGCTTCTTATGATACCAAATCTGTACCGTATCGCCGGAGAACATTTGCCCGGTGTTTTTCATGTGGCAGCCCGCACCATTGCCACTCACGCTTTATCTATATTCGGCGACCATTCCGACATTTATGCCTGCCGCCAGACCGGAGCCTGTATGTGGGCATGCAGCAGCGTTCAGGAGGTGATGGATTTATCTCCTGTTTCCCATTTATCAGCTATAGACGGACATCTTCCTTTTCTCAACTTCTTCGATGGATTCCGCACTTCCCATGAAATGCAAAAAATTGAAGTCTGGGATTACGAAGACTTAAAATCCATGGTAAATATGGAAGCAGTGGAATCGTTTCGCCGGAATGCGCTGAATCCGGATCATGCACACATGATGGGTTCCGCTCAGAATCCGGATATTTATTTTCAGGTGCGGGAAGCTTCCAATCCTCTGTATCAGAATATGCCCGCAGTGGTGGAGGCCAATTTGGACAAGATAAACAACCGCCTTGGAACCCGATACGGACTGTTTGACTACTACGGCGCACCGGATGCAGAGCATATTATCATCGCCATGGGCAGTGTCTGCGAAACCATCTCAGAAGTGATAGACTATTTAAAAAGGAATGAACCTTCCGGTAAGTACGGACTCATCAAGGTACATCTGTACCGACCGTTCAGCAGTGAACACCTATTGAGAGCACTGCCGCCTACAGTCCGGCAGATCACTGTTTTAGACCGTACCAAAGAACCGGGCAGCGCCGGGGAACCTCTGTATCTGGATGTGCTCTCAGCCCTGAAGTACTCTGCCTTTTCCCGGATACCGGTTCATAGCGGACGCTATGGACTCAGTTCCAAAAACACTACACCGGAGCAGATCACAGCTGTCTTTCACAATCAGGAAAAGAAACAATTTACCATCGGCATCCATGACGATGTAACCCACCTTTCCCTTCCTCTGCCGCCCGGCGTCCATTCCCTTCCACAGGAAACGATTAGCTGTAAATTTTGGGGACTGGGGGGTGACGGCACAGTCAGTGCTAATAAGAACTCCGTTAAGATCATAGGGGACCACACAGATCTCCATGTACAGGCATATTTTGAATATGATTCCAAAAAATCAAGAGGTCTTACCATATCCCATCTGCGCTTTGGTCCCCACCCCATCCGCTCCGCCTATCTGGTAGAAAAGGCAGATATTGTGGCATGCCACAATCCGGTCTACCTCCATAAATACAAAATGGCACAGGAGCTTAAGGATGGCGGCATTTTTCTGTTAAACTGCTATTTTATGGAAAAAGAACTGGAGGAATATATTCCGGGACAGGTGAAGAGATACCTTTCCGATCACAAGATTCGTCTTTATTTGATCGATGCTATTAAAATCGGCAAGGAAATCGGTCTGAACAACAAAATCAGTACGATTCTTCAGGCGGCTTTCTTCAGGGTATCCGGCCTACTCTCCGAAAAAGAGGCAAAGCAATGGATGAAGGAGGCCGCTAGGATAAGCTATCAGAGCAAGGGAGAAAAAATACTTCAAATGAACTATGATGCTATCGACAGAGGTTTTTCTGAGGTTTATGAATACCCTGTGCCAAAGCACTGGAAAGATGCAGCGGATATTCCTTACGACCGGAAGCTTTTGCCGGATCACAAAGATACCCTTGCCTACGTGGAAAATATACAAAAAAAAGTCACCGCGCAGGAAGGAAATGAGCTTCCGGTATCTGCTTTCCTGCCCTATGCAGACGGTTCCTTCCCCTCCGGTTCTACAGCACACGAACGGCGGAATGTAAATACAGAAGTACCTGTCTGGATTCCTGAGAATTGTATTCAATGCAACCGCTGCGCCTATGTCTGCCCTCATGCAGTAATCAGGCCGTGTGCCATGAACAGTGATGAAGCAAAATCAGCACCTGATGGAATGTCTATGCTTCCCATGATGGGCATGGAGGGCTACTCCTTTGCCATTACCATCTCAGAAGTGGACTGTACCGGCTGCGGCTCCTGCGCCGGGGTCTGCCCCGGCAAAAAAGGCGAAAAGGCCTTGATCATGCAGCCTGTGAATCAACATGAAGAACGTCAGCAATACTTTGACTTTAACAAATCGCTTTCCCCCAAAAAAGAAGTTTGGGAAAAATTCAGGGAAAACACCTTAAAAGGGGTATCATTCAAGCAGCCTTTGTTAGAGTTTCATGGTGCGTGCGCCGGATGCGGTGAGACACCTTATGCGATTCTCCTTACAAGACTGTTCGGGGAGCGGATGTATATTGCCAATGCCACAGGTTGCTCTTCCATCTGGGCTAACTCCACGCCCTCCACAGCATATGCCTGCAATGCAGAGGGGAAGGGACCGGCGTGGTCCAATTCACTGTTTGAGGATGCCGCTGAATTCGGCTATGGAATGTTGCTTGCGGAAGATGTGCGCCATACCGGGAAAAAAATTTCAGCGTCTCAAGCCGTATCCGCATCTGATCGCAAGTCTGTATGGGTCTTCGGCGGCGACGGTTGGGCTTATGACATCGGTTTTGGCGGTCTGGACCATGTCCTTGCCAGCGGTCGAAATATCAACATGATCGTATTTGACACGGAGGTCTATTCCAACACCGGCGGGCAAGCCTCCAAGTCTACACCTACAGGGGCAGATGCCAAATTTGTCTCAGGCGGCAAAAAATTGCCCAAGAAAAACCTGGCCTCTATAGCCATGAGTTACGGATATATTTATGTGGCACAGGTTGCCATGGGAGCAGACTATAATCAAACATTGAAGGCCATGATCGAAGCAGAAAGCTACGACGGCCCTTCCCTTATCATTGCCTACTCCCCCTGCATTGAGCATGGAATTAAATCAGGTATGGGCAGTTCCATGCATGAGGAGGCAAAGGCCGTGGAGGCCGGCTATTTCCACCTGTTTCGCTTTCATCCGGCTCTTAAGGACGCAGGAAAAAATCCATTTATTCTGGACAGCAAAGAGCCCACATTATCCTATGAAGTATTTTTGGAAGGGGAAAACCGCTATGCAGCCTTAAAAAGATCCTGCCCTGACAAAGCAGATTCACTTTTCAATCTGGCGGCCAGACAAGCAAAAGAACGCTATGAACATTTAAAAAAGTTACAGAAATTATATGAACCAACTGATTTTGAAGAAACGAGGTAAGTATGGAATACGAAAAATATATGTGTGAACCTTGCGGCTATATTTATGATCCAAGACTTGGGGATGGCGATGGCGCAGTTGCACCCGGCACTCCTTTTGAAGAACTACCGGACGACTGGGTATGCCCTATTTGCGGGCTTGGGAAAGAAGTTTTTATCAAACTGTAAGATCATCTTTTAATGGAATGTTTGTGAAAAAAGAGATGCAGAATCATAGAATTACCACTGCAGGCACAACATCCACTATGGGAGCGGACAACAGGATACCATTCATTCCTGTTCCGCTCTCATGCTTTTCCAAAGCAAGGGAACGGAAAATCGCCAGTGGCACAAATTTTAAAAAAGGGCATAAAAATGGGGCCTATAGGGCTCGAACCTATGACCCTCTGCTTGTAAGGCAGATGCTCTCCCAGCTGAGCTAAGACCCCATTCTATTGTGGCACAACCACTTGTGTGATTGTAACGACCCAGATCGGACTCGAACCGACGACCTTCGCCGTGACAGGGCGACGCTCTAACCAACTGAGCCACTGGGCCATATTATATACTATTACATAAAGAGTAAAAACTCTTAGTGGACCTTCGGGGACTCGAACCCAGGACCGACCGGTTATGAGCCGGTTGCTCTAACGAACTGAGCTAAAGGTCCGTAACCGTTTCGGGACTACAAATAATGATTCGAATGACTCCAACGGGAATCGAACCCGTGTTACCGCCGTGAAAGGGCGATGTCTTAACCGCTTGACCATGGAGCCGCTAGTATGTTCGGGATCTCTATTCCCACATAAAAATCCATATGTGAGTCACTCACTATGAACTCCCCCTGTTGGACTTGAACCAACGACGCCCTGATTAACAGTCAGGTGCTCTACCGACTGAGCTAAGGAGGAATATACCTTATTATATTCTGAAAGTACTTATTTATACCTTCAAAACCGAACATTGAATCCTCTTACCACAAGACGTATCCTCAGGGATACTCTCTCTAAACCAGCCTTCAGGTTAAGCCCTCGACCGATTAGTAAATATCAGCTGAGCACATTACTGTGCTTACACCTTAT
>JAZNMF010000115.1:0-64487 GCA_045579545.1 Acetatifactor sp. | reverse complement strand
ACATAGATGCGCTCCGGGAACCGGCCTCTCCATATGAGAAATACCCAGATGAGGCTTCTTCCTCCTGCCATACAGCCTAAAAGCAGGAGTCTGACAAAATATTGATTCTTCAAAAGGATTGCAGCCACCAACAGATAGCCCGCAATCAAAAGCACATTGTAAGGCATATCCGAATAGCGGATATGATAATAATACTCCTTCAGGCATCGGGTCAGATAAGAAACACCGGTTCTGTAGGCTCCCGTGGTCTCAGCCGCCACATCCGCCGCTTTCTCCAGCGTCTCTGCCGTGATCTCCCGATCCATCACAAGAGTGTACTCTTCCAAAATATGATGCTGCCCGGCTCCGATACCTTTCTCTTCAAACAGCACTGCGTTTTCCTCATAGGAAGGCAGATATTCATAATCGTACAGCTGCGTTCGACTGTCGTTGTAGTCCAGATACTGCTGCCAGTGGGCTCCGCGGTACATAACACCGTTCCACAGCATGCAGATCACCACGCCTGCCACAAGAACCGCCAGTTCTCTCACCAGACCTTCTTTTTTCTTTTGGATCAGGCGCCACAATACCGCAACACCCAGAAAAGGGAGGAGCAGGAAAAACACCTGACTTCTGATACAATAACAAAGGATCAGCAGGCTCACCCATATGTATCCGCCACCTGTCATCACCAGGAACAGCGCACAGGCACCGATCATTGCCGCAACCAGCGTATAGTGCAGGGTAAACAGATGGGGAAGAAAAAGTCCCAGACACAGGCAACCCACCGCCACTACCGGCAGCAGCCATTTTTTATCCTGAAAATACTCCTTGCCCAGCTTATAAGCTCTGGTGATCACTGCGGATATGGAAACCCAGAAGCAACCTGTGAGCATCAGATCAAACCAGGAAATCCTGCCTGTCATACGATATAACAGGCTTAACAGACCGGTGAGCGGGTACTTCATGTAAACCGCATGTCCGTCCGGTGTCCCCGTGTAGGATCCCGATAAAATGCTTTTCATCGTGGGATCATCGTTCATGGAGTACATGAGAGGACACAGCAGCATTGCGACCAAAAGCACGCAAAATACCAGACCGTATATTATCAGGGATTCCTTTCTGCTACTCAGCTTTTTCACGAAGCTCATACACCACCAGTCCTTCATCTCTTCCGATCTCTCTCATGCTTTTACTCTGACACAAGAGATCCACTTCTCCACCTGCCGCAACAGCTAAAAATCTGCTCTGCAGCCCGTCAATATTTTCCTTCACATAATCTGCATAACAACAGCTGATACCATAGCCCTTCGGCAGTTGGTACAGCATTTGATAGGGTGTGAGTTCATATTCCTCTCCTACCTTGTCGTTGAAGATCCATATCATTACATTGTCAAAATTGGGCACCTCTTCGGTTTCCAATATACATTCTTTTTCAAACACATCACTCCAGTATGCGCTCCGTTCCGTAAGTTCAGGGGTCCGGTAGGGCACCTGATGCTCATAAGGGTCGGTTCCTGTGGCTGTGAAAAGAAGTACAAACACCGCTGCAACAGCAGCCAGTTTTTTGAAATATTTGGTTTCCATCAGGCTGATGGCATAAATACCCATTACGATAAAGGTCAGAAGATGCTTACTTCCCTCCTTCATCTTGTACATCAGCAGAAGTGCTGCCCACATTCCCGCAAAGCATGTAGAAAGATACAGATGCAGGGTAAGGCCCTTCTTGTCTTTCTTCAGCCAGTCACGGACAGTGTGGATCAAAAGAACGATCAGCACTATGGTAAAGGCACCGAAGTATTCCCCCCAGAAGATACCACTTCGGAAGCCTTCGATCAAAAGCTTAAAATACTCAAGACCCATATGAAGAAGCCGCCAGATCACATACTTGATCCCGGCAAAAATTCCTTTGTCAAAAAACGTAGTCACCCAGGTAACATCAAACAGCGGTGTAAAATATTCTGCGCCGAAATAATGCTTCACCAGCACATACACTACTCCGGTCACTCCCACAACGCCAACGGAACCGGCAACTCCCAGCCACTTTCTTTTCCGGATCCAATAATAGGCCGGCAACAGCATGAGCAGAAGCAGATACGGCCGCATCAGTGTCAGTATCGAAGTCAGCAGGAACAGAAGTGCAAGCTTCGCCACATGTTCCTTTTCACGGTAACTGATATTCAGCGCCAGCACAAGGATGACCAAAGAAAAACAGATACACTCCGGCATGCAGGACAGCATATATCTGGTGAGTGGGGTAAAAGTGACATACAATACAGTCAGAACGCCAAGCTGCTTCCAATTCGGCTTCACAAGCCATACAAACACAAACATGGCAAACATCATCAGAAAAATATTGCAGTATATGGGAGAAGAGAGATTCCATCCGAACAAAAGCCCCCAGAGGATCCACGGAAATACCAGCACAGGGCTCCACGCCGCAAACGATGCCTTCAGGGCATGACTCTCGTTAAATCCGAAATATCCCTGAGGATAACCGAAATTCACGATGCCTTCCACTTGTTTAAAGTAGAACAGCTCATCATTCCATTCTCCTGCAGGCAGATAGACCTCCGCGATACTTCTGCCGGAAGCGGCACACGCGATTACACAGCACAGCAAAGGCAGTCCTGCCATAAGAAGCGCCTTCCATACCCTATTATACTTGCCCAGACAAGCCATTGTTTTCTTGATACCTTCTGTCATGTTAACCTCTACATCCGTTCTTTTCTAAAATTTTATCATATGTCAGCCTTTCTGACAACTTTCGTTCCTTCCCTCTTTGACCTCTGCCCGGCAGGTTCCTGTAAGATCAAAGGAATCAGGTACATCAGACAATAGGGCAGTGTGCCGGTTCTCCACATAATCTCCGTCATGCCAAAGACAAAGAGGGAGAGATACAGGATAAACAGCGATAGCCCCTGACTCCACAGCATCTTAAGCGCTGCAAAAACCATCAAAACAAACAGAATGCCGGCAATACTCCCATAATGAAACGCATATTGCAAAAAGAGATTGTGTGCGTGAGGTGCATAATAATGATCATTCACCTGCAGACCGTTTTCTTCCTCCTTATGTCCCCACAGATTAAGCTGTGAAGCATAATATTGATAAATCTTAACCCTCACATGGGTGGATTTTTCCAAAATAACTGTTTTCTCCGGCGGCCTGTCTGCCTGCACCGCTTCCTCCGGAAATGCGCCGACTGCTACCGTTTTTTCCTGCAGGCTACCCAAACACTCTGTTGCACTTTTATTTTCGCCAAGCCACGGGATCAGATCAGTTAACCGCCCCAGATTCTGCTTCACAACGTCTGACCAGGAAGTGTATTTGGGAGAGTCCCACGGATCATGGGGTTGCACCCTCTCTTCGGAATATCCTTCATAAAAATATAGCGGACGCCCAAACACCGACGGCAGATACCGGACCGCTCCATATACCAGGGGAAGTCCAAGTAGTGTCACTGCCACGTACAAAACCATACATCCCGCAAAACCAAGCAGCCTCTTACCCCTTCTCCCGTTCAGCCTTCTGATCCAGAATATCACTGTGACCAGTGCCATACTGATCATGGCACTGCGGCACATGGTTAAGAAGACAAATCCCCACATACAAGCCGCCGGCAAAAGGCACAACCACTTCCGGACTGTCCCCGGTCTGAAGGTTGCGGCAGACTCTATTCCTGTGGACTCTCTTTCCAACAGACAATATTTTCCCAAGAAAGCGCAGTATGCCGTCTGATACAGGAGGGCATTGATATTGGTATTGGAATACATGCCCAGATAACGTGGTGTGTCAAAGGGTCTGTGAACAAAGGCAAGTCCCTGTATAATAAAAAAACCAATGATAATACCATCTGTCACCGCATTCTCCAGATCCTTTTTTTCCTGTGAGGAAAAGGAAATCAGATATAAGATTCCCAGACAAACCGGATACATTACGGTAAGGCGGTCGTCATATCTGGAAAACAACGTCAACCCAAGAAAAACAAGAAAAAGAATAAGGTATTTTCTGTTAACAGATGGCCTGCTCTTCTCCTTTAACAATGCATATAAAGTGCGCAGGAGCAATAAACTGTATATCGCGCCCAGAATCACATTGCAATAAAGTCTCCCCCGATAATAAGTACGACTGTCATAGAACAATATCACGGCAGCACTCACCACCAAGCTGCTCACTGCCCAGATATAGTATATCGGCTTTAAATAACTTCTGACAGGATAGTGAGAAAGCCCCGCCAACCCAAGCACAATAGCCGGCACGATCCGAAAGATCAGGTTTCGTTCACCCATGGCACTTCCGATCTGTTGATCAGACAGGCACAGAATCACTATACCGACCGTCCACAATATCCTCTTGCCATGTTGCTTCATCCCGCTTTCTCCCTTCGCCCGGTCACCTGATAAATCCTGACACTGTGCAGACCTTCCAGAAGTTCCTGTTCCGCGATCAGCGGACCCCATTCCAGAAGCTCTTTTATCTTCTGCAAACTGTCTTCATCGGTATCGCAGATCACCAGTTTGGGTGTGCGATCCGGGTAAAGGTTCCAGTACTCTCCTAACCTTTCGTCAAAGGTGGGCGTACTGATGGTAGAATAATTCGATATGGTCTGACTGCCCAAAAGGTAGTACAGGGAGTGTTTTCCCACATACAGAACAGGACAGTCTTCCCTCGTTAATTCCGAAAGCAGATCAGCCATTACATTATATACATAGCCATCCACATATCGGCAATAAATTCCTTTGGCAGGACCACTGAGTGCTTTCTGTCTTGCAAACAGCACATTGTCCTTCACGCCTTCTGTGGAACAAACAAGAAAGCCCTTGGCAAACAATGTAACGCCCAACAGGCCCAGGACAAATCCTCTCAAAAGATACTTATGTCCCCATTCCTGCACATCTTCCCACAAAAAGAGAATTCCTCCGATCAACCCCGGCATCAGATAAGAACCGGTGACACTGATGGTTGTATTAGTAATCAGAAATGCGCTGAACCAAATACCTGCCGCCGAGATACTTCCCAGCCAGAAAATAGCCCGTGTGGCAAGATTATGATCTCTTTTTTCTGTTCTGCGGTACAGGTACAAAAAAACACCGCACAAATACAGAAAGTAAAAATAGAGCAGTGGCTCCTGCAGATATCTGCTGTCTGAGAGCCAGTAAAAAAACTGCTGCAAAAGCGACGCGATCATAACAAGAAGCAGAAAACTGCCAACCGTGCGAAGCTTTTTTACAGCAAACACCCACAGAATTGCCGGCATCATTGCAGCCGCTGCGAATCTCAAAAGCCGGAGCATTTCCTTCCCGTAAGATACCATATTCAGCATGGAGTTCATATCATGAGAGCCGTCAGTCATCATCTGACCCAGGCCATGCAGAAACTCACTCACACTCATATTTCGCAGGAAATATCCCACATATCCAAATCCCAGTAACACACAGGTCCCGGACACAACTGCCGCTTCCCTCAGAAAGCTCTTTTTACTCTTAAGCTTCCACATTCCAAGCAAAATCAAAGGATATGCCAGAACACAGGAGGGGTAGGACAGCACCATAGCTGACAAACTGACCCCTGCTGCCACAAGCCAAAAGATCTGTCTGTTGTCGGAAAGATAATATCGCAAAAAACAGATAAATGCCAGAGTAGAGAACCACACAAGCATATTGGAAAATTCCGGTGTCTGGATCCACTTTGGCAATGTATGAAAGAAAAAAACCGAGGCCACAAAGGCTGCCTCCTCAGAAAAATTTATTCTGAGAGTTCTGTACAAAAACAAGCTGATCAGGGCCTGTATACATGCCCCGGATACCCGCAGATAAAGAATGAGATATTCCGTCCCGCCGGTAAGCTTTACAAAAATATCCGTTAAGAAGGCGGCCAGAAAACCGGAGGTCTGGTGTGGTTCCCACATTTCCAGAAACATTCTGTCATTGCCGGCCATGCGGTATGCCATGGTGACCGCATACTCCTCATCAATTCCCAGCCCCAATATGCAGACCTTCACCGTCGCCAGAAAAGACAATATCATCAGTATTGCCCTGCACGTCTTGTTTTGCATCCGACACATCCCCGATTTGTTCGGCGCAACCTTCATCCGGGATTGCCTTCCGCCATTGTCCCGCAATCAGACTGTACCACAAAAGGATCACTGCCGGCACATTCCGGTAATCCATCATGCCGCCGCCGGCCATGGTATACCAGATCACCTGAGAGAGAACGCAAATGACAGGGAACAGGCAAAGCGATCTGCTGCCTTTTACAGACTTCCGCCCCTTTTTGAGTCTTCCGCTGAGTCCGAGACAAAATGCCACCAGAATCCCGATGCGAAAGCTCACCTGACCGTAATCCACATACCATCTGGTAAGGCCGGGGGTTTCTGTCTTCATTTTATCATAGTTCCATCCGGAATAAGAAAGTCCGCTTCCGTCAAGCTGTGTCTTCACCTGCCATGGCGCCGCAAGATATGCCCAAAAATCTTCCAAAGCGGCCTGCAATACTTCCTTGGTCCTGATCTGAATGCAGCTCATTGTCATCTGCCAATACAGCCTGTCAGCCGCCTCTTTACCGTAAGCCTCCTCCACCATAGGACCGAATCTGGTCTGTACCAGATCCGCCTGTGCAGAGATCTCCGTGCCCTGCAAGGGAGTCATAACCGCCTTTATCTCTTCCGGCCAGAAAAAATAGGTGGTGTCAAAATTGGGCCACACTACCCGGCTGACCATGGCTGCTCCAAGGCTTTTCTGAATCTTTCCGCTACTTCCGGGCGTCTGCACTGCTGTATTGAGAACCATTGCCGGAACACTCGCCGCAATACATACCGCGAGAAAAATACCTGCGATCCTGATTCCGTTTCTGCGAAGCATCACAACTGCCGTGAAAAGGACGGGTACCAGCGTGATCCACCAATAATCCGGATGTAACAGCGTCAACAATGCCCACAAAGCACTAATCCGGATCATCCACTTTATGTTACAGTCATTATTATTCCTGAAAACTCTGATGCATAAACCCATCAGCAGTAAAAAAAGAGAACTGACCAAAGAATTGGGAAGGATCGACAGGTGCCACTGCACACACAGAGGGACCGTCAAAAGATACAGGCCCGCAAAACCTGACTGCAATAAGACATTTCTGCCACGGTTTTCGTCCTTCCTGCACAACCAAATAAATGCGCTGCAGCAAAGAAATGCCACAATAAGCTGCACAAAATAGATAAGTACTTCAAAGGGCAGGCCAAAACATCCCATAATGATCCGGCTCACCCAAATCAGTGCGGGATATAACACTCCTGTATATTCATCCATCACCCAGCTGTCTGCCACCGAAATATAGTACTCCGATTCCGGGTATGACCACCGGGACGGGAAGTTGCATGCAATCCATATGATGCCTGTCACGATCTGTACAATCATTCCGATCGCCAACAGGCCGGCCGCCGTCTTCTTTATCCTCATCCTTGAACTCCTCTGTCTTATGTCCTGTCTGCTAACAGATATACCTTCCCAGCAGTGGGATTCTGCGTATCAGAGATATGACAATGTTACAGATCAGGTAGCTTGCCACAGTCAGAAGAGGAATTCCCAGCGCACAGCCAATTGCCGTCTCGCCCAGGATCGCCCCTGCAAGGGACATGCTGTCAATTCCCTTCGTCTGCAGCCACTCTATCACAAACACGTGCATCAGATACACACCGAAGGTATTGGCCGACAATTCTGCCAGAACCTTTTTACCGGTATTCTTCCACTTGATGCCGGAAAGCTTTTCCTGAAAAAATACAAATACCGCCACAGTCACCAAAAAAGTAAATACACTGTAGCTGTCAAAAGCCTCCGATCTGGGGGATGCATAGTACCGTGAGGCCAGCATGCTGATCACAGGTGCACAGACCAGACTTACGATTCCCGCAAAATACAGCCTCACTTGCCATACATGAGAGAACGGATAGCGATACAGATAATAACCAAGTACAAAATAACCCACATAACTACACGCCATCTCTACATGGACCAGTTGCACCAGCACATTTGCCAGGGCCGGAATATTTACAATGGCCAGCGTGCCTCGGCCAATCTGCAGGATCAGAAATACCAGCAGAAAATATTCCATTTCCTTTTTACTGCAGTGATCCGTAAAGGATTTGATCACCGGAAGTAACATATAGATGCCTACCAGCATGGGAATAAACCACAGATGGTATCTTCCCAAAATAAGCTCAGCCACATAGTCCTTCACTCCGGCCCCCACCCAGCCCCGGCAGTCCCAGAGCCCATATATCACACTCCACACTGCATAAGCTATGGCAAGCCGCAAAATATTATTACAATACAATCTGCGAAGATTTGGCTTTCCTTCCCTTGATAAAAACAGCATGCCGCTGATCATCACAAAAATCGGAACACCGAAACGTGATACGGCATCCCAGGAATTATATACAACCCATCTTCCTTCTGTGACCGGAAGCTTATACCAGTACTGGGACGCACTGTGCAGCATGATCACACTGATACAAGCCACAATACGGAGCAGATCCAAATGAAGTTTTCTGTTTTCTCTCATATCAATCCTCCGAAGCTTCCAACACCAGGAATTTTTCGTTTTCAAATGTCTCAACATATGCATGCTGCTCCATAAACGACAGGATCAGCCCAAACTTAGGCTCTTCTTTGGCCTTCTCATAATAATCCTTATAAGACTTTTCCAGGATCACCACCGGCATCCGGGCTCCGGCCTGCACCTCCTCCTCAAGTTCCTCCATATCCGATTCCATAGCCGCCAGACTGTAGGAATCCAGATCGCTCCAGGAATTAAATGCGGGAGGCATATTCAGATAATAGGAAAGTGCCGGAACGTCGCCGTAGAGAAGAACCTCACGGCCACCAAGTCCCGCTTCCGCCACGTAAGCGCTGATCTGGTTCATCCACTGCGCACGCTCTTCACTCATATAGACACCGGCAAGAACCCGATTGTTTTTCACCTTTGTATCCAAACCTCTTGCACCTGCACCTTCCACAAAGGAAAAACCGGCTCCGAAACCGATTCCCTGTATCAGGGTCAGGCCTGCCAACATCACTGCTGCCGCCTTAATAGGAAACGCATGAACCTGTATGGTCCATTTTTTCACCGCGAACCGAAGCAGCAATGCCCCGGACTTACAGAACCGCCAGATCATCCAAAATACATAGGGTCCTGCCACAAACAGATTGTTAAGGCTGGGGAACACACCGTTATTGCTTCCCAGCGACGTAAGCAAAATGACCAGAATCACCATGCCCGACAAAAGCTTATCTTCCCGGGGCATCTTAGGATGGAAAATCACGATCACCCCGATCACCATGGCCATGATCAGGAATACGATTCCCGGACGCACCATGGCATTGTACTCATAGAATCTGATGCTGCAGAACTGCCTTGCATAGAGCCATACAAGTGCCGCAACTGTTAGGATAACACTGCCCGCCCTCTTAAGGCGCATCCACTTGTCCGGGAGCACCGCAAACAGGATCAAACTAAGCACCACAAAGAAAGCCACTCTTACGATCCAGTAGATCATGTCCATATAGGAATGTATCATTTTCATGATCATGGATGCCGCCGTATAATCTGTAGCATTCTCCGTCATGCCAAGAAGTCGCATGATCGATTCCACATAAATGCCAAAGCCATACCGGATACCCAGATAACCCAGAAAGATTCCTACGGCGCCCAGATAACCCAGAACGCACCAGCCGGTCTGGGCCGCAATCTTGCCAAACTTCCTACGGCAAATGATTCCATATGCCCAAACAGCCACGATCATGGCCGCCTCCGGAAGATTGGAAAAACGCACAAAAATGTTGGCACCCAGGCAGATCCCCGCCAGCACCAGCATTCCGTTTTTGTCATCTTTAAGGCCAAGATAAAGGCAGATACAACCGCCAAGGAATAAAATATAAGTCAGGTAATTGTACAAAAGAGCCGTGGGACACCAGCAAAGGCTGATTGCCAGAATCTCTCCCAGAAAGGTAAGCCCCGCAGGTATTCTCAGCTTTTTCACGCAGAAATAATAACCACAAAGCGCCAACAGACTCACTGTCAGACCGGTATAGAAGTTCATACCCATCAAAGTCCCACCAAAGGGAAGCTTCGTCAGAAAGGAGCCCACCGCATTGGCAAGATAAGTGGAAAACATCCACATGGGGTCCATGTGGTCCATTCCCATAAATTGAAAATTACTGTAGTTGTAGCCTGTATCCCACAGATCCAATCCCCAGTTGATATGCCTGAGCGGATAAAGCAGCAATATCACAGGAAACAGATATCTCTGTATTTTTTTCATCATACTGTCATCTTCCTTCTATTCACTCTCATCCTTGATGAACTGCGCGATGCGCTCTGCCACCAGCCTGCGCCCCTTCTCATTCAGGTGAAGGCCGTCCAGAGTGTAAGTTTCCCACTCAGCAAACTCACCGGTATCACCGATGCCGCTTTCGTGGTAATTGTCCAGTATTTCCACTCCGTATTCCGCGGCAATGGCAAGTTCCAGATTGACATAATCTTCCAGTATGCCGCTTCCTAAATTATTTTCTTCACAATTGCTCTTTGTGTCGAGAAACCAGCAATAGGTCGGAGTCACCAAAATGATCCGCTTCTGCGGATAAGCCTCCTGCAGATTCTTTAACGTCTGTCTAAGCGCTCCTCCGTAAGTGTAACTGTCATAGGGATCCTCCGGATTATCCAAGGGAACGCCTGCCAGGTAATCATTCACCCCATGCTCGATCACAAATGTCTCAACCCGGTCAAAATCAATATCCTGAAACCCGTATACCGTCTCCGGGAAATAATCCAGTCCCCCGCTTCGGGTCACCCCTGCATTCTGCTCATAAAAGTCCTGATGGGCAATTGACCGGGACAGCTTAACCATAGAGAGGGTATCTCTGGTAGATGCCGCAGTATCCTGCATCATCCTGCAAGCCATGGCACTTCCGCCAAAAGCCCCGTTGTAGACATCCACTCCCAGAAGTTCCTCCAGAACACTGGTAATCGAAGTGGCACCACGCTCATTTCCCAGGATACTGTCTCCCAGGCACACAATACTGTACTGTTCTTTCTTCAGTTCACGGTAACCTGTCACAAGGGCAAGCAGAAGCAAAAAAACAACCAATGCCCCGGCGAAGTGACCGTATTTTTTCATAAATTGCTTACATTTATCCAAAACATTGCCTTCCTTTAGACATACGCATTACAAAGCTCGATCACGCGCTTTACTTCATCGTCACGCATTTCCGGGAACAGGGGCAGCGTCACACAGTGGGAGGCCAGATATTCCGCGTTGGGGCAATCTCCCTCACGATAACCCAAAGATGCGTAAGCCTTCTGCAGATGGCAGGGCACCGGATAATGCATATTGCACTCTACCCCGGCCTCTTCCATATACCGGATAAAATCCTCGTGGTCGGGAACCGTGATCACAAACAGATGGTAAACAGGTGTGGTGTTGTCGGGATGCACCTGCATGGTAATCAAAGGATTGGTGATCTCTCTGTGATAGCGCTCTCCAATCTCCTGTCTTCTTTTCGTCCACCCGGGCAGCAACTTAAGTGCCACACTCAGTACGGCACCCTGCACGCCCTCAAGACGCATATTATAGCCGATCTCATCATGATAATATCTCACGTCACAGCCCTGATTTTTCAGGCGGGTGATATGGCGGAAATACTCTTCCCTGTCACAGGTCACACTGCCGCCCTCTCCGAAGGCATACAAATTTTTGCCGGGATAAAAGCTGAAACAGCCAAGCTCGCCCAAGGATCCCACACTGCGTCCCTCGTACAGGGCTCCGCATGCCTGGGCGCAATCCTCAACCACAAACAAACCATGGCGGTCTGCAATCTCTTTTACTTTATTGAATGCAAAGGGCTGACCGTATAAATGCACACCGATAATACCTTTGGTGCGCTCTGTAATCTTTTCCTCAATCTTATCCGGATCAATCTGCCAGGTATCAGCCGTGCAGTCCACAAACACAGGAATGGCTCCCGTATAGGACACGCCCCATGCCGTAGCGATATAAGTGTTGGCCGGCACTATGACCTCATCACCCTCGCCAACGCCCAGCGCCATCATGGCACAGTGAAGGGCCGAGGTTCCGTTGTTCACTCCGCAGGCATACCCCGTTCCCACAAATTCTGCAAACTCTTTATCAAACCGGTCTGCATATTTGCCGCCGGAAAATGCAGTCTCCTCGCACACCTTCGTGATCGCCTGAAGGAATTCCTCCCGGTGAGCCACAAAATCTCTTGTCAAATCAATTCTCTTGATCTTTTCCATTCTTTTCTCTTCCTTTACTTGGTAAGCTTCTCCACACCCTGTGTCACATAGCGCTGTCTCTTGAAATTCATATTCAGAATCACTGCCAGGTATTTAAAAATCAGTGTCAGCATCACAAACAGCATGAAAAATCCAAAGCTCAGCATACCCATCATGGATAACCATCCCTCCACAGGCTGTGTCTCTCCAAAGATCGTGTAAAGGATATCCACACCTACCACCACCAGCGCTGCAAAAAATACGATACTAAGCAGAAGCGAGAAACGCTCCAGCACATTGGTGAAAATGATTAACGTATCCATGGCCAGCGTACTTCTGTTGCCCATCTCCTCTTTCTTCCGATTTTTGGAGGAAATCTTGTGATTGTCATAGAGCATGGTATCCATCTTCAGTCCGCAATTGGCATATAACGCTTTTCGGTACGGAATATAGGCATTCATCTGATTGACACGGTTTACCGCCCTGCGGGACACAATACGGAAACGGTCCTGACGGAGACGTCCCTGTCCATGGCTTCCAAAATTATAGACCATATAAAACAGTCTGGAGGTAAGCGGAATGTACTTTTTAGGGGAAGCTGCCACCACATCATAGCCCTCTAAAGCCCTGCGATACACCTTCATGATCAGATCCAGTTCAAAATCTATAGCGCAGCTGTCAAACTCAAAAAGGAAATCTCCCACCGCCAAATCTCTTCCTGCATTCATGGCAGCCTCAACGCCCTGATAGTAGCTGAGGTTGACGAGACTTATCATCTGGGTAGTGTCATTCTCCTGCAAAAACTCCCGGATCTTCTCCACCGTATCGTCAGTACAGAAATCATTGACACACACGATCTCATACTTTTCAAAATGATCATGCATCACACTGCAGATCTGCTTCAGCACATCCTTGATCAGATCTTCCTCATTGTGCAGATACAGCAGGCAGGACACAAAATTTTTTTCCTTGTTCGTAACCATCTCTTCCATTCCTTTTCTCAGTGACTGTATTGTAATTCATCCCTTATTCTCAATCCAAGAATTCATCCAGATCATATACCGTGTTGATTTTCCCCGACAATACACTTAAGAAAACGGGGTTCTTGGAAGCATACCGGATCACGGTAGGTCTGGAGTCGTCAATCTCCGACGCCTTGAGAATAGGCTTCATGGAAAACAGGGAACGGTCATAAGTAAATGACAGATCGTCCCTGACATATTTTCTCGCCAGCGCCGCCATATATTCCCAGGCGCTCTCCGGCCTTCTCTCACAGAAATCACAGTTGCCCAGCTGTCGTCTGCTGCAGTATCCGTCCTCTCCATACGCTGCGGTGCAGGCAAAGTCCGGCACTGTGTCATAGCAGGTCTTATGCGGCGTGAAGGTCACGGAGGTCAAAGAGTGATAGCCTGTTTTTCCAAAGGGCATAATTGAAAAAAAAGGACCATCCATCACCGTCAGTCCGATGTCCTTTAACTGTTCGCCCACGTGGCACAAAATAATCTCACAAAGCTCATATTTGAGCGCAAAAGGCTCAGCTTCCACATTTTCGATCATGCCTAAGATCTGATTCACGGAAGCATACGTGGCATTCAGCACAAATCCGCTCTCAAGCCACTCCTCTCTGCCGTCGCATTCCGCCAGAATCTCAAACCGGTCAGAACCCTTGATGATCCGCTTGATATTCTGACGATAACGGATCTGTACATGAGGATACTTCTTCAGCTCCTCCAGCAGATAATCCCGCAGAATATGGGCGTCATAAGTATATTCCTTTGTCAAAAAGGCGCCGTCGCAGACACCTTCTTTAAAATACCGGTCTATGGGCATATCGGTACAGGGAATGCCTGCATCCTTACAAAACTTCCGAAACTCCTTTGCATCTGTCCAGGAGAAATGACTGGACGTTGCATAGATCTGGTCAAAGGAAGAATGGATACAAAATCCATAATCCTCCACGAATCTCTTAAAATATCCCGCCGACTTCATGGCGGTGGACAGGGATCTGGGATAATGGTAGCCCATATGTACCCTTGCCTGATTTACATAGGTGGCTCTGGCAAAGGCGGTTGCTTCCTTCTCCAATACAATTACCTGCTGCCCCTTCCTTGCACAGTACAAGGCAGCATATAAACCGTATAAACCTGCACCGATAATAATCTTATCTACCATGTCCGCATATCCTCTAAATGTGCTTCTTTACGTAAAACTCCACCCACAGTCTGGTAATCTGCACCATATAGTTACAGATGGTCTTGAAAATCTTAACCGTGGTATTATAATCCTCCTGCCATTCCACCGGATAGTCCAACACCCGGATTCCCCGCTTCTCTGCGCGGAGTAGGAACTCGATCATATAAAACCAGCCGTTGTCCTGACTGCAGCCTTCCACCAGTTCCAGCGCCCTCTGCCTGCGCAAGAAAGTAAAGCCACAGATGGCATCGGTACATTTCATTCCCAAAAATATCTTTAAGAGGATCAAAAGTCCCTGCGAGGTAATCTTGCGGTACCATTTTCGGCCCTTAGTATCAGACTCATTGGCAAACCGGCTGCCGTTGATGTATTCCACATCCTGCTGCACCTTGAAAATGTGTATCGCTTCCCCCAGGTGCTTGATGTTGGTTGACAGGTCAATGTCCATATATCCCACGATCTGTCCGCTGCTCAGCTCCACGCCCCTGCGGAACGCAGCTCCCACACCGCGCACATTGATCTTCTCAAACCGTACGCGGGGATACTTTTCACACAGCCTGGCCCCTATTTCGGGGGTCTCGTCCTCTGAACCGTTGTCCACTATGAGGATCTCATAGTCTTCATAACCTATATTGCTAAGATATTCCACGGTTCTGGTAATGCCATTCTCTAACCGTAGTCTCTCATTCAGCACCGGGAAAATAATCGTTAATTCCATGCTATCCGCCTTCCTGTCGCAGCGCGTTTATTTCTCCAGGTCAACTTCCTTCAGACGCTCCCTGATTTCCTCCACGCTCATCCACTCGGTGTTATTGCCGGAACTGTATGAGAAACCGGCGGGAACACGCTTGCCTGTAGGGGTTGCCTTTCTGTGCTCACTCCATACCATCTGAGGATATACGATATAATGCTTGTCATACTCATAAGTGGTCATGGAATCTTCTACCGTGATCATGATCTCATGAAGCTTCTCACCTTCGCGGATCCCCACCTCAGGCATCTTACAGCCGGGCAGCATAGCCTCTGCCAGATCAGTGATCTTGAAAGAAGGAATCTTGGAGATAAAGGTCTCACCGCCCTTTGACTCCTCCAGCGCCTTGATCACCAGCTCAACACCCTGACGCAGACTGATCCAGAAACGGGTCATACGATAGTCAGTAATGGGAAGCTCTGTGCCGCCGTTCTTGATAATATTGTGGAAAAACGGAATAACGGATCCGCGGCTTCCGGCTACATTTCCGTAGCGCACGATGGAGAAGCAGATATCTCTGCTGCCTGCATAGGCGTTGGCAGCGATAAACAGCTTATCAGACACCAGCTTGGTACCGCCGTAAAGGTTTACGGGATTCACGGCCTTATCTGTGGAAAGAGCCACTACCTTCTTCACACCGCTGTCCAGCGCACATTCTATTACATTCTGGGCGCCGTGGATATTGGTCTTGATGGCTTCCTGAGGATTGTACTCACAGGCAGGCACCTGCTTTAAGGCTGCGGCATGGATCACATAATCCACACCCTCAAAGGCACGCATCATTCTTTCCTTGTCTCTCACGTCACCGATAAAGAAGCGCAACTTTCCTGCATATTGCTTAAACTCGTTCTGCATCATGAACTGCTTAAACTCATCGCGGGAATAGATAATGATCTTCTTGGGATCATAGTGATCCAGCACATACTTGGTAAAAGTTTTTCCAAAGCTTCCGGTTCCGCCGGTGATTAAGATGGTTTTATTATTCAACATATGAAGTCCTCCTGACTTTTTGCTCTGATTGTATCCTACATGCCTGATATTCAGACATTGCCACAGTATATTGTACCACATAATGGTAGGAAAAGCAATTTATAATAACTCTCCCCTCATCCGAATCCGATCAGTATAGCACCGGGATCGGGCCCGATCATCTCATATAAAGTTGAAATATGCGCAAAGCACATAATGATAAATATCATATAAAAGATTACGGGGCAAGAAATTCTGCAAGACAATTTGCCTTTCTTACGGACAACTTCCTTCAAACCTTCCCATACTGTTCCCAGATTCTTCCAAACAGTATCGTCACACAGCGCCAAAGCAATAACAAGCCCCTGAATCTGCAAACAGTTTCTTGCTTCAATATTCATCACAATCATCGGAACAATTGCCCACAAAAATGAAAATCCTATCCAAAACAATGGTGAAAAAAGCTTTCTCCAAGTATTACACTTCTTCAAACCGATATACAACGAAAGATACAATAAGGTATAAAAAATAAAGAGCGGCCAAAAATTTAATTCACCGCCGTCTGGGCTTAGAATCAGGAAAAAGGAATTAAGGTAGCTTACAACAAAATCGGCAGGATATGTAAAGAACAAAGAAATGTACTCTTCCACAGTCATCCTTGTTATCTCTGCTTCCGCTTCACCGTAGTAATCCCCCAAAATAGCCCGGATTCTGTAGGAAGGGATGGTAACAGCATTCCCACCGGTCCTGTAACTGTCTTTAAAACGCACAAGTCCTGATTCAAGCCAGTCATTGTCGGTTGGAATCCATTCTCCTTCTTCCCTCAAAGGCTCAACCACCGTATTCTCAAAGTTCTTGTTGAAGAGCAGCACGGAACATAGGCATACTACCAAAGGCAAAAGATACACCACAAGTTTCATCCAAAGAGCTTTCTGCAAGATTCTTCTCACAGTTGCCCACAGAACAAATACCAGGATGCACACTGCCGGTAGAGAATACTGACCGCTGGCAGTCATGCAAAGTCCACTCAGAAAACCGATCCACAGATAACTAACCGGTCTCGCTCCGCCTCTGTATATCTTTAATGCAGCATTGATCAAAAACACATAATACATCAAACATGGCAGATCGATCATCAATTCTGTAAACGCCAACGAGTAATACCACAAATACCACATAATCAGAGAGCACAGGCATCGGCGATACAGCTTTGCATCACTTCCCGTAAGCCGTTCGATCATATTCGGAAATCCCACAGCGGATATATATGCGAATGCAGAACAGTAAAATACTTTTATGAAAAGCCACTGATTTACTTTGAGAATAACAGCCAAACGGTATAACCAAACATACGGATAGACTGAATTAATCCCTTTATACAGCACATAGGATCCGTGCACATCCTTCGTTCCCAAACTGGTAATGGTCTTCCAAATATCATGAGCATCACCGCTATAAGTTGCCATAGACTGTGCACCATAAGTATTAATAATGTAAATCAGAGTTGCAAAAACAAATGCTAACATTAAGCGCAGCTTTCTATTTTCAGCCATGCCATTATTACTCCTTTTTCTTATACATCCCTCACTACTCTTGCCGGAATTCCCATTACGACTTTATTCTGAGGAACATCCTTAGTGACAAGGGCACTTGCTCCTACAATCGCATTGCGCCCGATGCGAACTCCGGGCAAAATATTTGCCGCTGCTCCAACAGTCACATAATCTTCGATTATGGCACCGACCACATGACTCTCGTCATATTCCTGTCTTCCCATCGTATTGTCATTAGTGGTCGCAACCTGCGTACTGATAAATACATGGTCCCCAATCACCATATTGCCGGTGATATGGGTATTATCCATGATCTTTGTGTAACTGCCTATACGTGTATTGTAATTGACGCTAACATTTCTGCTTATGATACAGTTATCACCGGTAGAACACTCTTCGCGAATGGAACAAAAGTCTCCCAGCAGATTCCTGTTACCGATATTGGAACCCGTATAAAGGACCACTCCCGGACATAAAATACAGTTTTCTCCCACAACCAAGGTCTCAAATGCGGTCTTCAACTGTCTTGAAGTCACGCCGGGTGATGTAGGGAGCTTTCCGAGAACGCAATGATCAAACACTTCCGTTCCCTTTTTGATCACAGTATTGGGATATATTACCACATAATCATGAATGATCACATCCTCTTCTATCACTACATTATCGTGAATGACCGCCGTATCTGCGATAAATGCCTTTGTACTGATTGCCTTCATTTTCTCTCTCCTTCACACGCTAAATATTTTATATATCTTTCTGCATATTCAAGATCCAATTCAAAAGTATCCGACGCCGCATACGGTGTCAACTCAGTGATCTCTGCATCCAAAAACAATGTCCTGAGTCCCAGCAAATATGCAATTGTAGAATACATGTAAAATCGATGTGCAGACGGAATGATACATCCCAGCATCGCTCCCGGCTGACAAAATATCATATTGGTCAGGGCTGCACCCGAAGATGCCACAACAATCCGGGCCTGACCAAAGCATTCAATTTGCTGTTCAAAAGTCATCTCTTCCGTGTAGATTATCTCAAAACCGGCCTGCCTGAATATCTCTCTGACCTCCGCTTCGTTTTTCAAGCGAAGAGCCTGTGTGTTTTTGCGGGAGATAAAAATTTTACGCCATGGCTGCTTTTGGGTGTATAACTTCACAGATGCCCTTATATTGTTAAGTACTGTCTCTGCGATCAAAAAATCATCAGGCCGAATCGTATATCTGTCATAGACATTTGTTGGCATCCAGACATTTGAGGAGGGAATAATCAAATCCTCTACCAGATAATTTTTCCCTTTTCCTAAACTGATCACTGAATGTCCTCGTTTATTGATCATGTCTAAAGCAGCATGGAACTGGGGTATTTTTAGAACGATCTCATCTACCAAAACGGGATAATCTCTATACTGCTCATAATAATCCACAAAAGTAAGACGCGACAGAATTTCCACAACCAAATGATAGTAATTGAATGAAGCTCCTCCTATCAGGTTAATCCCTCTTTCAATGGTACATTCCACAGAACCCGTTTCGACAAGAGCTATATCTCCATATTGCTTTTTGATGGCTGAATATCTGATATCAACTCTCTTTTCTTTGTCATAATAAACCGCATCATTTAACAACTTATTCTCTGCGATCACAACATTGCTTCCACCAATAATCAGTACATTGCTCAATCTTGCAAGATAAATCTCAGGAGAAAAGTATTCTTTGATTTCTTCCTTGCTTTTCTCAAAATACTCCGGTATGCAGACTGTTCGCATTTTCCCCGGTTCGATAATATGATATTCTCCTTCTGTCCTGCTTTTTTTTACAAAATCTTTCACACCACATATCTTCACACCGTTGATATCCACCGGTTTTCTGCGCATATATCCTCTCAGAAAAATCAAAAAGAGGTCCATATACTCATTGCGAGAGAGATATCTGTACAGAGTTTTTACACGTGGATAACAGAACCAATAGATTTTCTGCCCGATCCATCTGGTTCTCCAATAAATCTTCCTAGCAA
The DNA here is from genome assembly GCA_045579545.1 of Acetatifactor sp. Classification (GTDB taxonomy): domain Bacteria; phylum Bacillota; class Clostridia; order Lachnospirales; family Lachnospiraceae; genus Acetatifactor. The sequence continues at coordinate 44,744 of JAZNMF010000115.1, read as the reverse complement.
TACTGTGCCCTATCCAAAAACATTTATTCAGGATCGTAAAGCTTATCCAAAAAATTCTTTTAAAGGTTCTGACAATCGCACCGTCACACTCTCTCGGCAGCAGCTTTTCTTTTATCCCCGTAAGCTTTCCTGCTTTTACTGTTTTCGGCTCCTTCTCCTTATGCACCCGGCGCACACAGCTCTTAATAATGCGCCCCATGAGAACAAAAGGAAATCCGATTATTTTAACCACAATAGCACTCAAAAAGGCCATAGCCTTTAATAAAGCTATGATATTCATAATTTTTCCTCATGGTATTCATTTACAATGTCAATAACATACTGAATCTGTTCTTCCGTCATACCGGGATACAGAGGAAGGCTGACTTCTTCGGCACAGATCTTCTCCGTCACAGGATAGTGTGCAATATCTGCAAACATCCCTTCATACGCTTTCTGTCGTGGAATCGGTGTAGGGTAATGTACATTGGTACCGATTCCTTTCTCCTCCAGGTACTCTATGAACTTCCGACGGTTCTTACATAATACAGGGTAAATATGAAACACATGTCCTTCTCTGTCTGCAACTGCAGGCAGAGTCAGGTGTTTATTAAGGATACCCTTATTGTATTTTTCACCGATCTTTTTGCGCTCTTCATTCCAGTCCGCCAAATGTGCCAGTTTTACCGACAACAATCCGGCCTGCAATTCATCCAGTCTGGAGTTGCAGCCCATATACACATGCTCATACTTTTTGAAAGAACCGTAATTGCATATGGCACGTATTTTGTCAGCCAACTCTTTATCGTTAGTGGTAACGGCACCTCCGTCACCGAGAGCCCCAAGATTCTTGCCGGGATAGAAGCTGAATGCAGCCGCATCACCCAGGCTTCCCGCACGTTTTCCCTTGTACACTGCACCATGTGCCTGTGCAGAATCCTCGATGACTTTCAGTCCGTGCTTATGAGCCAAGGTCAACACGGGATCCATATCCACAACCTGACCATACAGGTGAACCGTGATGATAGCCTTTGTGCGCTCTGTTATCTTCTCCTCGATCTTGCTGATATCGATATTATAGGTCTTCTTATCCGCATCTACCAGCACCGGTGTTGCCCCCACATAGCTTACTGCAAGAACGGTAGCAATAAAGGTATTGGCAGGAACGATCACCTCATCTCCAGCGCCGATGCCATAAGCCTGAAGGATTATACGGATGGCATCCAGTCCGTTCCCCACGCCGATACAATGGGCTACACCGCAAAACTCCGCAAAGGCCTCTTCAAATTTCCGGCACTCTTCCCCTTGGATAAACCACTCCTTATCCAACACATTCGCGAATTTATCTTTTAACTCATCTTTAAGCGGATCATGGATAGAACCCAGATTCAGATAAGATATTTTCAACGTTATTTCCTCCTGCTCTTTTTCGTTCTTTCGATTCCCATAGCAACAAGCCCCAAAGAATACTCAAAGGGGAAGTACCGCAACAGATATAATCCGTTTCTCCGGAAAAACAACCTGCAATATTTCAATCCTGTGTAATTCTCTGCAGGGATTCTCCGGTACCCTTCAAAGGCAACCTGCTTCTTTTCACAAGCGCGAAGAGACTCCCCATTCTCCAATAAATGCTTTAATTCCATATGGAACTGTTCTGCATTCATCAAAAACTCCGACAGCAATAATTCTTTACGCCGGCGGTATTCCTCATCATTTAATAATTTGTTTATTTCCTGCAGACACTTTTCAAAAGAGGTGAAGTTCCAAAAACTTTCCCCATGTCTTACTGTCAGCTCCGGGTCAATATCGCTGCAGTTTAATGTGACAGGCACCTTGCCGGCAAGCAGCGCATACTGAGTCATAAGGCCGCCATTGTAAGGATATGTGGACACATATATGGCACAACGCTTCATGATCTCGTAAAAATCCTGCCTCTCGGAGGAGCATACAACTCTGCCGGGATAAGACCTCTGCAGTTTCCGAAGTTTTGACATATCTCCGTTCCCTAGGTAAAGAAAATTCACATCCTTATGTGTTCTTAAAAGTTCATCTATAAGCGTATAATACTGATTGTCCCTGCTTTCGGTCTTATATAGGGCGCCGCCGGAAAAAACAAGTGGCAAGCTGTTGTCCACAAAAGATAATCCCTGGAATTCTGTACTTCTTTCATGGGGGTAATAAGGGATATAGGCTATTGCATCCCCCAAAAAACCTCGCTTCTCAACACATACCTGGCAACCGAATTCTCTGAAATTGATTACAACATCACTGATACTTGCACCTAGCCAAAAAGCATGATCCGTCAGGTTGATCATATATCTTTTCATAACGCCTTGAAAACGCGAGAAAGTTGCCACTGCCGTCACGTCGTCCGGTTTAAGGCACAGGAAAGCCTTCTCTGCCTTACTCTCACGCACATACTGTGCCAATGAACTTATCTGTTGCAGATAAGAATCCCCTTTGATAAAAAAATGCTCTCCAACCCCTAATTCCGCCAGTCTGTCAAGCAACTTATCACTGCGTTCACTCTCAAATGTAATATAACAGACACGGAATCCCAGTGATATTAGCGCTTCCAGATAGATATAGGTCAGCCCCCTGTCAATATCCCCAAAGCTGTCATAATAAACAACATTATCAGAAAATGCATCCCTGATCTTTACTTCCGGCAAAACACTTGCTGCAATTTTACCGATCAGGATCTCCATTTTCCGGTCTGTTTGGACTGCGTTCACAGTATACATGAAACCAGCTGCAATAAAAATGGTTTGCAGAGCCCGTTCCCACTTTTCTTCATGGTAATATTTCCATGCGATTTTCTTCATTCTCTCAAAATGACCAATGCTTTTCAACATTTATCGCTTCCCGACACTCTCTAAAAATTTATCATAGTCTCTGATATAATCCGATTCATCGTAAATTTCGGAAGCCAGGACTAACAATACCGCACCTTCTGAGAAGTCATACATTTCTCTCCAGATATTGCTTTCTATAAATATTCCCTCATAAGGCTTGTCCAAAACGACTATTTCCTTCTCATCGCCGTCATCCAGAAGAACCTTGCAGGAACCATGAACACACATCATCAGCTGTTTTAATTTTTGATGGGAATGGAATCCGCGTCTCACGTCAGCCAGTGTATCGTAAATGTAGTAAACTCTTTTAATGGGAAAAGGTATCTCCTTTGTCTCTTCCAAGGCAACCAACTGTCCTCTTGCATCCCCATGCTGCTGAGCTATAAACTTTTCAACCTTCATATTGTCCCCTTTCTAACACATAAACTGTTTGTACTGAGCCAGAACTTCCGAAGGCTCTCCTATCATTTTCATTTCTCCTTCATGGATCCACAGTACTTCATCACACAATTCTTCCAAAGTATTTAAATTATGGGACACAATCACAACGGTATGGTTTTTATCTTCGATCAATTCTTTCATGCGAAGATAACTTTTGCGTGCAAATTTCTCATCGCCTACGCTCAGCACCTCATCAACCAGCAAAATATCGGTATTTAGCTCTGTGGCCAACGAAAATGCCAATTTGGAATACATGCCACTGGAGTATGTGTTCACCGGCTTATCTATGAATTCTCCTATTTCCGCAAACTCAATAATACTATCCATCTTCTGCTGTATCTCTTCCATCGAAAAGCCAGTAAGCATACCGGACAATATCACGTTCTCTCTTCCCGTGAGAAGATAATTGAAGCCGACACCAATAGATAAAAGAGAAACTTTGTGGCCATACAATTCAATGGAACCCTTGTCAACCGAAAAAATACCGCCGATGGCGCGCAAAAGGGTAGATTTCCCGCTACCGTTTTTTCCCACGACACCAAGGATCTTTCCTTTTTCCAAGGTAAAGTCAATGCCCTTCAAAGCCTGAAACTCATTTTGCACCATAGGATTTTTCTTAAACATATTCCGTATGGACGCACCTTTTCGGGTGTAATATGACAAATATACATTTTCCACTTTGATCGCAAGCTCAGACATATACCACCTCTACATTATCTTCACATAGCTGTTTTCATTCTTATAGATCACCCGGATACCGATGAAAGAAATCACTGTGCCTATGATCAGCCACACACCGAGGATCACAAGATCCGGCTGAGATGCATACATTACAGCCTTTCTGACAGATGTCAGCAAAAAAGCCACCGGATTGCACACACCCAGCAGTGTACAGAAAGGCTCCGGCACCCTTGTCTCAATTGAAAAAAAGATGCCCGTAAAATACATCATCATATTCAGTAGAATATTCATAGCATGCGCCAGATCATTGACATATACGCCGCAATGCATCAGGATTGTCCCCAGCCCGAATGTAATTAGGAAAAAAACTGCCATAACCGGGAAAAACCACAAAAGATGCAAAGATACCGGCACACGAAATATCAACATCATAATGGCCGTCAGGCCAAAGGAAACCAACATCTTAAAGGCATTCACCAGCATTTCAGTGATCAGAAGAATATACTTTGGAATGTAAACTTTTGCAATGACTGTCTCATTGTTTCTGATCATGGTCACACTTGCAGATATGGTCCTGCTGAAAAATGCCCATACTGTATTACCTATAAAAATATAAACCGGGAAATACGGTTCTGCACTTCCGAAGATATACCCGAAAATAATTGTATATATTAACATGAAGCAAAACGGTTCCAGCACCCACCACACCCAATTTAAGTAGGAATTGGCAACCTCCGCCTTCAGGCGGGAGCGGGCAGAATATATCATGTAGTTTTGATATTTTCGCATGTCTTTCAGTATTCGCATAAAAATTCTCCATAGGCTCGCTAATATGCCGGAAAATACAAAAAATTTATTATTTATTATCTATTTATCATACCATACTAAAATAATATTTACAAATATTAAATGTCCTATTCCGGCCAGAGACAAAATCAGGCATTCTCTTTCCTTCGATTAATCTTTTATAGAATCAATCTCAAATGATGCCTTCAATAATCTCACAGATAGTCTACTGCGACTCATACATAACAAATTACCATGCATATTTTCAGAATTTGTCTTGTTGGTGAAAATAAACACCCGTTCAAAAAATAAGCAAGCTGAGATTGCTTCAGCCTGCTTATCTTATCATTGGTGTATTACTATAAATCGTCAATGGACCAATCTTTGTCAGTGGACAATTCATCATCCCATGGGATATCTACCTCATTGTCGGATCCGCCGTCAGGGTCTGGGTCTGGCGTTGGATCAGGAGTTGGTGTCGGGTCCGGCGTAGGAGTCGGCGTGGGATCCGGCGTCGGTGTTGGATCCGGCGTGGGATCCGGCGTCGGTGTTGGATCCGGCGTGGGAGTCGGTGTTGGTGTCGGATCCGGCGTGGGATCCGGTGTAGGAGTCGGCGTGGGCGTCGGTGTCGGGGTTGGCGTCGGCGTTGGCGTCGGCTTCGGTTTTGGTGTGGGAGTAGGCTTGGTGGGAGTTTGCTGTTTCACAGTACCACTTCCCATCTGTGTATACAGCTCCTCTCCTGCCTCCTCTGACCCTGTGTCCGGAACCTCCTGCGTCCTGTCAACATAAGACTGCAGAGAATCCTTGGCTAGATATTCCTCTACCGTTCCCAAAACATACCATCTTGTCCCGTCAAACCATTCAATATTGGAATCATGGATCCTCACCTGTACGTCAAGGGCATTGATCTGTTTATCTTTTACCGCGTCTGCAGATTCCTGTTGACGCACCGGCGCATAGAAACTGAAAGTCGGGTACTGCGATATACCGAGACGCTGTGCATCAAAAATCACCTGAGAGACTTCTATCCCTTCCGGAACATTCAGGAAAAGGTAGTCTTTTTGATTCTCCGTATATGCATAGATGAGCTGTTCCATACCTTCCTTGGCACCGCTGGTGTTATTCCTTGTTTTATCCTCCGGCTGTTCTACTGCGATGGTACCGTCTGCTCCAAACACTCCCGCATAATCGGTAAATTCCATCTGTTCTCTGGTAGCCCACAGAGCAATCAGATCCAGAGGCTCACCGCTTCTGTGTACCCGTACGCTATAGTCACCGGTCAAAATACTGTCAGTCAGCGTACCTGTTTCATGATAGACACTTCCTGTAGCGGACAGACACGTCCAGGAAGTAAATTCACCCTGATATTTTCCATCGCCATAACCCACATTCACCATGCGGATGCTCTCCGGCGTCTGCTGAAGGAGGATCATTTCCTCCCCATGTCGATACCAGACATCCGTATACCTCTGTCCGGTTCTGTTATAGCCGGTCTGCCATACCAGAACGCCGCCTGCATCAGGGGACTCATAATAGTAACATCTTCTGCCCTCTTTCAATTTAGGCATCATCAGATCAAACCAGTCTTGACTGTATACCACCGAAGCTGCTTCATTGCGATATTCCGGTATATCAAGATTCTGCATCAAAAGCTCGGCCTTTTTACACAATTCCTGACTTTCTTCTCTGGCATTCACGGTAATATTCTGAAGGATCGTAAACGCTTCGCTGTCACCGTAAAGTCTCCAGCACTGTTCCAGCATATCACGCTGTTTTTTCAGCCTGCCGCTCTTTGCGTACAGCTGCGCCAGTTCTTTGTATTCTTCGGCATTCAGCCCTTCTGTACTGTATTTTGTCTCAAACTCCAGAAGCGCAGCTGCCTCCGGAGAAAGTTTACTCTCGGACGAACTGCTCTCTTCCTCCTGCTCCGTCAGAACGTCCTGCTGGATTCCCGGTCCTGCAGACTGTTGCTCATCTAAGCTGCCGGACTGTTCTGTTCCGCGTATTGCCGACCATATGTCCTTTGCTCCGTCACCACAGGCAGTCAGTAAAAATATACTCGTGATACCGGCTGCGATTGATAACCATTTTCTCTTCATACTATACTCCATTCCAAAACGTCAACAACAAAAATATCTGGATTCCTATCATTGATTTTCTAGGCTGTCTGCATCTTTGATTAGCTGTTGCATAAATAAATAAGCACTGGATCCCTCCTTGTAGTACCCAGTATTTAATAATCGTTCAGCTAAATTATAGATGCTTCTTGCGACTACTGGTCCATAAAGAGTAATATCTTTTCCACCCTTAGTAAGGATCGCATATCCTCTAAACGCAAACTCTGTCTTATACTGATTCACAGGTAACCCAACCAGTACGGCCGTAAATCTATGTCGACCATCAATAGTTTCAAATATTTTATCCTCCAAGATGTCACTTTCATTCATTCCATAGCTTAGACCGCTTTTGACTTTCTCCCCGCCTTTTATCATGGGATATTTATCCCGGTTGGCATTGTTCATAACCAACGTTCCGTACTCCTTCAGGGTGTATCCTCCGGCCCCCTCGGCACTCAAAAGCTTTTCTCTTACTTCTTTGGAAATACCCGTCTTGAACCGGATACCGGATTTACCCGTGATGCGGATAGAAAAACCGTGATAGGTCAACAGGTCGTTGAGTTCCGGCACTTCCGTAGCCTCGTAACCTTTGCCGTCGTGGGCAAGCTCCCACACATGCATGCCTACGGGGATATTCTTTTCGTTGTATTGATACATCACTGCGGTGGCAGAATCTCCGTCTGACACATCCACCACATACTGACCGTTCTCCACCGTTGCCGCAACAGCCACACCGTCTATATAAACGGTGGGGTCATTGTAACCCTCAGGTGCCGTTAAGGAAACGGTGTAGGACACTTCCGGTTCCGGGCTGTTCTCCTGGGGCATATTGTTATAAACCGGTATCTTGAACACAAATGGTTTCTCAAGGGAACCGGCTTCCGAATAAACTTTTCTTACATTTTTGGCCTCACTTGTAGGGGCGCACACATTCTGCATATACTGGTGCCAGTACATGCCGTTATAGTTGTTTTCCACATCAAATTTCTGCAGATAAAGGGTATCCTGTCCCTGCAGGATATAGTTAGCGGAAAGTATCTTGGCTCCGCCGTAAATAGAGTAGTAACCGTTGTACCAGTTCTGCTCCTTGGCCTTCTGCAGACCGGAGACGATTACCTCTTCCCTGGTGGTGCCGGAGGCTCCGATATTAAAGTAATTGTAGTATCCCTCATATCCCGGATAAGTACCGCTGATCAGGGGTGATCCTCCTTCCCTTCCCTGCTCCTGATAAACGCGGCAGGCAAGATGGAAGGGACTCACCTGTATCTCTCTGCCGGTAGCAAAAAAGGTGAGCGCATAGGTCAACACTGTGTCGGGAATGATTCCCTCCATAAAGGAGCCGTTTAAAAACTCCTGCAAGGCTTCTTCCGTATGGTAAGATTCATTAAATACCAGCTGTTCGTACTGGAAAATACCGGATTCTGTCAGACCGTTTCGGGGATCCAGATAGTATTCCAGCGTATCCTGTGTGACAAATCCCCAACCGGGACTGTGAATGCCGTCCCACATATGCTCCGGGAAGGAAGTTTCTATCAGATTGCGGCCTTTCACCATCTCATTCTCCACAACCACATTCCAGTCAAGGTTGGTATTCATTTTAACAAAAATCCAGTTGGGATGCGCCTCCTTCAAGGCAGTCAGCTGTTTCTGATAACTCTCCGGGAACTGCGCCACATCAGAGGGAATCTGCACATCTCCTCCACTGATGCTCATTACGCTTCTGGTAGCCGGATTCATGCCGTACCAGTCCTCCCACTCCAGAAAAACCTCATCGGAACAAGCCAGATGCGTTCTCTCCACATATCCGCTGTAGGGCTGTCCGTCACAATAAAAGCTTACATATTCCCAGGCTTCATAATTACCGGTAATTTCCACGTCCTGTATCTGTACCGGCTGTCCGCTTGGCACATTCACGACCACGGCACTTTCTCTGTCCGGCAATTCCCTGACAGCGTAATAATCACTTAAATAAACCAATGCCATGACGGTGCGCTCTTTCAGGATCTCCTTAAGCTCAGCTTTCGCCTCCTCAATCCATATAAGCTCCTCCTCGCTGAAAACACTCTCCCGAAGCGTTCCCGCCGCAGACACACGATATGTATAAGTTCCGTCAGCCAGCATGGCAAACACCAGCGCCAGCATACACAAATAAGCCAGACATCGCTTTCTCATGTGTTAATCAATCCTCTTTCTCAATCGACTGCTTCAGCTTGCTTCTTATGCGAAGCATCCTTACCTTAAAGTTTCCTACTGTAATACCTTCCATGTCCGCAAGTTCTCTAGCTGAATATCCTTCAAGATAGTACATTGTGAACAACGTTCTTTCATGGAGATTCAATTCTTTATCCATGACCATGTATAGCTCGGTCAGTCCGAAATCAGCCTCAATCCCTTTTAATTCCAGCCATACTTCCCTTGCCTCCCGTTCTGACCTGGCTTTCATTCTGCGCCACACGGACATAGCCTTGCGCTTGGCGGTTTCCATCAGCCAACCGCCGGGATTTTCATGCTCATACAGCATATCGATCTGATCCAGCGCCTCCAGAAAAGTATCCTGTACAATATCCTCTGCTATCGTCATAAAACCTACGCGCTTCTTTGCCATGGTCAACATATCGGGAAAATGTTCTCTATATAACTTATCAATAAAAATCTTGCTTTTCTCATTAGTAGTAGCCATCGCTGCCCTTACCTTCTTCCACTTTACAAATGTAAAAAGGTCCTTTACACAATTATACCCAAAAAAAGCTGAGTTGACAATGTATTATCACTTGCGCCTCAGCAGTGCGATAAGCAGATCACACACTGCCGTTGCTATCCTGGTATCACTGCGATTGGTCCAAATACCGGAAAGGACTGCTTTTAATGTCCCGGATTCCAGCGCACTATGGCGCTCTTCCATCACGGTTTTTTTTCGGTTCAGGGCATAGTTACCCTCTTCTGTCTGCAAAATCTGCTGTTCTTCAAACTGCTGCAGAATGTGCAAATATCCTTTGATCTCCTTTATTTTTCTTTCACGGCTTAACAGGCGTCCGATGCGATGCTCTTCTCCGCCCGTGTTGTGATCATGTCTTCTGTGAAAGGCAAGTTTATCATCCAGTTGACAAAAAGCGCCCTCCTCAGCAGCCCATGCGCAAAGAAGAAGATCATGGGGAACCGACAGAAAGGCTGCAACTTCTGCCCTCTGCCTGAAACTGCCAAGCTTCTGCTCATACCATTCCCTGCGATATGCCAGAACCATGCCGGGCCATTCACATTTATAAAACACGTCTGAAATGGTGACAGCGTGGGTTTTCCCGGTGTCACCGGATCTTACGGGCGACAGAATAGAACGGATCATTTTGCCCCTCTCATCTATAAGCCCGAATTTACAGCTCAGCACCGACACCTTATTGTCGCTTTTCAAGATCGCCGTCATGCGCTCCAGCTTGTGAGCATCCCAGATATCGTCCTGATCTGCCAAAAAAACATACTCGCCATTGCATAGACTCATGCAATGGTATTGATTGCCGGGATACCCCTTCTTCCGGGGATTAACAATAAACTGCCACTTCCCTGCCAGTCCGTGTTCTTCTATAAAAGCTGCCGCAATCTCTGCCGTTGCATCCACAGAGCCGTCATCGCACAGAATCACCTCATCTGCCGGCAGGGTCTGATTCAGGATACTCTGCAGTTGTTCTCTGATATAGGCCCCGCCGTTGTAAGTTGCCATGCATACCGAAATCATATAGCTCTCCCTTTGTGCAAAAGCTTTGCATATATTTCTTCATATTCCCGTGTCATTTTTTCTGTAGAATTCTCCTTGCGGATCCGTTCCGCAAGCGCATCCCCCTTTAAGATCATCCCTTCTCCCATATTGTCTGTGGTATCAGGCAAATCCAGCACAAACCGCACTGCCTCGTTAAATCTCTGCTGATCCCCCACCGGTACGGCAATTCCCTTCCGTTCTGACAACTGCTCAGCAGTTCCTCCTGCCGCAAAACCTACAACCGGTGTGCCGCACGCCATTGCCTCCAATGTTACAGTGGCATAATTCTCCGCAAGGGAGGGCAATACAAAGACATCCGCCATGCTATAGTATTCCGCCAACATATCCGTATCGGATGTGGCCGGAAGAGTAATTACGTTGGTCATCCCCCGAATCAGCCTGTCATTCTTTTTCTCCCAGCCGATCAGAATGACCTTCGCCTCCCCTTCCAGATCACGGGCCAGCTGCAAAATATATTTTGCGCCCTTTCTCTCATCATCATATCCTGCCGCAATGCCGAGCACCAGTTTTTCTTCCCGGCCAAAACCGTATTTTTCACGGCAATTCTCGTTGCTTCTGGGGTAAAATGTATTCTTGACATCGATCCCGTTCCGGACAGTCACGCATTGGTACTTGCCCATAAAGGACTTCTTTGCCTCCCCTGTCATCCAATCGGAGGGACTCACAATAACTTTATGGGCGCCGGCTGTAAACAATTCTTTTTTGTGCTTCCAAAGAAATCCGGTTCGGTCAAACCCGAGACTCTTAGGGTAGATATGAAGTTTCTGACAGTCACCGCACCCGGTTTTCCATTTGTCGCAGTCAAAAAAGTAGCCGCAGTTGCCGGTAAAGGCATAACAGTCATGAAAGGTCCACACACAGGGAATCTTTCGTTCGTTGATGTATCGGAACAAAAGCGGCAGATTCAGATAATATCCATGAAGCGCATGCAAATGGATTAAGTCCGGCTTTATCCGGTCCAGATAAGAAAGAAGACGCCTTGTTGCAGCCCTGTTAAACCAGCCGGTAACTCCCGTAAGCCTGCTCATCAGCGCAGAGAAATAAATCTCTGCAGGCTTGCCGAACCGGTAAACATTGATTTCCTCTCTCTTCTTTCCCCTGCCAAATGCCACATAAGCTTCATGGCCATCTTTTTGAAGCTGCCTATGAATACTAGCCACAATGCGGGCTGCACCGCCATGATCATAATGGCTGTTGATCTGCAATATTTTCATAAAATGGTCTCCTGCCTCACTTATCCCAGAAGCATCTTGGCCGCCTCAATCACAATACATTCCACCAGATACCACCTGCTGTACCCATTGCTGCGGTAGCAATACCGGTATCTGTCCCTGATCCGCTTCACAGCCGCTTTTACACTCTTTCGATTGCTCGCTCCACCCATATAAAAATCGGCCAGCACCTTGTGAACGGTTACAATTTTCCTGCCCATTTTACGCATCTTCAGATAAAAACCGTAATCGTCATGAATGCCCAGGCACGGAAAAGGATTCTCTTTGCACAGAAAGTCTTTGACAAAAGTGGTGGGGTGATTCCAGTCTCTGGATGTCTGAAAACGGCGCTGCCTACCTCTTTTTACAAAGGTTCCTCCATCTCTCTTGTGGATGCGGATATCCGCAAACATCAGATCGCATCCGGTCTCACCGAAAGTGCGGGCCACAGTTTCCAGCGTATCCGGCGCGTAGCAGTCGCCGCTGTTCAGAAAGCCGATCACCTCTCCTGACGCAAGACAAATCCCCTTGTTCATGGCATCATAGATTCCCTTGTCCGGTTCACTGACTATTTTACAAACTGCACCTGCCTGCCCAAAGGCATCCACATATTTTTCTGCCTTTTTCACAGTATCGTCATTACCTGCGCCGTCAATGATCAGATATTCCAGCTGACTGCTTCCCGTTTTCAGGATCGTCTGGCCAAGTACGGAATCCATGGTCTTTTCTATGGAATCTTCACTGTTATATGTCACTGTAATAACCGTAATCTTCATGCTTCTGTCCTTCGAATGCTCTCCTCGAGAGAGTAGATCTGATAGCCGTCGAAATCTTCCCTGCTTAATTCCTGATCGACGGTCAGACTGCTGAACGCTTTATCTGCCAGCGCTCCTCTTCTGCCTCCTAACCGCGACAAAAGGTACACGGCCGGATTCATCACCCGCCACAGTCTCACTTTTCTGCCTTTTGCCCGGGCAATCATGCGTATCAGATCTGCTGTCACGGCATATTCCCTATTCTGCGGGAAGAAAATACCGCCTTTGCCGCTGTCCACCAGACGCCTTACAAATTCCGCAAGGTTTTCCACATAAAGAATACTGCGCGCGTTGACAATGGCGGGACAGACCGGCAGCTTTTCTGCGATGCCGGACAACACGGGATAATTTCCCTTGCAGTCTTTTCCGTAAATCATGGGCGCGCGCAAAATTGCCACCTGAAAATGGTCTGTTTGCAGACGGATCAGCCCGTCCTCCGCCTGTTTCTTACTGTCTCCGTAAAAGTTGCAGGGATCGGGTGCCGTATCCCGGGTAATGTGCTTTCCACTGCCTACCGGTGCGTTTTCCCCGTAAATGATCACACTGCTCATATAAACAAACTGGCGAACTCCCTGCTCCTTGGCTTTCACAGCTGCCATAAGCGTCAGGTCACAATTCACTTTATAGTACAGTTCCTTTTTTTCCTCAGGCACATTTCCCACATCTGCATGGGCAATGCCGGCCACATGAAAAACGGTGTCATAAGAGCTGAAATTATACTGTTCCCAATCTTCGTCCCTTAAGGACAAGGTGTCTGTCCCGTAAAGTTCACTGCCCTGCTGTCTGTTATATTCCGAAAGGTATCGTTCCACACAGGTGCCCACATAACTGCCGGCGCCGGTGATCAGAATCCGTTTCATTCTTTTTCCTCCTGCTGCACAGAGCCGGTGCCGCCTTCCACTACACCTTTCGCCTTAAGTACGCTGATAAAAGTGCCAAAAAAGCAGCGCAGATCCATGACCGGTCCCATCTTTTTTACATATTCCCCGTCTAAACGGGCTTTTACAGGTATTTCCAGTTCATCCCGCCCGTTGATCTGTGCCCAGCCTGTCAGGCCCGGACGCACATCGTTGGCACCGTACTTTTCCCGCTCTGCGATCAGATCATGCTGATTCCACAGGGCCGGCCTCGGCCCCACCAGAGACATATCTCCCTTCAGTATATTGAATAATTGCGGAAGTTCATCCAGACTGGTCCTCCGCAGAAACTTTCCCACCTTTGTAATATATTGCTGAGGGTCTTTTAACAGATGGGTTGGAATGTTCTCAGGTGTGTCCGTCCGCATGGTGCGGAACTTTATAATCTGAAACTCACGTTTTCGGACTCCCACTCTCTTTTGGCGAAAAAACGCCGGTCCCGGGGAATCCGCCTTGACTGCAAGGACCAACAGCAAAAAAACAGGAGACAAAATGATGATTCCCAGCAATGCCAGAATAAAATCAATAACTCTCTTCAGCTTCTGATACATTTCTGCCTCCCCTCTGTTATTTCTCTGTATCCTCCCCGTAATGATAGGCAGGTACCAGTTCCTTCACATACTGTCTGATATCCAGGTCCTCTCTGAAAGAAGCCTGTTCCAGCTGCTTAAGTTTCTTTTCAAAGGCTTCCCCGTCAATGGAAAGGGGCTTACCGATACGGATCATCTGATTGGCCGTTTCCATCAGTCCCTCTTCATTCATCAGCAATTCCTCGTACATCTTCTCTCCCGGCCGCAATCCCGTATATTCGATCCGGATATCTTCGTCCACCCGATAGCCCGACAGCTTGATCAGATTCCTGGCAAGATCCACGATCTTCATGGGCTCACCCATGTCAAGCACAAAGATCTCCCCGCCCTTTGCATAGGCCCCTGCCTGCAACACCAAAGAAACCGCCTCGGGAATCGTCATAAAATATCTGATGATATCCGGGTGAGTCACCGTCACCGGGCCACCCTGCTCAATCTGCTTTTTAAACAGCGGGATCACACTGCCATTGCTGCCCAGCACATTGCCGAAGCGCACAGCAACATATTCCGTGCCAGACCTGCGATTCATATCCTGAATGATCATCTCACAGATCCTTTTGGAGGCCCCCATGATATTGGTGGGGTTCACCGCTTTATCCGTTGAGATCAGTACAAATCTCTTACATTGATATTTATCGGCAGCCCTTGCCACCTTCAGGGTTCCGAACACATTATTTTTCACGGCTTCGCGGGGACTATCTTCCATGAGAGGAACATGCTTGTGCGCCGCCGCATGGTATACGATATCCGGCCGGTAACGCCGGAAAATTTCTTCCATTTTGTCCATTTCACGGACGGAAGCAATCAGCACCACCATATCCAGGTCCGGATATTTCTGCTTTAGTTCCTGCTGCACCTCATAAATCCCATTTTCATAGATATCCAGAAGGACCAGACGTGCCGGATCATGCTGCGCAATCTGTCGGCTGAGCTCACTGCCGATAGATCCGCCGGCTCCCGTCACCAGCACTACCTTATGGCTGACATAATCAATGATCTCATCCACATTGACCTGTATCGGATCTCTTCCAAGAAGGTCTTCGATCTGCACCTCTCTCAGCTGGGACACTCTCACATCACCGTTGATGATCTGGTACATGCCCGGCAAGATCCTGACATGACAGCCGGTCTCCTTACAGATTTCCAGAATCGGCTTCAGGCTTGCCCTTCCTGCAGAGGGGATTGCAACAATGATCTCATCCACGGCATACCGTTCCACGGCGTCCGGGATCATTTCTCTACCGCCTACAATGGGCACACCGCGCAAATACTTGCCGTGATTGGCCGGATTGTCATCAATGGCACATACCACGTTCATATTCAGGTATTGGCTGCTCTCGATCTCCTTCATAATGACACTGCTGGCAGCCCCCGCCCCGATAATCATACAATTGGTTCCGGACTTATTGGACCAGTGGCGGAATCTTCTATTCTGCAGCATCCGTAAGATCCGATAGCTGAACCGTACTCCGCCGGTCAGCATCACCATAAAAAATCCATAGAAAAAAGGGAAGCTCCTGGGAACTCTTGCCTCCAACAGCCAGAACAGCACCGGCTGCATAGCGGCGCAAATGACCACCGCGATCAATATATTTACCATCTCCGTGTCGGACGCATAGCGCCACACACTATTGTACAGCCGGAAAATACTGTATACGATGGCAGTGATCAGCAGGTTGGGAAAATAAGCTTCCAACACAGCCTCCCAGAACGCTCTGGGAACATCCATGAATCGAAATTCATAGCGGACATAAAGACTGAGCACGGAAGCCAGCAGAATGGCAGCCATATCAGACAAGAACAGCAGCGCTATCCTCGTCACGGGAACTTTCAGGATCCCTATTCTGATGTCACTTAATTTTTTCATAGCACCACCAATCCAATCAACAGCATCTTAGCATAGTTTCGTTCACAATTCCACTTCAACTTTTTTCCAGCTGATACAGCCAGATTCCCCAGTAACTCTCTTCCGTCTCATAATACCCCATGAGTGTAAGCCCCAAATCTTCCGCACACAGGATCTCTCCGCCCGAGAAAAGATACTCGCAGCCAAGCTTTTCCAAGGCTTCCATGTCAAAAGCAAGCCGCTCGTATGATACGTTGTCATGCTTTGACAGATTCCAGTAAGTGCCTGTTGTGGCATTAAACAGATAACAGCGGCTGCCCCACTGATCAAAATACTGTGCAGTGGCCTCGTTCTTTGCAATCTCTTCTGCGATCACTTCCCGGAAACTGTGCTTATATTCCAAAGGATAGTTATTGGAATAACCGTCCACTGTGTAAAAACCATGCATCAGGGAAGGTGCCGGACTGATGCCCAGATGTGCCACGCGGTAGGTCGCCATGTCCCTCCCGATGGCCTGCTCCAGTTCCTCCATCAGGTCCTCTGCATAATAGCTTTCCCATGAAATATACCCGGTAACCCCGGAACCGTTATTTATCTGATTCACATTCTGATAAAAATAACAATGTGGTTTGATCAAAAGCAGAGTGGGAAGCAGCAACAGCAAAAGCACCGGAAGTTTCACCAGCGTGAGCTGCCACTTTTCCTTGCGTTTCCACCAGATGCTGAACAGAAGGATAAAATCAAATATCCAAAGAGTAGGATAAAGCCAATAATAGCGTTCCGGCTGAAAATATCTCAAAAAGCCGCTGACGCTGTTTTTAAAATCCACTACAAACGGGGTCTTGCACAGTCCGAACAGCACTGCGATCCCGGCAAGTATTGCGAATATGACTGCTGCCAAAATATATTTTTTCTTCTCCTGCTGAGCCAGCCAGCGATAGCAGATCCCACCGAGGATCAGAAACGTCAGAATGGGCAGGATCAGATATTTGTGCAGCGACACGGCATGCTGGGAACTGTTTAAAAAAACATCCTGCACCGTCGCCCAGAAGGGATAAGCACTGTTCACAAGCTCCTCACGGTGACTGACATACCCGCCCTTTCCCAGGAGAAGCTCCAGAAACAGGCTGAAATTCACTGCCACATAGGTCAGCGTCAGAAACACAAAGCCTCCAAAACTATACCAGTCCCACTTTTTGCGGATCAACTGCCACAGAAGGGCAAGAGCCCAAAAGCTGAGCACCACATACCCGATGAGCACCAGGTGTGTGGTCAATCCGAACAGTAATATCAGAAAAGCGCTGAGCCACAGATGCTTCCTGCGGTTCAGGCACAGATAAGCATAGAAAAGAAGGGGGACACCCCATGCCGACAGGCCGTAAATGGGTTGAAGGGGAAGCAGGGCAAAAACTGCTGCCGTCACTACCGCCAGAATACTGCTTCCTGTCAGTTCTCTGGTGCAGGCGTACATTCCAAAATATGCGCAGGTACAGACGATCAGATACTGCAGCAAAAATGCCGCAAAAGGGGAAAACAAGCGGTAAAGAGGAATGAAAAGGATCGCCGAAGGCTGCATGCCGCTCTTGGGAATTCCTCCCAGAAGCTCCGGGAACAGATCCGTTCCGTCAAAGAGATGCCTTGCATTCAGTATATAGGTGAGCAGCGTTTCATCCAGCTGGTCGTGGATCTCAAACACACTTCCCTCTCCCAGTATCAGATAGGGCAAAAAGGTGAGCACCAGAAAAACAATCCCGGTCCACCACAGGGAACTTTCATCCACCCTCCTGATAAAGCCGGTGATTCCGCTTCCAAGCTTATTCAGTTGTCCGGTTATGGTTTCTCTTTTCAATCTCTTCGTCCTTTGCTTTCTGCACCCTCTTGGAGCTCCGCATCTTTCACGCCCTCCGGGGCTCCGCATCCTGTCACAGTCTGCGCAACTGTCTGTGTATCACCCTTACCCCTTTGGGGGCAATGACAAACAAGGTGTGATATATTTTATTTTTAGCAGTGAGAATAGGATTTCTCATGGCCATAAACCAATGCTTCCTGAGCCACGAGACAATCTCTCTATATTTTTGATTGCTCTTTACCATCTGACTGATGGGGATGTGCAACAGATACTCTATCCTCTGGAATACACCGAACCGGTATGCCACCTGCAAAAGTTCGGGATAGTGCTCCTTTACCAGAGAAAGTGCCACATCAGCATTGTCCACACTGTCTGCAAAAACCCTGGAGAAGTGCTCTTTATCTTTTTTGCGGGTGTTGCTTCCGATGCGGTAAAACACATGGTATCCGTATCCCGGCAGTGAGATCACACGGTCCACCCGGGTCAGCATCTTGATCAGCAGATGAAAATCTTCATTCAATACGCCCAGAGGGAACTTGCCCAGTTCAAAACAGTCTCTCCGGATCAGCTTGGTACAGAAGGAGCAGTCTCCTCTGTGCATCAATAACTCCCGCATAAAAGACTGGCTGTCGATACATTCTGTTTCATGGGGTGGAATGCAGATATCGGGAAGAGCATTTCCCTGCTCATCCACTTCATTTCTTCCCACCTGCACAATGGCAGCATCGTACATAAGCGCGGCATCAAGAAGCCTCTCATACATATCGGGCTCTGCGTAGTCATCGCTGTCCACAAAGCCCAGATACTCTCCGGCAGCCTTCTCAATCCCAAAATTTCTGGCGGAAGAGGATCCGCCGTTTTCTTTGTGAAATACTCTGATCCTCTCATCCCTACCTGCAAGCTCATCGCAGAGAGCGCCCGTTCCGTCCGTGGAGCCGTCGTCCACCAGAAGAATCTCCAGATTCCGGTAGGTTTGTCCTGCAATGGAATCCACACATCTTGGGAGATAATCCAATATATTATAAACAGGTACGATCACACTGATCAAAGGTTGGTTCTGTGATGTGCTCATTTTTGCTCCTTTGTGAGGTAACGGTACATTTTCCTCTCAGCCACCACCGGCGCAGGAGAACAGGGGCCCGTTGCCGTGATTCCGGCGCGACGGGACATTTCTGCTCTGTCCGCAGTCTCTCTTCCGCCAAGGGAAAGCTTTCCGATCAGCTCCATAAGACAGGTGGCCGCATTCTCCGGATTCCACTCTTCCGTAATGGTGCGGTATGCCTCCTCTCCCAGACTTCTGCAGCGGCTTCTGTCTTCTGCCAGCCACGCAGTCTGTTCAAAGAGCTGACTCTTATTTTTATCTTCATAGATCAGTCCGTTTTCCTGATGGCGGATCAGATACGGCACTGCCCCGATCATGTGATCTGCCACCACGGCGCAACCGCTGTTCATGGCTTCATTTACCACGGCTCCCCAGCCCTCCATGCGGTCGCTGGTCACCAGATAGATATCAGCCTGCTCCATCAGGGTCCGCACCTTGCCGGGACTTAAAAATCCCGGGAAGGACATGCAGTCCGTCACATCCAGTTCACGGGCCAGCCTGTGAATTTCCTCCTCCATTTCGCCGCCTCCGGCCATGGTCAGGTGAAAAGAAATACCTCTTTCTTTCAGATACCGGGCTGTCTGCACCACAAGCTCCGGGTGCTTCCAGTCTATCATTCTGGCTGCCCAGAGGATTGAGATCTTACGGTCTTTGCCGATCCCTTTTTCCTCCATCAGCTTATCCACATCGTACGTCTTTGTTTCAGGGAAATATCCCCAGCGGAACATTTTTCCCGGATATGCTCTGATGATATGAAAATCATCTGCCACATAAGCACCGGAGCAAAGCAGATACACTTGGGCTTTCCGGTATCTCACATGGTCCTTATATTTTTTGCACAGGCCTCTGGGTGAAATGGCCTTCCACTGCGCTTCCTTGTAAATTCTCTCGCTGTAGCGGATCACCGGCTTGCCGGCTGCCAGCCGCTCCTGTATATAGCTTTCGTCATCACAGCCGCCAAAAATCACCACATCGCTCTCGAGGATCAGCTCCCTACAGGACTCCGGATCCCGGTAATAAAGCTTCAGATAAGGCAGATCCTCCTGCTTTTCCCAGCCCATGCGGACACGCTCCGCCTCCATGGGTTCTGTCTGAATAAAGGTGTAATCCACCCCCGGCTGAGCACACATTGCCCTGCTGAAAGGGATCTGGTGATGATTAATGTAGTTGGACACAAATGTAATTTTCATCTCTGTACCCCTTTATTTTGCCGCAATCGTCCGGTAAATCTCCACCATGCGCTTATAATTCTCTTCCTTGTTGTGGGTGTTCGCCGCGTGCTTTGTGGCGTTCTCACAATATCTGCAGCAGGCTTCATCGTCAGACCACATCCGGATCACCGCATCGGCAAGGTTCTTCACAATACCGTCAAGTTCCCTTTCCTCCCGCTCATAATCAATCTTATTGTAATCCGTATACCGCTCCTCTTTCTCAAATCCCCGGAACAAAATACCGTCCTGGCCGTCCCTAAAAATACTGGAAATGCCTCCCACATCGGCACTGACACAGGGAACCCCAAGAAGCATGGCCTCGCCCAGCGAATTGGGAGAGTTCTCCATGCTGGAGCAGCACAAAAACAGTCCTGCACTCAGATACTGCTCCTTCATCTGCGCTCCGGTGAGACTTCCCAGGAAGGTAACCGTATCCTGAAGCTGATGCTTTGCTATGATGCTTCGCAGATATGTTCCGTAAGCACTGATTTTAATCTTATCCTTCCAGGTCCTGTAATTAACCAGACTGTTCCCTGCCACATGAACCGTGACATCCGGGAACTTACTGCGGATGGCCGGCAGCGCCAGCAACAGATAGTGAAGACCCTTCAGCGGGTAATCACCCTGGCTCACAAAGATCCTGTGAGGCGCGCAAGTTTCTTTATTCCATTTATCCTCATAAAAATCAGACCGCAGCGTCTCGTTCATCTCAAAATACCGGGCAGTCTCATTCCAATACTTACTGTAAAAAGCGTCCCAGTGGGTTCGCCCGGTGATATTGCCTGCATTTCGGATGGCTTCTATCTCTCTTTCGCCCCTGATCACATACTTGTTCTGCTGTTTAAGCATGCTGTCCTTCTTCAGCCAGTCCCGAAAAGACACGCTGCGGATCACCTTCACCGGCAGATTCGCCATATAGGCTCCGGCGTAAACGGAGCACAGCCCCTGAATGCCGATAAGAAGTTTTTTCTTGTCAGGGCAAACTCTGGAGGCTGCCAGTGTATGTCCGAACTCTGTTCCAAAGCAGTGCACCACATCCGGTGAAAACTCCTGGATGATCCTTTTGATCCGCTCCTCCAAAGCATCCTCATAGATCTCCGGGTGGGCGGTGTCCTCATAAAAACCATAGTAGTGGAAGCTCTTCCCCATGAGAGTCGCTTCCCCGCTTAAACCGTCCATTTCCGAAGAAACCGGAAAAGCCACTGCCAACTCTATCTCATTTTCTGAGCTGCGCTCCTGAATCACCGACGCGAGACCGGTGAGCCACCCTTCCTTATTGCTGGAGGGCAGGTTCAGCTGTTTTGCCACAGCCGGCAGCATAATATTACAGATCCATAACACCTTCATGTATGTGTTCTCCCTTCTGACAGGTCAGTTGAAAATCCAGTTGAGATAGGGCAGCAGCCTGATATTCACGTCATACGCCTGACGTAAGAACAAGGCAAAGTAAACCAGAAAAGCGGCCGCCACCGCAAGGACGCACATTTTCTTCAGTATGCCCTTTTTCATGCCGGCAAGCAGATTGGGCAGAAGAAAGATCTGCGATGCGATGAAGTAATAGCCCACTCTTGATATTTCGGGAATAAAAGAGCAGCAGGTATATAAAAACAATCCTCCCACATTGAGGAAAAAATAAAATCGGTTTCGCTTGTCATTTTTGATCTGCCGGTAACAGATGGCACAGAGAATCAGCGTTCCCACGCACTTGGCAATGTTGGCCCAGGACAGATTTCTCACGTCAAAAGCTGAACCCTCGTAAAAGGGATAGAAAAAGAAAATCACTTTTCTCCAAAGGTTCTCTCCCACAACCGCCGCAACAATCAGAAACGCTGCCAGAGCAAGGTGCCATTTCCGGAAACGGATCTCACAAAGCAGGCTGGCAAGCAGATATACCGGAATCACAAGAAGCACTGATTTGTGAAACAGCGAGGCGATCACGATCCACAGGATGAACATGGCATATCGTTTCTGAAGCACGTATTTCATGCTGTACAGAGCGATGGCCAGAACCAGATAATAGCGCACACTGTTCAGACTGGAAAAATAATAACCTCCCGTCATCAGCAAAAAAACCGTCCCTGAAAACCACTGCCCCTGATCGTACATAGCTTTTACAAAAAAGAAGCAGGTAAGGGCGGAGAAAACTGCGAATACCGGAAGGTAATTGTCATAACCGAATAAGGTCTGCATGATCCAAACAACCGCATTGAACCCGATTTCGTAGGAAACCGTGCGCTGCTGCATGATCAGATTGAACTGGAAACGATACACCCAGTAATCGTTTCCCACCGCAATGCGGCACGCGGATACGGCGGTAAGCAGCACAAAAATCAGCACAGCCACACCGATGTGAAATGCCTGCTGCCTGGTAAGCCCGCCCTCAAGCCTGTGCGGGCGCCTTGCCGGCTCTGTATGATACGGTACATATTGCCCGTTACGGATCAGCGTACCCAGCAGCACCACTGCCACCGTCAGACTTAAGTATACAGCCACCTTGCCTTATCCTCCTGTTTATTTTTGAAGCTTATGATCTTATATCACGACTTCCTCACCCCTGCTCAGGATCGTTTGCCGTAAAGCAGATTCTTGACACCATTGTAAAATCCGGACAGACGTGGACTTTCCGCCATTTTTGTCCGAAGGGGCGCCAGAGTCAGAAGAAGCGTGGCGCGGTACCGGAACAGTTCACTCCGTGACATATACATGGCAGTGATCTCTTTGTGTTCCGCCGCAGAACGCTTGCGGTTCTCTGTCGTCTCTGAGAAGCCGCCGCCCTCGTAAGAAGCTATGATAATGGGGGCATATACCGTTTCAGCTTTTTTTACATAAAAGCTCCAGAGGAAATGCTCATAATCACCCCTTACTTTATATTTGGTCTCATATCCCCTCTCCGCAAAGAGAGAAGCGTCGTAAAAGCACGCCTGATGACAGGGCACGTTCCGGTAGCAGCCAAAGCCGTCGATCTTAGGATTGGACGGGACTCTCACGTTGCGAAGCGCATCGAAAATATCTCCGTACAGAATCACAGGAGCCTCTCTGTCATTCTCTCCGATTCTTCCCTTCAACTGCTCCAAAACCCCTGCGTCATAAAAATAATCGCCGCAGTTCAAGAAATAATAATACTGACCGCGGGCCAGCCCTGCTGCCTGATTCATCCCTTCATATATGCTTTTGTCCGCTATTTCATGGATCTCCACCCGGTCCCAGAATGCTTTTCTCTCCGGCTCCGCCTCAAATGACTGTCCCGGGTCAAGTGCCTGCGCCTGTTCCAGTTCCTTCGCTCTCAGCGCTTTCAGGCTTTCCAGGGAACCGTCCTTAGAACCGCCATCCTTCACGATCACCTGATAATCCGTGCAGGTCTGGCTGCGGATGCTCTCTATGGTGGCAAGCAGTTTCTCCCCCGGATTCAGGGTCACTACAATAATACTGAATAAAGGTCTTTCCATCGCCTTTTCTCCCGTCCTTTATAAAGCAGCCTCTTTTATCCCTTCACACATGATGCCAAATGCCTGCTTTAAGGGAATCTCACGGCACATGGTATCCCTGTGTGCCAGCAAAAAACGCAGTGCAAACAACTTTGCCAGACGCTTATACATATACCGGTATAATACACCTCTGTCAAAAAAGAATTTCCTGTGGTAGCCGGAAAACCAAGTGGATTCCCGCTCTTTCTCGCTGCCGATCTGCACAGGAACCTTGTAAGCCTTCATTCCCTTTTGGAGGCATTCCTGAATAAACAGGCTGTCCTCGCCGTTACTGTATCTGGCACCTCCGCCAAACAACAGGGAAAAGGTGATATTCCTCCTGATAACGGCTTCCATTCTCACCGCACAACTGTAGGTAGAATACCTGCCGCAATTATATCTTCTGACTCTGCCAAACTCATTGATATGGTAGGTCTCTCTCCCCGGTGCGGCCTGCACGTTGAACATCAGCATGTCCGCTTCCGGATGCTCCTCAAACGCCTGAAGCACCAGATCCTTGTATCCGGGAACGTAAACAATATCTTCATCCGCAAACAGACCGATATCAGCCTGCGCTCTCATTAGCGCCGTGTTGCGGCTCAGGCCTACGCCCCGCTCCTTCATTGCAAAAAACCGCAGACGATTCCCCAGATAATCCAGTTCCTGATATCCGTAACTGTCTCCCTGATTGACGATCACCGCATCGCTGCCAATCTGCATCTCACGGGCCAGTTCAAGGGGTTCTTTATTCATGGCTGCCACCAGCAGTTCCAATGTCATGATCTTCTTCCTCCAAAGTAATACGCATCCAGAAGTCTCCTGTCTGCGTTCCACAGAAGCGCACCGGTCACCTGACAATCCTGCATCTTCAAGGACTCCATAAGATGCATGATCTGCCTGCCGCCGTCAGTCCCCGCTGCAATGACCAGCAAAATAGCGTCCGCTTTTCGTAAGGGCTCCGCCGCCTGAGGAACCTGCTCAAAGCCGGGAACACACACATATTCCGTATCCGCCAGTTCCGGCAGGCAGGAAACCACTGCCGTCAGATCCAGCTGTGAATCTGCTGCGGTTACTGCAATCTGCTTTTTGTCACGGAACAAATATGCAAAGTTGGTTTCCTCCGTCTCCTTCAATGCCGTCTCGGATGCAGACACTGCACCGACCATAGGGATGCCGTACCGGAAAGTGAAGGTTTCCGGCACCCAGATACTATCACTCATACAATATTGGCAAAACAGAATAAAAAGCACAAAAAGGGCACCTGATACTGCCCCAAGAATTGTCGCATGAAGGGTTCTAGGCGTGTTGTCCACAAGAACCGCTTCTCCTGTATCAGCCACCTGAATTCTCTCTATCTCCAGCTTATATTCACCAAGCTCCTCCATGGCTCCCTGCACCGCCCGGTCCAGCGCCGCAGAAAGTTCCGGATCCGATGTGGTCACCGTAGTAGTCGGCATTCTCAGATCGGAGGGCAGATCCGCTGACAGATATTTGCCCGGATTCTTCACAAAAGCAGGCTCCTTTACAAACGAAGGCGCATCCTCCTGCTCCTGCAGAAATTCCAGAAACAGGTCCGTCTCCATCAACTGCTTCCATGTGTAACCGTTGATGTAGGTATATTCATAGTTCGTGTTGGGGTCGTTGCCGTAGATCACCTCGTACATGGTAGTAACCGAATACTGCTTTTCTCCGGCGATCACACCGTTCCACAGCTGATAACCGCCGCCGATGAGCAGAGCTCCCAGAAGGATTCCCAGAAATACGGTCCATATCCTGCGAAGTCCCCAGAGCACTAGCAGTCTCAAGTCAAAGGGCTCTTTAGCATAGCTGCACTTCCACATATCAGTCCTCCCTCTTATTGTCTTCAAGCTCCTTGCGCAGTGCCGTTACCTGCTCCGTTTCCACACCCTCGGTGCTGTCCGGCCATAACAGTATTTTAAGGGTCAGAAGCATCAGTTTCAGATCCAGCCAGAGGGAATAATTCTCAATATAGGTCAGATCCAGCTTCAACTTATCATAGGGAGTGGTATTATATTTTCCGTATACCTGCGCGTAACCTGCCAGTCCTGCCTTCACCTTCATACGGTAGGCAAACTCCGGCATGATCTCCACATACTGTGCAATGATCTCAGGCCTCTCCGGGCGCGGTCCGATAAAGGACATGTCGCCCACCAGAATATTGATCAGCTGCGGCAGCTCGTCAATTCGTACTTTCCTGATAAATTTGCCGATCGGAGTAATCCGGTTATCATTCTTCTGAGCCAGTCTCGCCACGCCGTCCTTCTCCGCATCGGTTCTCATGCTACGGAACTTCATGATTTTGAACTCTCTTCCGCCCTCTGTACAGCGAATCTGCTTGTACAGTACGGGGCCGCCGTCATAGAGCTTAATTGCAATGGCGGTGATCAGCATAAATGGGGAGGCGATGATCAGCAGGAACAGAGAACAGATCAAGTCGATCATGCGCTTCATAAACCGTTGCTCCATGGTCATACTATATTCTCTGGTGAGTAATATCGGCGTATCAAAGAGATGCAATTCCTCCGCACCCAGCATGATAACATCAGAAATCTTTGGCATAATATAAAAACGGATAGAACGGGAATAGCAGAATTTCAGCAATGCATTCCGCTCCTCCCCGGACATGTCCCAAATGATCACGGCACTGAATTCACCCGCCTCATAACCGCGGACGATCTCTTTTTGCAGATAGTCCAGTCCATGGTGAACACCGATACTGTTTACAATCTTATACTTATCCTTGCGGTTTTCAAACTTTCTTCTGATATCATCAGCAGATCTTCTGCCATGGATCAACAGAAGCTTGCGGGGCGGGAACACCTTCCGGAAAATTCTGTTTGCAATGTTGATCCAGATAACCACCACTGCAGCCTGACAACACGTCATAATCACAAAGGGAACCGGGATAAACAACTGGGTTACCATCAGTGACATCTGTACATAAGTAAAAATGTTGGCCATCACCGTTCCGAAAACCTGAGAAAAAATAATCTCCGAATTCTTCAGAAAGCCGATCCTCAGGCCACCGTACATCTTAGTGAAGAAAAACAGCATACAGCTGTAGAATAAAATCTGGAGAAGATATCCTTTGAACCAATAATTCAGGTCAATCAATATATCTATACTGGGGTACAGATACTCCAGATAGATGTATGTAAAGATAAGGATCTCTATTAACAGGCAGATTCCTGCCAGGCTCAGATTGAGCAGCCGCTTAAAACCTTCCTTCTTGTTCAAGGTCGTTCTCCTTTCCGGGGAATTGCTTTGCTACAACTTTCATTTGCTGCGCAAAGAGCCTTTGTTTTGCTACGCAAAGGGCAGTACCGCGCAAATACTCCGCATTTGCGCGGTCGCTTCGCTCGGCAAATGAAGAAAGGCACAGTTGCTCATGCAAGCATGGCAACTGTGTCTTTCTTCGCTTGCCTCTGCCCTTTGCGTACATTATAACATCTATCGCGAAATAGTGCAAAATTTTTCAAATTCTTCGTTTGACGGCACGGATGGCCCAGTGGCAGAAGTAGTAAACTGATTTGTGAACAGGGAGTTTTTCTGCCTTGCGGTACAGGTTCCAGATTCGTCTGATCGCTTCCAGTTTGTTGGAGGAAAGTGACTGTCCCGCTCTCCGGTACAACACCAGATTTTCATCCAGTCCATAGGCCGTATAGCCGCTTCGAAGCACTTTCCACCAAAGCGCAGTGTCCTCACTTTTAATCTGAGGCATCCTGAGTAGTTCTCTGTCGATCTTCTGTGTGTCAAACATTACTGTTGTGGTGAAAATGGTAGTATTCTTCAATGCATCATGGTAGCTCATCTCTCCGGGAACCCTGACGATCTTGCCCAGACCGTTTCCGTTCTCATCGGCAAATTCATATCCCGTAAAGGAGAATGCAGCATCCTTCTCTTCCATAAAGGCAAGCTGCTTTGCAAGCTTTTCTTCTCTCCACAGATCATCCGAATCCAGATACGCAATATAACGGCCTGCAGCTTCTTCCACACCCCTGTTCCGTGCCGCTGCAGCACCGCGGTTTTCCGGCTGCCTCAGAATACGGATCCTCTGATCCCCAACACTGCCGAGGTAGTGTTCCAGGATTTCTTCCGTTCTGTCCTTACAGCCATCCAGTACCAGAAGCAATTCCCAGTCGCCATATGTCTGGCTGCGAACGCTCTCCACCGTCTCGATTATGAACTTTTCCACGTTATACACAGGTACGACAATACTGACCTTTTTATCCATTTTGTCCTCTATTCCGCATCCGCTTATGACCGGATCCTATATATATCATATCCCTCGATTTCCAGGCAGGTCACAGTCAGGTTCTCTCCTGCTGCGGCCTCTGTCACATATCGGGAAATCCGGGCTGATTTTTCCTTTGATACAAGAATGCAATTGACTCCTTTTTGAAAAGCCATATCCACCGCTTCTCTGTCTGACAATCCGGGCTGCTCCTCAACCCCTTCTTCCGTCTCCATCCATTGATAAAGCGCGGTTGTCTCTTGATCATAGACGTCGTATGCATAAGCATTCAGAGAAGCTTCCCACATATTTCTTCCGTACAAAAGGCAGATCTCTCCGTTTTGTCCCCTCACATACGCAAGCACTTCACGGGGAGCCCATAAGCAGATATCTTCAGTATCTCCCGATTCTTCCAATTTATCCAATATCCTGACGGTCTTTGCCTTCTCCTGAGCAATGGACACACCGTGACAGTCTTCTGTGTCAAGATTTCCGCACAACAGAATCACTGCCAAACCCAAAGATACAAACCCCGCAAGCTTCAGGTATTGTCCGCGCCACTGCACTCTGTACTGCTCCAGAAAGATTTTCGTCATGCCCCAGGAAATCACAAGTGTAACGGGGACGACACTCCAGATCCATCTATAATCATAAAATGATGTCTGATATTTCATTAAAAATACTGTGCCGGGTGGAAACAGTACCGCTACGGCCATTGCCGTTGCATATATCAGCAGCTGCTTCGCCGGTTCATCAGTCACTTTTTTCTGATACCGATTGTACCAATACCACACCAGGATCCCCAGAAAAAGCACAGCATATTTTCCGGCATCCGTATAAGCAAACCACCCGTTTACCGCATTCTTCAAGAGTTCCCGCATGCTTTCCCTCCCCTGCGTGTCCTTTCACGCATCCACAGATTGACAAGCAGCAGTGTCACAGTCACAAGCAGACATGCTCCCAGACCGTATAAAGTCCAGACCATGCAGGCCTCCGCCAGAATCGCCAGCAAAGCAGTCTTCCACTTCTTCTGAAGGCACATTGCAATTGTAAAAGGAATCAATACAGCATTACGTATGGCAATTCCTTTGTAAGCGCTATGGAGCAGTAAAAAACCGTCCATGGAATCCAGATAACCGCCGCACCAAAACAGCACGGATACCACAAGCAACATAAGGATCTGTCCCATCCTATCCTTGGAAAACAGCTGCTTTGCCAGAATACCGTATGCCAGATAACTGCACACAATCACCAGTGCCGGTACAATCCGGCACACCAAAAGCTCTGCATCCAAGCCCGTGAGAGTACACAATACACTGTAAAGGCCGGGAAGACACAATATCTTTAACCGGAAAGGAACTCCCGCCTCATAGGGCTGCCCCGTGAGAGGATTGGCTCCAAACAACTTATCCTGTGCAAGAAATGTCCTTACCGTTTCCAGCGTCATATCTCCGGTATCGCATCTGAGGTCGCCGGTTACCGTCACAATGATCTGCAAAAGCACCGACAGCAAAAGAACTCCCGTCAACAGCTGTAAGGCTGTGTCTGTCTGTTCTGCCTTTCGCAGCAAGCCGCTGTTCTCACTTTTTATCTTGCGGCAGGACCACAATAATACCAGACTGGCGACAGTCAGTATACCGATGATCAGAAGCCATATCAGCGACATCCGTGACACGGACCATTTCATAAAAACGGCAGTCAGATGAGCCGCTTCTCCGGTGCCGACAAACACACATAAGCCGGAGAGAAAAATCTCCCCCGGCGTACAACTGGCCTTATAATTACGTCCATAAAAGCACCGCACAACACCGGCACCTGTTACGAATAAAACAATTGCCAATAAGCTCCAAACCAAAAAAGCCATATCTCTCCTGCCGTTATGTCATTCAGACTTCTACAATAAATAAATTTTACCACATTTATCATATCTGTACAAGTTCTTGATGGGTTTTTAAACGAGAAAAAGCTGCGGGAACGACGATATCGTCCGGCAGCTTCACTGGCATCACAAGGGCACATAATAAACTTGATTTTTAGACTGACTAATTATATTCTTTCCTCTACATCACATAGCTTTGATATCCAGCCTGATCTTGTCAGCAATCCTGGCTATGTATTCACTGTTTGTTGGTCTTGTTTTTCCTGACTGAACCGAGTATCCGAACAACGCTTCAAAAGTATCCGTATTTCCCCTGCACCAGGATACTTCGATTGCATTGCGGATTGCTCTTTCCACCTTTTGATCGGTAGTTCTGAATCGTTTTGCTATTGTCGGATAAAGCAATTTTGTCACACTGCTTACAACCTCTATATCTCTACCGGATAGCAGGATGGCATCCCGCAAATAATGGTAACCTTTCAGATGCGCCGGCACACCAATGTCCAGCATAATGTTAGTAATATACCTCTCCAATTCGTAATCTTTTACAGCAGCAATCTCCAAAATGAATTCCCCTTCCATCTGTCGAGTATTGCCCGTTACTGCGATGCCGTTGTAAATTCTATCATATCTGTCGAAAAATGGAAAGTATTTTTCATCGCGTAATAGTACACAAATTGTCAAAATAATACTAAATCTCTTCTTTTACAAGGTATATCGGGCGCCTTTTTACTTCCATGTAAGTCTTTGCCAAATACTGCCCCACGATACCCAGACAAAACAGCTGAACACCGCTTACCAGCGAGATAATACATACGAGAGAAGGCCATCCGGATACCGGGTCTCCGAACAGGATTTTCCTCACAATAATAAACACGATAAACACAAATGCAAGGAAACAGAACAGAACTCCCACAAGGGAAGCAAACATCAGCGGCACTGTGGAAAAAGCAGTGATGCCGTCCAAGGAATACACAAACAACTTCCAAAAATTCCATTTGGTCTCGCCTTTGCGGCGCTCAATATTTTCAAACTCAATCCATTTGGTCCGGAAGCCTACCCAACCGAAAATACCCTTGGTAAAACGATTGTACTCTTCCATTGACAGGATGGCATCCACCATCTGCCTTGTCATCAGGCGATAATCTCTGGCACCATCCATGATTTCAGTCCTGGAAATCTTCTTCATGAGCCTATAAAACATTCTGGCAAAAAAGCTTCTCACCGGCGGCTCGCCCTTACGGCTGACACGTCTGGTAGCCACGGAGTCATAGCCTTCCTGCAGATAATCAAACATCTGAGGCAGCAAAGAAGGAGGATCCTGCAGATCAGCATCCATGATCACCACATAATCTCCCCGGCTTTTCTGAAGACCGGCATACATGGCCGCTTCCTTGCCGAAATTCCTGGAAAAGGACACAAGATGTACTCTCTCATCCAATTCACGCAGCTTCTTTACTTCAGACACAGTCTGATCCTTGGAGCCGTCATCTATATAGAGAATCTCCACGTCCAATTGCTTCTCCGCAAAAAAGGACTCATTCGCCATCAGCTCATGATAAAAATCCGCCACTGACTCCTCTTCGTTATAGCATGGTACAATCACACTCAGCAAGCTCATATTTTCCTCCGGACTTCTTTTGTTCTGTACTCCGTCTTCAGTATACCAAAATCAGATAAGAATAACAAGATTTTTTCCAATTGCTCACTTGTGGCAAAACAAGTTCTGTTAAGTCAAAGCGTGTGGAAAAAGAAATTTTGTTTGTCCTACCGTCATTTCAGATAGTTATCTGCAAAATCCATAAACTTCTGCCAGTCGTCGGCATCCAAATTGTGGTCGCCGGGACTGCGGTGGTAACCAATCGTCCCTTCCTGATAAGCGACACCGACTTCCACTGTGGAAGGAGCAATCAAGCCGGGCTTTCCGTACAGTTCATAGACAGGTGTAGCGAGAAAACAGGACTTGAGTTCATCGTCGGGACCTGCCCAGAGATCTTCGGCGTTACTCTTGACATACAGCGGCCGTGGAGCCATTGCAGCCAACAGAAGATGCTGATCACAAGGGAGCATTTCCTCCCGGGATCCGTACTTTCGATAATTTTCACAAAACCAGTCGCTGATCAGAATATTCTTTATATGCTCTCTGTTTTCCGCGTTGCTGCGGGTAAAAGCAGCACCGGAACAGCCGGAATCGTTGCTGATCACCAGGGCAAAACGAGGATCTGTTGCACCGGTCCAAAGCGCAGCCTTTCCGGCTCTGGAGTGGCCGCACACACCGACTTTTTCGTGGAGAACGTCCGGATCGGTCTCAAGATAATCCATGACTCTGCTGGCACCGTAAGCCCAACCGGAAATGTTTCCCCAGGAACGCTGATCCCGTTTGGCTGTATCCGGCTGGATCACATGGAATACACCCTTTTTAAACCGGGGATGATGGTTCCAATCCGGCGAGACGGCAAGGGTCGCCATTGCGGCACAGCCATAGCCGCGCTCGGCAAGATCAACGATAGGAAGAAACGGATTGTCGGGGTTTTCCACCGGTTGATACATGTTCATGCTATTCTCATTCATGATATGAAGAAAAACAGGTACCGGCTTCTTTCGGTAAGTTTTTACAGGCAAGAACAGATCGAAAGGCAGATCATAGCCAAGGAATGAAATGCGGACCTGTTTTCTGACAATGGGATAACCCAAATAATTCTCAGTAACTGCTTCCACAGAGAAGGAGATGTCGTCGGGCCGTTCCATGGGACGGACACCATAGACAAAATTAGACAATAATACCATGATTTCTTCCCGGCGGTAGGTTTCCCAATCCTCAACAGAGGAGATTCTTTCTCCGCTGATGGAAACGAGAGGGTCAAGACGCGAATAATCCATTGAAAAGCTCCTTTCTGAATATAGATTTACAGGCGTTTGCGAAACAAAGCTGCTGACTGCCGGAGCAATGGTTGTTCCGCTTCATGGACGCTCTCGCTCCGTGAAAAGTCGTAACGGTACTAAGCTCAGACTACAGCCTGCGGCTTTGCTTCGCTAAGTACCGACGCTTTTCAAGGCCAATCAGTCGGAACAACCATTGCTCCGGCAGTCAGCAGCTTTGTTTCGCAAACGTCTGTAAAGTTTCATTTCCCCTTAACTATAAACTTGCCATAGAGAAAAGTCAATCCCAAAGGAAATCCTGCGAGTGCGCATCCTCACGGAGTTTTTTCTATAAAGTTAAAACCGGGCCCCACATGTCTGTGAGACCCGGTATCCTTTTGAATTCGCAATATTATCTGACAACAGTGCGTTCTTTTTATTTGTCTGATCAGCGTATTCCCAATTCCAGTCTGTTTACTGCTGAGAAAATAGCCCGCACTGATGCTCTGGTGATATTGGAACTTACTCCTACGCCGTAAGTAACTCTTCCCGTGTTGGTGTCGAGCAGATGAATGTAGGCTGCTGCCTGAGAGTTGGAACCGCTCTGCAGTGCATGCTCTTCATAGTCAAGAATCTTGATATCAAGATCAAGAGCCTGCGTAAGACCTTTCTTTACTGCATCAATAGGTCCGTTACCCACTGCCTCAAAAAACTTCTCCTGACCATGGTCCGCGTAAACAACTGTCACTCTGGTATCAAACTGAGACTTCACTTCACCGCTCAGATCATCCACACGCAGCTTGCGGAAGTGGATAGGCTCTTTCCGATCCAGATACTCCTCTTTGAATTTGTCCATGATCTGCTCCGGAGAAACCTCGCCCTGCTTCTCAGAAATGGCCTGGATCACATTGGCAAATTCCTTGTGCATTGCCTTAGGAAGCTTGAAGCCGAAATAGGTATCCATTACAAAAGCTACACCGCCCTTGCCGGACTGGGAATTGATTCTGACGATCGGCTCGTATTCTCTGCCGATATCTGCGGGATCAATGGGAAGATAGGGAACCTGCCAAATCTGGCTGTTCCTCTCCCTCAGCGCCTTGACACCCTTATT
This sequence comes from Acetatifactor sp., assembly GCA_045579545.1. Taxonomy (GTDB): domain Bacteria; phylum Bacillota; class Clostridia; order Lachnospirales; family Lachnospiraceae; genus Acetatifactor. The sequence continues at coordinate 11,007 of JAZNMF010000115.1, read as the reverse complement.
GATCGCATCCTGATGGGAACCGGAAAAGGCAGTAAATACCAATTTGCCGGCATAGGGATGTCTGGGATGGATCGGAATCTTACAGCATCTCTCGTAAATCTCAATCACGTCATTGATATGTTCCAGGTTCAGCTCGGGATTGATTCCCTGAGAAAACATGTTGTACGCAATATTCATGATGTCCACGTTACCGGTACGCTCTCCGTTGCCGAACAAAGTACCTTCCACGCGGTCTGCGCCTGCAAGCATGGCCAACTCAGCACTTGCCACACCCGTTCCCCTGTCATTGTGAGGGTGAACGCTGACAATAATGCTTTCTCTGTTATCTAGATGTTTGATCATCCATTCAATCTGATCCGCATATACATTGGGGGTGTTCATCTCCACGGTCGAGGGCAGATTAATGATCATCTTGTTCTCGGGAGTAGGCTGCCATGTCTTCTGTACAGCATCGCAGATCTCCAGCGCGAAATCAAGCTCTGTTCCGGTGAAACTCTCCGGGGAATACTCAAGAATGATTTTACCGGGGAACTTGGCCGCACGTTCCTTTACCATCTGCGTACCCTTAACGGCAATATCAATAATATGTTCTCTGTCCATATTGAATACCACATCTCTCTGCAGAGTGGATGTGGAATTGTAAATATGTACGATAGCCTGCTTGCAACCCTCGATCGCTTCGAAAGTGCGGTCTATCAATTCTTCTCTGCACTGGGTCAGCACCTGTACCACAACATCGTCCGGGATCAGTCTGCGGTCAACCAACTGACGAAGAAAGTCAAACTCAATCTGGCTGGCAGCCGGAAAACCGATCTCAATCTCTTTGAACCCCAGATTGATGAGAAACTGGAACATTTCCACCTTCTCCTGCACCACCATAGGATCGATCAATGCCTGATTTCCGTCTCTCAGGTCGACGCTACACCAAATGGGAGCTTTCTCAATCTCCCTGTTTGGCCACTCTCTTTCCGGATAGTCCACTACCGGATTCTTGCGATACTTTTTATAATTCAACATATGTCTGTTCCTCTTTTCTGTAAACTGCAAGACAGCCCTTCCCATGAGGGAGGGCTGTTAATTGCTCTATTCTCCGAGACCGCTTTCTACTGCCTTCACCAGAGCTTCCAGAGCTTCCTGCTCATCTTCTCCCTCGCAGAAAAATTCAATCTCGTCACCGCACTTGATGCAGGCGCCCAAAACACTCAGAACGCTTTTGGCGTTCGCCGTGGTTTCCCTGAATGTAAATGTGATCAAAGATCTGAACCGCATTGCCTCTTTGCACAGAATACCTGCCGGTCTTAGATGAAGCCCTGTGGGATTCTTGATAACGACCTTCTGGCTAACCATATATCTTACCTCCAAACAATTCACTATACCAAATTGGATAACCCAATCATTACTGTCTGCATTCTAACTATAGCACGATTGTCTCCCAATCTCAACCCATTTTCTAAGAAATCTTAAAACATAATATCCTGAATCAGACTTGCCAGTTTTTCTGCTTCCTGCCGGATCACCTGCTGATCTTTTCCTTCAATCATAACGCGGACAAGAGGTTCCGTTCCGGAAGGACGAATGAGCACTCTGCCCTCTCCGGCAAATTTTCTCTCCAACTCCCGGATCGCATCTGCGATCTCCGGATACTCCATATATCTGTCTTTTTTGTGTGTTGCCACCTTGGCGTTTACCAATGCCTGCGGCAATACCTCCATAACCGAAGCAAGCTCAGAAAGCGGTTTGCCGGTTTCCACCACAACCTGCAACAGATGAAGGGCACTTAAGAGACCGTCACCGGTGGTGTTCTCATCCAGGAAAATAATGTGGCCGGACTGCTCTCCGCCCAGGCTGGCGCCCACTTCTTTCATTCGTTCCAGCACATACCGGTCGCCCACCTTGGTCTGTTCTATGGCAATCCCTTTCTTTTCACCCATCAGGAAAAAGCCCAGATTGCTCATAACGGTTGCCACGATCATATCCTTCTTCAGCTTTCCCTGATCCTTCATATGGTTGCCTACGATCGCCATGATCTGATCGCCGTCAACCACCTTACCGTTTTCGTCCACTGCCAGCAGACGGTCGGCATCTCCGTCAAAAGCAAGGCCAAGATCAGCCTTTTCATAAACAACCCTTGCCTGCAGTTCCTCCATATGGGTGGACCCGCAGTTGGCATTGATATTGGTACCGTCCGGATTATTGTGAATGGCAACAATATTGCCGCCCAACTCCTTCAGCGCCTCGACTGAGGTGTAGTAGGAAGCTCCCTCCGCGCAATCCACAACGATCTTTAATCCCTGCAAATTCACATTGACTGACTGTATCGCATGGTTGATATACTCTTCCCTGGCATCCGTGCGATACTTAATCTTGCCCACACCGGGGCCGATGGGAAACTTCACATCTGTCATATCTCCCCTGATCATCGCCTCTATCTCATCCTCAAGGGCATCCGGAAGCTTGTAGCCGTTGCAGTCAAAGAATTTGATGCCGTTAAATTCTACCGGATTGTGAGAGGCCGATATCACAACACCTGCATCCACCTTGTATTTCTGTGTCAGATAAGCAACTGCCGGCGTAGGAATCACTCCCACATATACACAGTTGGCACCTACTGAACAGGCTCCTGCCATCAAAGCATTCGCCAGCATATCTCCGGAGATTCGTGTATCGCAGCCCACCATGATCGTAGGCTTGTGCGCCTTTTCCTTCGTAAGCACATATGCGCCGGCCTGCCCCAGCTGCATTGCAAGCAGGGGAGTCAATTCTTCATTCGCAATACCTCTTACACCGTCTGTACCAAATAATCTAGCCATAATCTCCTCATTTCCGCACAAAGAGCAGAAAACCCGCACCTCTGTACTATTCAAATTTTACTTCTATTCAGACTCACCGGATTCAAAGAATGTGATCCTTGCTTCTACGGCAATGGTAACTCTAACACCTTCGGGAAGGAGCATTTCAGCCGGAATATAATACACCTGCTCTGTCAACTCCGTCATTTCCCGGCTCTCCATCCATGCCCGCACATCAATCACACCTCTAAGCCGCGCTTCATCAATCGCGGAGAGGTCTTCCCGAAGACCCGATACCCGCAGATCATATACCGTATACGGCTCCTCAATCTCCGCTTCCAGTCCTTCCGGAATATTGGTAATAGTCAGGTTCGAAGACAGTACCTTCAGATCCAAACTGCTCTCCCGCTCAATGGATACCGTGACTTCTGCCATACTCTGTATCCAATCCTTCGCCAGCTGTATGCCTGTCGGGAGACAATTCTTCAGATTCACCTGCTTCACAAAATCATCTGTATATCCTGTGATATCCAGTGTTTCTGCGGGGATTACAATGCGGTCCACGCCTGCAAGCACTGCATCACTGCCTGTGATCTTCACAGTTTCCACGTTGCACACCGCATCTTTTGCCACCAGGTAACCCTCTGCAGGCTCACCCATGATTTCCATTTCCACAGGCACTGTCTTGGTAGCCTGAATGGTGATGGTAGCGGTAGTGCTGTTGATGTTCTTCTGTATCTGCTTATGGTCCAGCAAATTATCGTTTTTATCGTACAGTCTGATGGTTTCAATCGTGGAAATATCCGTATCGCTTCCGGTCACATCCACATTAACTGCCGCGTAGCTGACAGCCTCCACCTTACTCTTACCGCCTGTAACGGTAATTCGGTTCTGCTCTGTCTTAGCACTGCTGAGCTGATGGTCTTTAGCAACCTCTCCGATCACATTCACACTCAGCGGAATGCTCTTGGAAATCTTCTCTTCCACAAACAGCTTCAGCTGGGCTCCGCCTGCGTCCGCGCTGATATCCGTGATCGTGCCTGCATATTCATTCACAGCCTTGAATTCAATATCAATCATATCCGACATATTTTTCTCGGAAAAATCAGCTATGGCAACGATGGAGTCCTTTTTCATCTCTGCCAGCACCGTCTTGGGCCCCCGCACAGTAACACGTCTCACAATATCTGTACCGTCAAGCACCTCATAAACCAGCCCCTGGTCTGTTAAAAGCTCCGTATTCTCAAGCTGTACCGGAATATTGGTAAACGTTTCATCCATCAAAGGATCTTCAAAATATACGACAGCAAACCATAGACCGAAAGCAGACAAAAGACTTATGAGCTTGATTCCCCAATTGGCAAATAACTTCTTTCTCATTTCTTGTCTTTGCTCCTTCCTTTCCACCTGTGTCTGCTCTTCTCCTCCTCATCGGCACTCTCCAACAGAGTACTCAGTCTGGCTTTGAGCATCTCCGCATCGCTCATTCTGTCGAGTTTTCCGCCCTCTGCAACACTGATGCGTCCTGTCTCTTCAGACACAATGACTGTCAGGGAATCTGTGGACTCTGAGATACCGACTCCGGCTCTGTGCCTTGTACCCAGTTCCTTCCCCAAATTCATATTATCCGTAAGAGGGAGATAGCAGGTCGCAGAAGTAATGCGATTCCCTCTCACTATGACTGCTCCGTCGTGCAAAGGTGTGTTATGTTCAAAAATGTTGATCAGCAGCTGGCTTGATACAATGCCATCCACGTCAATTCCGGTTCTCTCATAATCAAGCAGAGAATCCTTATGTTCAATGACGATCAATGCTCCGGTCTTTGCCTTACCCATTTCTATGCATGCTTTGGTAATTTCATTAACAGTTTTTTCATCGAATACCGCCTCCGCTTTCTTACTGCTGTCAAAAGGCAGTACTGAGGTCAGCACATTTCTCTTTCCAAGCTCTTCCAGTGCCTTCCTGATCTCAGGCTGAAGCACGACTACGATAGCCGTGGCCGCAATGGGTGCGATCGTTGAGGCCATCCACAGGATCGTATACATTTCAAAAAATACTGCCAACAGCAGAAAGACACCTATCACGACCAGTCCTTTTAACAGATACCATGCCCGGCTCTTCTGAATCCATACGATGATATGATACACCAAAAAGGCGATGATCAATATCTCAATCAAATCGCCTATTTTCATGGAAGACAGTATTCTTTGCACATGATCTACAGCTGAATTCCACCATTCTAGCATACTGATAAACCCTCTTGTCTTGTATTATTTATCTACTCCAGTTCTTCAATCTCCAAATCATCCACAGGATTTTGGCTCTCCACTGCATCATTCTGACGGACATTGGTCCTGACAGCTACATTGGCAGATCTTGCCCCACCGCGACTGTAAGAGGTTCTCTCTGTAACCACGTTTCGTTCTGAAGTACGCGCACTCTCCGCAGCGGGAGACGGCGTCCGATAACCCTCCCTGCTTCTCACTGTGTGAGAGGCACTGCCGCTTCTGGCAGCTACGGTTCTCTCCTGCGCAGGTCTGCTCTGTGTATTGATCTTCTTCACAGTCTTCGTCTGGACAGCCACTGTCATCTTAGGCACAGCTTTTACATAATAATAGTACTCGTCGTCCTCAAACTGTACCTTCTCGGTTCTGCTGTAATCCACACAAAATCTGAAAAATTCCACAACCTTCGCCACGGCGACGGCAAGGATTGTCCCCAAAATAGCTCCCAGCACCGACACATTGGTGTCAAGTACCAGATCTCCCACCAACAGCACCACCAGATTGGCAATACCGCCTGCCACCATGGCGATGGTCCATGCATAGTCGATGGACATTCTGCGGATCATGTATACCACTATGACAGCAACTGCAAATGCTGCTATCACCACAAGCATTTCCCTGTTCTTCAGGATACCATCGATCATCAGGCGAAGTTTGGCTGTCATCTCCCCGGGTTCCATGGAGCCGATAGCCGCCGCGCTGCCGACCACGTGGTTCAAGAAGAAATAGATTACCACGCCGCATGCCACGGAAACTACAGATGCCGGGGTGCCGAGAAGTCCCACAACAATCGGCATGATATAGGGAATCTTCATCATAAACAGCATGGGCGTCAGTATTACAACCATAGAGTCTCTGGGGCTGAATCGGAAAAACAGAAGGAACATGATCAGATACAGACACAGTCCTACCAAAGCAACCTCCAGCGAAAGCGCATACATGTGGAGCAAACTGAAAAGTGCCGCAAATACGATGATAAATCCGACAGGCAAAAAGGAGCAAAACAGCGACGCGATCAAAACAACCGGCATCTTGTCTATGGTTCCCATATATCCGATCTTCCCGTTAACCATGGTGAGCACGATAAAGGTCAGTAAAAACTTGGCGATCGGGATGATAAACACCTCGTTTTTACTGTAAATCATTTTAATCTTCTCTCTTATTTCCAGTAAAGCTGTCATAATCTCTGTCCTTTCGGTTTCTCTAATCACGGTAGAGAGCATTCAACTGTTTCAGGTGGTTATAATAGTTCTTAAGGCTCTTGCGCGCCTTGGTGTAGCGGTAAGAATATACCAGATAAGCTATCACCCCATATGTTACAACCGTGATCCCGTAACAGATCAGCACATTTTTGGCAAACGCGATCAGATCCATTTTGTAGATCTCCTCCAGAAAAGTCTCAAGATAATACAAAATATAAAGTGCAAAGCCAAGAACAAACGCAACCGTAGCACTGACAACGGATTTCATAACCTGGATACTGATGTAGTCTCCGCGAAAGTAGTTGCCGATCTGCATATTCTTCTTGCCTTCATTCTCTGCATAAGATTCCATTCTCGTCATCAGAATGATTCTCTCTTCATTCAGCATCTCATTCTCCTCTGATACCCACGGCGGATCAAATTCCTCTGCCGCAAGCCAACGTGATAAAGTATACACTCTCTACACCTGCCTGCAACAGGGTGAAAGTCGCTTCATCCATGGTGCTTCCCGTGGTATATATGTCATCAATCAATAGAATCGTCTTTAATTTTACATCATTTCCCTTGATATGGAAAGCTTTTTTCAAATTATTTTGTCTTTCTCCGGGATTTAATTCCTTTAACGGAACTGTATTTTGGGTTCTTATTAATATTTTATCACAAACCGGCACTCCTGTATACCTGCTGATCGCACTTGCCAAAAGAAATGCCTGATTATATCCTCTTTTCCTCTGTCTGACAGAATGAAGAGGGATAGGGATCAGCGCCTGCGGCTGTATCTGCCTGATAAATTCTCCCAGATAACGAGCGATCTCTTCTCCGTAAAAATCAGCATATTCCCGCCTTCCGCCATACTTAAAGCGATATATGGACGATGCCACACTGCCGTAATCATAGAGCGCTCTTCCTCTCACAAAGAAATGCTTTGTTTCACAGCAATCCCAGCAATACTCCTGCTCCTCTTCCTCCAGTTGTTTGCCGCATTTCATGCATCTGGGCGGCGTCACATACTTCAGTTTCTTCATGCAATCCGTGCATATTTTCTCGCCAAAAGGGGTGACAATATCATCACAGACCGGACATCTGAGTGGAAACAAAAGCTGGAGACACAGCCCGTACAGTTTTTTGAGCAGTTTCAAAACATCCCTTCCCTTTCCTGTTGATCCAGTTCAAGAATCCGTCGGGACAAAGCCGTGTATCTGCGATTCTCACTCTCATTATCGATCATCTCACGGACCGTGTCACTGCTGCCCAGAATCGTCACACAGCTTTTGGCTCTGGTGACACCCGTATACAACAGATTCCTGTTTAAAAGCAATCTGGGACCGCCGAGCAGCGGCATGATCACTGCGGGATATTCGCTTCCCTGGGCTTTGTGTATGGTGATCGCATAGGAAAGCTCCAATTCCTCCAACATAGTGAAGGGATAGGTGACTCTTCTGTGCTCGTCATACTCTACCACCAGTTGGGAAGCAGGCTCATTGATCTCCAGTATCCTGCCCATGTCACCGTTAAATACACCCACGCCCCTGTCAATGGGAATCCCATACCTGCTCACAATCTCCCACTCCAACTGATAATTATTTTTAATCTGCATGACCTTATCGCCTTCCCGGAACACCGCATTCCCAAAGGAATGCTCCTTTTTGCGGGAATCGGGAGGATTCAGATACTGCTGCAGGATGACATTGAGCGTCTCAACGCCAAGGCTTCCTTTTCTCATGGGTGTCAGCACCTGAATGTCATAAGGAGTAGCTTCCACATATCCCGGAAGTTTTTCCCGGATCAGCTGGATCATATGCTTGTAGATCACATTCACATCGGAACGCTCCAACAGGAAAAAGTCCTTGCTTTTATTGTCCAGAGAAATCTGTTCTCCCCTGTTGATCCTGTGGGCATTCACCACGATATCGCTCTCGCCGGCCTGCCGGAAAATTTTCTGCAGCACGATTGTGGGATAGACTCTGCTGCTCATCAGATCCCGAAGCACCTGACCGGGACCTACACTGGGGAGCTGATTCACATCGCCCACCAGCACCAGTCTGGTGCCGGGCACGATTGCCTGTAAAAGTGCCTGAAACAGCGTCAGGTCCACCATAGACATTTCGTCAATAATGATGACATCTGCCTCTAAAGGGTTCTCTCTGTTTTTTTCAAAACGGAGTTTTCTGGTGTCCTCATCCGACAAAGCACCATTCAGTTCCAGCATCCGGTGTATGGTTCTCGCTTCATAGCCGGTGGCTTCCGTCATTCTCTTAGCCGCGCGACCCGTGGGAGCCGCAAGAAAAATATCAAGACCTTCCGCCTCAAAATAGCGTATAATCATATTGATGGTAGTGGTTTTTCCCGTTCCCGGTCCGCCTGAAAGAAGAAAAAGACCGTTTTTGATACACTCAAGAACCGCTTCCTGCTGTAGGGTATCCACTTCCATATTAAGCGATGTAGCCAACTTTTCTATTTTCTTGCGGATTTCCGCATCACTTTCCGTCCACATGGGAATATTCAGCTGCTGCAGCATACGGGCACAATTTAACTCAGCATAATAGTAGGATGCCGCAAACACAGCCTCTCCCTTGACCACGATCTTTTTGTCCATCATCAAATTGTCCACCTGAGGACGGATATCCTCCGGCGCCACATCCAACAGGGCTGAGGCTCTCCTCAGCAAAAGTTCCATAGGGAGATAGCAGTGACCTTCGCCCACCGCCTGTAGCAAAGTATATAAAAGGCCACTTTGGATGCGATAGTCAGAATCGGTGTGAATGCCGATTCTGGCCGCAATCTCATCCGCAATTTTAAATCCGATACCTGTGATATCCTCTGCAAGCCTGTAAGGATTCTCCTTGAGAATGCCATACATGCTCATTCCGTATGTATCATAGATCTTTACTGCCAGTGTATTGGAAATTCCAAACTGCTGCAAATATACCAAAGCTTCCCGAAGATCCTTTTTTTCCTCCATCTGGACAGCAATCTCCCGGGCCTTACGGTCGCTGATCCCCTTTACCTCGGCCAGACGCTCCGGCTCCTCCTCGATAATGCGGAAGGTGTCATCACCGAATTTCTTCACGATGCGGGCAGCCAAAGAGGCACCTATCCCCTTGATCGCTCCCGATGCAAGATATCTCTCCATGCTGGCACTGTCCTTCGGTGCCACAGTCCGATAACTGCTGATCTTAAACTGGCTGCCATACAGAGGATGCTCTACCGTCTCCCCCTGGGCGCAGATGTTTTCGCCCTGCGTCAGACCTTTGCACATACCCACGCAAGTAATCTCCTCCCCCTCTGCCACCAGGTTCAGTACAGTATATCCGTTTTCTTTATTCTGAAAAATAATATGCTCTACATATCCGTTGAGTGTTTCCATTTTATATCCTCATGGGTATTGCGCTGCGCCCATTCGCCCAGTCTTTGACTGAACTGTCACAAACGGCTGCCAGAAACCCGGCAGCCGTCACTGTGCAAAACACATCGTATCATTTAAATCAGCTCTGCTGATCACCTAATCCTCTCTGTAACCGGCAAGGAACTCTACATATCTGCCGGTACCCACTGCCACTGCTGTCATGGGATCTTCTGCTGTCATGGTATTGATACCTGTCTTGGAAGAAATCAACTCTTCCAGACCGCGCAGCAAACTTCCGCCTCCCGTAAGAACAATACCTCTGTCCGCAATATCTGCAGCCAGCTCAGGAGGAGTCTTCTCAAGAACACTGTGGATAGTTTCCACAATCTGGGCAGTGGTCTCTCTCAGAGCTTCTTCCGTCTCTTCGGAGGATACCTTCACTGTCTTGGGAAGACCTGTCACCAGATTACGGCCTCTCACGTCCATATAGTCAGGCTCCGGTCTCTTGTAACAGGAACCTATCTTAATCTTCATGTCCTCTGCAGTTCTCTCACCAATCAGAAGATTGTGTTTTTTACGCATATAGCGAACAATGGCTTCATCAAAATCATCACCGGCAATCTTAATGGATGCGCTCACAACCGTACCGCCCAAAGAAATCACTGCAATATCGGAGGTTCCTCCGCCGATATCTACGATCATATTACCGCAGGGCTTGGAAATATCAATGCCGGCTCCGATAGCAGCTGCAATGGGCTCCTCAATGATGGAAACCTCTCTTGCTCCTGCCTGATAGGTTGCATCTTCAACAGCCTTCTTCTCTACCTCTGTTACTCCACTGGGTACGCACACAGCAATTCTGGGCTTGCGGAAAGTTTTCTTGCCCAATGCCTTCTGAATGAAATACTTCATCATCTTCTCAGTCACGGTGTAATCAGAAATAACACCCTGACGCAAAGGTCTTACAGCTACGATATTACCGGGGGTACGTCCCAACATCAGACGGGCATCCTCTCCGATGGCTTTGATCTTATTGGAATCTCTGTCAAAAGCCACGACTGACGGCTCCTTTAATACAACGCCTTTTCCTCTGATGTAAACCAATATACTGGCGGTTCCTAAATCAATTCCGATATCTGTGCACTGCATGAACTGTGTACCCCTTTCTTATGTTATTGCTTATCTATCTTTATATGATATACAGTTTTATATAGGATGATTACCTGTTTTGGCAGGGTTATTCGTATTGCGGCCAATGTTCGAAAAGGGCGAGCCTCAGAACAAAGAATCGCTTCGCCTCTTGACTTTCATAATGTTCGAAAAGGGCAAGCCTCAGTACAAGGGCCGCTCCGCGACCCTTGTTCTGAGGCTCGCTTCGCTCGCCA
>JAZNMF010000114.1:0-53466 GCA_045579545.1 Acetatifactor sp. | reverse complement strand
ACTGTATTTACGACCCGCACCAGATGATTTTCAGGAATGAAATCTTCAAAAGATAGTGGTAATTGTAACTGATTCATGGTATAATCTTTAAATGTTGGCATACCTTATTATATCACATAATGAGGTAGAAATCGAGAACGGCGTGGTAACCGTTCTCGATTTTTTGCAAAAAGAACGAGGGATGCCCCTCAAGTCATTTCATGACTTTTGGGACACCCTCCTCAGATTTTCAGATTGCAGACACCGCTATTTCCAGCAATACAGGGATGGGTGCCGACGCCCAGGCGTGACAGAGGCTGGTATTTTGCTTTTGGTCTTTACCCCATGCCTCAAACGCAGTGGTAGCACCCTCCCGGAGCATTTGATACCAAGAGTGTTCACTTTTATTAACGATCAGTTCATATGCCAGTTCTTTCTCTCCCATGTTAAGAAGCGCATACAGCAGAAAGTAAGAAGTGTAAACGCCGCAGCAAAATCCCTTTTCACGGATAAAGGGAACGATGCGGTTGTCTTCCGGCTGTAGATTGTAAAAGCAGGCAAAAACGTTGGATTGTAAGGCACTGTGTGTGCTGGTAAGAGAGTCCCGGAACAGACCGGTCTCCTTACAGAAAAAGGCATTTTGAAATGCAGTGCGGAGCCTTTCACTTTCTTTTCTGTGGGGGATTCCCAGAAGCTCTTTGATTTCTTCGAGGCACTGTTTCATACCGATATATTGGGCATTTATTACATTGTGAAGTCCGTCTCCGATGGGCTTTTTCAAGTCAAAGTCGTAATCATCTCTTAAATTCTGGGGCCAGTCTACCAGATTCCACTTATCCTTCACGCCTTCGATCAAACCGCTTTCTGTCCGATAGGTGTCGAAATGGTCCTCGATCCCTTGGGCTATGGGCAGCATGGATCGCAGGAAATCTTTGTCCTTTGTCATCCGATAATAAAGCAGAAGTTGATAAGGGAAAAGCAGAGAGAAGTCTGCGATCTCCTGCATCAGGTTTCCCGGGGAAACAGCCATCATTCCTTTACAAATGGCAGTTGAGTTTGCAAAATCCAGCAGTGCTTTTTTAAATAGTTTCGTATCACCTGTCAGGCAATACAGGGAATGGGCGGTGACGGTCAAATCTCCCAGGTATTGTCCTTTTTCCCGATGAGGACAGTCCACGATGGTATCCTGACAGCAGTTTTTGACGGCGCCGGCACAGATGTCCCATATGCGTTTTACCAGAGTATCCTCAAAAGGGCAGGGCGTAACGGCCGGCCCGAAGGGGTAGTGCCGGTAGTCCACTCGGAAATCAGACAACTGCACGTCGGTTGTGGTCCATAATTGTACATAACGAAAACACTTGTAGTCATACGCATCCAATTCATTCAAACCGTCTGCCAGTATCAGTTTGTCTTCATAGACGCAGCTGCAGCGCATTTTACTGCGCACCCGGTCCGGTGTCAGTAGTTCTTCGCCGTAGCCAATCATTACTTCGTCTCCGGCTTTTCCCGATGCTTTCATATAAAAAGTGCCCGTAAGCTCCTGACCGAAATCCAGAAGGTATCCGTCGGACAGTTTCAGGACAGAGACAGGGTATCTTTTCTCAAATTCCAGTTCCGGTATTTCCTGGAGAACTAAGGTATGATCGTCATCTGCCTTCAGGCAGGCATCTTCCCATGCGGTATCATCGCAGTTTATTGAATTCCAATCGTTAATTTTTAAGCGATTATCAATAATCTCATTAAACTGCGTCTTGTATGGACTGATGTAGTCAGAAGAGTATTCTTCGGCCCGGATGCACTTCCAGTGTTCCCCTAAGATCTGTCTGTCTCCGCACCGGATTTCTGCGATCAGTCCCTGGCGGTAGTCGCCGCTGTTGTAAGAGCGGCAGATCTTTCCGTGGTAATATACATGCAGAGCGACGATGTTTTCACCCTGATGTACATAACCGGTGATGTTCAGGTGCTGATAGGGGTAGCAAAAGTGATAGGAATTGGCAGGACCCTGGGTGACAAATTGTCCGTTTATATACAGTTTATAGTAATCATCGGCAGAAAGGTCCATCCAGACTGCATTTTCCGTGATGTCCCGGTCTGTGATGGAAAACGTTTGCCGGAACAGGGTGTGTACATGTTCCAGAGAATCCGAATGGGGTGGATAAGTATAGTCGGCGTCGTGCTCTTTGTGGAGAACAGGCAGTGGTTTCAGTTCCCGGAAAGCAGGGTCGCAGAACCAGTGATTGATCCAGGTTTTGGTGTTCATGTGAAGTGCCCCTTTCTTTTGAATTTCTATGAATCGGGTGGTGCTTTGATTATAGTATTTATACTAATAAATAGCAATATTGGGTGGGTAAAAATTAGTTCTGAATTTGCTTGGATTCAGAAATTTTTTTCAGTCCGGTTGATTTTTAGGGGAACAAGTAGTATAGTATTAGCATATTTATAATTGATAAATTTGAAATTGATACATATTCAGGAGGTACATAGTATGTTGATTTATGCAGTGAAAGATTATGAAGAAATGAGCAGGAAAGCAGCCAATATCATTGCTTCTCAGGTGATTTTGAAGCCGGACTGTGTTCTTGGCCTTGCCACAGGATCCACACCGGTAGGCGCTTATCAGCGTCTGATAGAGTCATGCGAGCAGGGAGATCTTGATTTTTCCAAGGTTACAACTGTTAATTTGGATGAATATCAGGGACTTTCCGGCGATCATGATCAGAGCTACCGTTATTTTATGTATACCAATCTCTTTGACCATGTGAACGTTCGTAAGGAGTGCACTCATGTTCCCAGCGGTCTGGCTGCAGACGGGGAGAAGGAGTGTAAGGATTATGACCGTCTGATCGAATCTCTGGGCGGTATCGACCTTCAGCTTCTGGGCATCGGCGGCAACGGTCATATCGGATTCAATGAGCCGGATACTGTTTTTACAAAGGGGACTCATGTTGTTACATTGACCATTGAGACCAGAGAGGCAAATGCAAGATTCTTTGCGTCTCTTGACGAAGTTCCCACTCATGCGCTGACCATGGGTGTAGGCAATATTATGTCTGCTAAAAAGGTACTTCTTTTGGCAAGTGGAGAGAGTAAGGCACAGGCAGTGTACGATACTGTCTTTGGTCCTGTGGATCCCAAGGTTCCTGCATCCATCCTGCAGCTTCACGCAGACGTGACTATTATTGCTGATGAGGCAGCACTTTCACTGATTCGTGCAAAGGGATTGTTGGAGGCATAAGATGATCATTACAAACGGATGGGTATTTGAAGAGAATAAGTCCTTTTCTGTGAGAGATGTGTATGTGGAAAATGGATTGATCGTGGAGAGTCGTGAGCAAGTTACAGACAGTACTGTGATCGATGCGTCCGGGTTGTTTGTACTTCCCGGCCTAATCGATGTTCATAGCCACGGTGCCTGCGGATACGATTTTTCCGATGCTGACGAAGAGGGGCTGAAGACAATTCTCGCTTATCAGCGGGCTCATGGGATCACCACCTATTGTCCCACCTCAATGACTCTTCCGAAAGAGCAGCTGAAGAACATTTTTGCTACCGTTTCGGCAGTTTCTTCGGATGCCGGTGACAGGGAGATGGCGCACGTTGGCGGCATCAATATGGAGGGACCTTTCCTGGATCCTGTCAAGAAGGGCGCGCATGTTGCAGCCCATATTGCAGCGCCGGATGCGGAATTTTTCCGGGAATGCAATGCCTCCTGTGGCAATATGATACGTCTGGTCACACTGGCGCCCAATGTGCCGGGAGCTATGGATTTTATCAAAGAACTGCATGATGATGTGGTGATTTCCCTAGGTCACACTTCTGCAGATTATGCCACATGCCGTGATGCCATTGAAGCCGGTGCGAACCATGTGACGCACCTGTACAATGCCATGATGCCCTTCGCCCACAGAGATCCCGGGCTTGTGGGCGCCGCTGCTGAGAGTGAAGATTGCATGGTGGAGCTGATCTGTGACGGAATCCATATTCATGAGAGCGTGGTGCGTGCTACGTTTAAGCTTTTCCCGGGCAGAGTCGTATTGATCAGTGATTCTATGAGAGCAGCAGGAATGAATGACGGTACTTACGATCTTGGTGGCCAGGAAGTAACGGTTTGCGGCAAGCTTGCTACACTTTCGGACGGCACCATTGCCGGATCGGTTGCCAATTTATATGACGGTATGCGGACTGCAGTTTCCTTCGGTATTCCTTTGGAAGAGGCGATTGCGGCGGCGACGATTCACCCCGCCAGAAGTATCGGTATTGATGATCAGGTGGGTTCCTTGACACCCGGTAAAAGGGCAGATATCCTGTTAGCTGATAAAGATTTGAAACTTGTGCGTGTGATTTGATGTGTTTGAAAAGGTGCGAAGCGATATACTCCGCACCTTTCTATATATGATAAGAAATTTGTCCTATAAGCCAGCAATTTTAATTATATAATAGATTCAAATGATGTCAGGATGATACGCATTGACACAGTGGAGGATTGCGCAGGAGTTGCTGCGGGAAAGGGTAAATATATGAAAAAGATCAAATGGGGCATTGTAGGTCCCGGAGTGATTGCAAACAAATTTGCAGATGCCATAAAAAATGTGGATTGTGCCGAATTGACCGCAGTGGCTTCCCGTTCTATGGAAAAGGGTGAGCAATTTGCACAGAAGTACGATGTCGGCAAGGTTTTCTGCGGGTATGAAGCTATGGCGGCATCCAACGAGGTGGATGCGGTATATGTTGCTACGCCTCATCCCTTTCACAAGCCTTGTGCGGAGCTTTTTCTGAAGGCCGGAAAACACGTGCTGTGTGAGAAACCGCTTTGTATCAATGCAGCACAGGGAATTGCTTTGAGGGAATGCGCCAGAGAGAATGGTGTGTTTCTGATGGAAGCTATGTGGACCAGGTTTTTGCCGGCTACAAAAGAAGCCCGTGCGATCGTGGAAAGCGGAGCCATAGGAGAGGTCCTGGGGTTGACAGCAGATTTCTGCTATGCGTCCTCACCACTTAAGGCAACCAGAATTTTCCGGCAGGATCTTGCCGGTGGATCTTTGCTGGATGTGGGTGTTTATGGTCTGCACTTCGTGTCGCTGTTTTTGGGAACAGAGCCGGAGCAGATCCATGCGGTTTCCCGGATTGAACAAGATGTGGATTGCCATACAAAGATTTTGCTGACATACGGAAACGGAGCTATTGCAGAGGTTTCCTCCGCGATAACGCTGAAGAAACCGGAGTCGGCTTACATATACGGAACGAAGGGGTATATTCACCTGCCCCTGTTTTTCGGTGCAAAGGAGCTGTTTGTCACTATAGATGGAAAAACGGAACATCTGGACAGACCCATGATTGGAAAAGGCTTTGAGGAAGAGATCATCGAGGCCTGCGACTGTATCAGGGCAGGTAAGACAGAAAGTGATATACTCCCGCTGTCGGAGAGTATTGCGATTCTCAGGCAGATGGACAGTGTCAGAAAGCAGATTGGCTTGAGATATCCATTTGAAGGAGAGGAATCAATATAGTAATACTTGAAAAAACGCCCCCCAATTACAATAATAATTGGAAAAGAAGAGGTTCGCAAGCGTTTGCAGACTGATGGTTTTAAAGGTACTATTGAAAAAAATCCCAATAAGGTTTAAAATGTAAGAAGTTTATTACGAAAGAGGTATGATCATGAAGAAAATAGTACCTGTGATTGTGATAATTATATTGGTGGCTGTCATTGTAGCCTTATTTGCTTTCAAGCATAAACATTTATGGAGAGAAGCAACTTGTACCACACCCAAAACCTGCGAGTGCGGAGAAACCCAGGGTGAAGCTCTTGGACATACATGGACGGACGCCAATTGCGAGACCGCTAAAACTTGCAGTGTATGCGATAAGACTGACGGCGAAGCTTTAGGACATAAGTGGACAGATGCTACCTGTAAGACAGCTAAAACCTGCAGTGTTTGCGGTAAAACAGAGGGAGAACCGGAAGAGCATGATTGGTTAGAAGCAAACTGTACCGCACCGAAGCATTGCAGTAAATGTTACCTGACAGATGGAGAACCTGCGCCTCACAAATGGATGGAAGCAACAACAGAAAATCCGAAAACATGTGAGTTATGCGGGCAGACAGAGGGCGATCCATTGCCGAAGAAAAACCAGACCGCATCAAATGAAGCGGCAAACAAAACAAGTCCATCCATACCGGAATATGACCCTGACTGTGGTATCTCAGAAGAGGATTGGAATAAATTGTTTGGCAGCGGTATCAGCAATAACATCTACTACACCTGGACGCCCGACCACAGCGAAGGTTTTAGTGTTACACGTAATGAAAATGGTGGGTTTACAATTATAGCACCCAATTTACCTCAAGAAATTCGTGATAAAATAGGTAGTTTGATTTTTTACTAGATTGATGATATTACAATGATATTAAGAAGTCGCAAGGGGAGTTCTTCAAACTGGAACTTCCTTTTCTTTTCCCGGAATTGCTCTACAGTGCCGCTACGTCAGCTTCTCAAAGTCATAAGCGCCGGTGGACCTCGGCCTGCGCCGACGGTCGCTGCACTGTAGACTGCGAACTTTCGAGTCCAGGATAGGACTTTAAAAGCGCGAGACGGGGCGCACGAGGTCCGGTGGACCTCGGCTTGCGCCGACCGTAGTGAAACGAAGACATCGAACCTTCGAGTCCAGGATTGGACTCGAAAAACAAAACGAGCGGTACCATCAGGTACCACTCGTTTATTTTTGAGAGCGCGAGACGGGGATCGAACCCGCGACCCCCTCCTTGGCAAGGAGGTGCTCCACCGCTGAGCCACTCGCGCAAAATCATATTTATTCCGTTGCTTCTGCATCAGACAAGTAATACTATACTATAAGAGTGTTTAAATGTCAACACAAAAATAGAACATCTTTTTGAGAAATTTTCAGACAATTAGCTTGGCGCGCAACCATCCGGTGAATTTTTTTTCTATCAGGGACCACATGAGGCGGGAAAGCAGTATGACTCCTGCAACACCGAGCAGTGCTCCCGTCACGGAGATGGGGGTTGCGGTTGAGAAATCAAATATTTTTCTGTCCAGAAGCAAAATGGGATAATAGTGGATCAGATACATGGAAAAGCTGATGTCGCCGAGGCTGACACTGAACCGGGGCATGGTGAGAGAGAACCCCGCAATCAGAAATCCTATGAAGATCAGCATGGCAGGAATTCCCCAATACAGCAGGCGGCGATACCCGGCTATGTTCAGGAATGTGGTAGAGTAAATCAGCGCTCCAAACAGTAAAAGTGATATGGTCAGAGAAATCCAACCGAACTGCTTACAGTTCAGTTTGTGGGACATGTTTGTCCGTTGGCAGAGCGCGCGTAAAAGGTAGTAGCTCAGTATGCCCAGAATAAATTCCGCCATCACGGGATTCCCGTAGAATATGATGGGTGCTGTCAGGGAAGAAACGGAAGTGGATGCGGTGACGCCGGTGGTCAGAGTGCTGCCGTTTGTAAGTAATGCTCCGAAGCCGATCATGGTAAGGAGCATAAAGGAGCAGAGCAGTCCTCTGTATTTGTGGCTGATGTGCAGGGAAATGGCAAACAGCAGGTAGAAAAACATTTCGCAGTTCACAGTCCAGCCGATGCGCATAAGAGGCTGAATAACACCGCCGCCTATGTCGAACGGAATAAACAACAGACTCTTTATCAGTTGCGCAAAGGAGGCCTTTGTCTGTTCAAACATGGACGGAAACAGAAGCAATAAAATGAAAGTGCCCAGAGTCATCAGATAGTAAAAGGGAACAATGCGCAGCAGTCTTTTGCGCAGAAAGGCTTCCGTACTATTGTGGGTTGTGTACATGATCATAAAGCCGCTGATACAGAAAAAAATATCTACGCCAAAAGCACCGCATGAGAGAAAGCGGATATGCTCCAATACGACCATGATCGCGGCAAATCCGCGCAGTGCCTGTATGCTGTTAAAATGTAATTTATGAAAATCTGTCATGTGATTCCTCGGTGACTGTCTCTGTGAACGGAATGCTTCTGATGTTTATCATATCATTTTTGAACAATAATGAAAAGTGTAAGTTATACTGGCGTGCCCGGAAGAGGGCAGATATAGTTTACCGAAAGGAGCTAAAAGGTTGTTCTTAACTATATCTTAACTGTTTCTTAACAAATAGTGTGATATAATTTTTATAATGTGACAATTTTTGTGTTTACGAGGTGACAAAATGGATATCTTTAATGTATTGACCCTTGTCGGCGGATTATGTCTGTTCCTTTTCGGAATGAGTGTCATGGGTGATGCGCTGGAGCGCAGAGCCGGTGGCAGTCTAAAAAAGCTTCTTGCAAGACTTACAAAAAATAAGATAACCGGATTTTTGACGGGACTTGCTGTGACTTCTGTCATTCAGAGTTCCTCAGCAACGACTGTTATGGTGGTTGGATTTGTAAACTCCGGTATTATGACCTTAAAGCAGTCTATTGGCGTTATCATGGGTGCCAATATCGGTACCACCGTTACTGCATGGATTTTGAGCCTTGGCGGCATTTCCAGTGATAATTTATTCATACAGCTGTTAAAGCCGACTTCCTTTACACCTGTTCTTGCTTTGTTTGGCACGGTGCTATTGATGTTTGGCAAGACAAGTAAGAAAAAGGACACCGGTACCATCTTATTAGGTTTTGCTACCTTGATGTTTGGTATGGACACTATGTCCGGTGCAGTGTCAGGGTTGGCTGAAGTCCCTGCTTTCCGGAACATGTTCGTGATGTTTAAAAATCCCATTCTGGGTGTGCTTGTGGGTGCTGTGCTTACTGCAATTATTCAG
Source organism: Acetatifactor sp. (assembly GCA_045579545.1). Classification (GTDB taxonomy): domain Bacteria; phylum Bacillota; class Clostridia; order Lachnospirales; family Lachnospiraceae; genus Acetatifactor. Next base: position 44,688 of record JAZNMF010000114.1, on the reverse strand, counting down.
TCGAGTTCTGCTTCGGTCGGTATTCTTCAGGCACTTTCATCGACGGGGCAGGTTTCCTACGGAGCTGCGGTTCCCATTATCATGGGGCAAAACATTGGTACCTGTATCACGGCAATCCTTTCTTCTTTTGGTACCAATAAAAATGCAAAGCGTGCAGCAGTGGTGCATCTGACATTTAACGTACTTGGTACGGTTATCTGGCTTTCGGTATTCAGCCTGGTTTCTGCCGTCTTTAAACCGGCATTACTTGATGCGTCAGCCACTCACCTTGGCATTGCCGTGGCTCACTCTGCTTTTAATATTGCTTGTACCACACTGCTTCTTCCCATGTCTTCTCTGCTGGAGAAGCTTGCGATCAAGCTGGTGCCGGATACCAGCAAGAAAGAGGTGGTTTCAGAACTGGACGAAAGATTGCTTGCCACACCTCCCGTTGCGTTGGAGCGTTGTAACAGTCTGGTTTGTGAAATGGCAGAATTGTCAGTATCAGCATTGCGCAACAGTATGAGCATGCTGAATCATTTTGATCCGAACGTGGCAGATGAAATCCGTCAGGCAGAAGATAAGGCGGATCATTATGAGGATATTTTAGGTACTTACCTTGTTAAGCTGAGCAGACATCAGATCAGCGACAGTGACAGCAGTGCTGTATCAAAACTCCTGAAAGCGATCGGTGACTTTGAGAGAATTTCAGACCACAGTGTAAATATTTTAGAGTCTGCCGAAGAACTTCACAGCAAAGAAATTCAATTAACGACCGGAGCGAAGAAGGAACTGGAGGTTCTGTGTGCTGCGGTTTCGGAAATCCTGACGCTTTCTTATACTGCATTTGTCAACAATGATCTGAATGCAGCCCGTGATGTGGAACCCTTAGAGCAGGTGATCGACGGACTGAAGGAAAAGATGAGAAATAGCCATATCAATCGACTGAAAGATGGGGAGTGCTCCATTGAAGCGGGATTTGTATGGGCAGATCTTCTTACCAATCTCGAGAGAACATCGGATCACTGCTCCAACGTGGCGGTATGTGTCATTGATGCAGCCTCCTACAATATGAATGTACATGAATCTCTTCGCAATATGAAAAAGGATAATTCTTATTTCGATGAAAAATTTGCAGTATATGCAGAAAAATATATGATAGCGGAATAGTACCACTGGGCCGCCCTCTGTCTTGTAGACAGAGGGCGCTTATTTTTTTGGAATATTCCCTTGCATCTGCGGTCTGTACATAATAAAATAGAGATAAGAAAAAAGGAGTAATATGCAATGGAACAAAAGCAATATACTTCAGGGGAATTGTTAAGAAGATTTGTCCCCTATTTTAAGAAATACAAGGGAACCCTGATACTGGATCTGTTCTGTGCGTCGCTGACTACCCTGTGCGAACTGGTGCTGCCGCTGATCATGCGTTACATCACCAATGAGGGGTTGAGGGATCTTGCCTCTCTCTCCATGAAGACCATAGGCGGGCTTGGTCTTTTGTATCTGTTTCTCCGTCTTGTGGATTGCATAGCCAGCTATTATATGGCGGATATGGGTCATGTGATGGGAGCCAGGATCGAAACCGATATGCGCAGAGATGCCTATCATCATCTTCAGCAATTGTCCAGCACTTATTATAACAATACCAAAGTGGGACAGATTATGGGCCGCATTACCAATGATTTGTTTGATGTGACAGAATTTGCCCACCATTGTCCGGAGGAGTTTTTCATTGCCGGGATCAAGACGGTGATCTCCTTTATTATTTTGGCAAGTATCAATCTGTGGCTGACCATACTGATCTTTCTGTGCGTGCCTTTGATGATCGGTGTGTGCATGACACTGAATTTCCGGATGCGCGGTGCTTTCCGGAAACAGAGAAATCAGATCGGTGAGCTGAATGCCAGAATAGAAGACAGCCTCTTGGGGCATAAGGTAGTAAAGGCGTTTACCAACGAAGAGATTGAAACGGATAAGTTTGAGGCAGATAACGGAATATTTCTGGATATTAAGAAAGAGACCTACAAATACATGGCCATGTTCCAGACTACGGTTAAGATGTTTGACGGTCTCATGTATCTGTTGGTGGTGGTTGCCGGCGGTTTCTTTATGATCAAAGGCATGATCGAACCCGGTGATCTTGTGGCGTATATGCTATATGTGACCACACTGATCGCAACCATCCGCCGCATTATCGAATTTGCTGAGCAGTTCCAGCGCGGTATGACCGGCATTGAAAGATTTCTGCAGATTGTGGACGCGGATATTGAAATATTTGATGAGCCGGATGCAGTGAAGCTTGAGAATCCCAGGGGAGATATTGTATTTGAGGACGTAAGCTTTGAATACCCGGACGATCACAACAGAGTGTTCAGCGGTTTGAACCTTGCTATCCATGCCGGAGAAAAGGTGGCGATTGTGGGTCCGTCCGGCGGAGGAAAGACCACACTCTGTAATCTGATCCCCAGATTTTATGATGTCACACACGGCCGGATCACGCTGGATGGGCAGGATATCAAGCACTTTACCTTAAAGAGCTTAAGAGGAAATATCGGTATCGTACAGCAGGATGTGTATCTGTTTTCCGGTACGATCTATGAAAATATTGTGTACGGCCGTCCGGGAGCTGACCGGGAAGCGGTGGTCGAGGCTGCAAAGCGTGCCGGGGCACACGAATTTATCATGGGTCTGAAGGACGGTTACGATACGTATGTAGGAGAGCGGGGTGTAAAGCTTTCCGGAGGACAGAAGCAGCGGATCAGTATTGCAAGAGTATTTTTGAAAAATCCGCCCATTATCATTTTGGACGAAGCAACCTCTGCCTTGGACAACGAAAGTGAATTTGCAGTGGCACAGTCTCTTGCAAGGCTTTCCGAGGGACGCACGACGCTGACGATTGCCCATCGGTTGTCCAGTATCAAGAATTCCGACAGGATACTGGTGCTGACCGAAGAGGGCATCATGGAAGAGGGCGATCATGAACAGTTGATTGAAAAGAAAGGTATTTACTATCAATTCTATGAAACGGCAAACAGATTGAAATAAGAGAGGTATGTGTATGAGAATTGTATTTGTCGGGGCTGCCCATGAGGTGACGGGAAGTTGTCATTTTATTGAGGTTAACGGTAAGAATATTCTGGTGGACTATGGTATGGAGCAGGGGGTCAACACTTTTGAGAATGCTCCCTTACCCGTGGATGAGGCGTTGATCGATTATGTATTTCTGACCCATGCTCACGTGGACCATTCCGGAATGCTTCCGCTTTTGTATGCCAAAGGCTTCAGAGGGCAGGTTTTTACTACGGAAGGATCAGCAGACTTGTGCGGCATCATGCTTCGCGACTGTGCTCACATCCAGACGATGGAGGCAGAGTGGAAGAATCGTAAGGCAAAGAGAAGCGCGAGTATTGCGCCGGTGGAGCCTTTATATACCATGGAGGATGCGGAAGGGATCATTAAGAGGATCGTCTCCTGCGGCTATGGTGATGTGATAGAAGTCTGTGAAGGTGTAAAAATCCGGTTTACGGATATCGGGCATTTGCTGGGCTCTGCCAGTATTGAGGTGTGGTTGACAGAGGGCAGCAACACCAGAAAGATTGTATTCTCCGGAGATATCGGCAATAAGAACCAGCCGCTTTTAAGAGACCCCAGTCCCACGGAAGAGGCAGATTATGTGGTAATGGAATCCACCTATGGCGACCGGTATCATCCTCAGAGCAAGGGAGATTATGTGACAGAGCTTGCCGGTATTTTACAGGAGACTTTTGACAAGGGCGGTAATGTTGTCATTCCCTCCTTTGCGGTAGGCAGAACTCAGGAATTGTTATACTTCCTCCGAAAAATCAAGATAGACAAATTAGTGAAAGGCCATGATGGTTTTCCGGTATATGTAGATAGTCCCATGGCTGTGGAGGCAACCGGAATTTTTCAGGAGAATCGCTGGGAATGTTTTGATGAGGAGGCTATGGAGTTGGTCCGCGAAGGAATCAACCCGATCTCTTTTGCGGGATTGAAGCTTTCCGTTACCAGTGATGAATCCAAGCAGATTAATTTTGATGAGACACCCAAGGTGATCATTTCTGCATCAGGAATGTGCGAGGCGGGGCGTATCAAACATCATTTAAAGCACAATCTGTGGCGTCCGGAAAGCACTGTTTTGTTTGTGGGATATCAGTCGGTGGGCACACTGGGCAGAGCGATCGTGGAAGGTGCCGATGAGGTGAAGTTGTTCGGTGAACCGATTCAGGTGAGGGCACAGGTGAGACAGCTTACGGGTTTAAGCGGTCATGCAGACAAAAACGGGTTGATTCAGTGGATTACAGGCTTTAAGGAGAAGCCAAGAAAAGTCTTTGTGGTACACGGAGAGGATAGCGTGTGCACTTTTTTTGCGGAATGCCTGAAGGTGGAGTACGGTCTTTCCTCATATGCCCCTTACAGCGGGACACAGTTCAATCTGTTGAGCGGTAAAGCAGAATACGAGGCAGGTCCCATGCCTATCAGGAAAAAGGCCAAGGCTGTTGCCGGAGCTTATGCGAGATTTCTCGCAGCAGGGCAGAGATTGCTGGCAATCATTCAGCGAAACGATGGGCTGGCAAATAAAGACATGGCAAAATTTACAGACCAGATCAATGCAATTTGCGATAAGATAGAAAGATAAGAGGATAAAGAACCATGAGTTTGGCAGATCATATTTTTATTAACATGTGCAAGGATATTTTGGAGAACGGAACCAGCACAGAGGGAGAAAAGGTCCGTCCCCACTGGCCGGACGGTGCACCGGCCTATACCATCAAGAAATTCGGAGTGGTAAACAGATACGACCTGTCCAAAGAGTTTCCGATCATGACACTGCGTAAGACTGCGCTTAAGTCAGCTACGGATGAAATGCTTTGGATCTGGCAGCAAAAATCCAATAATATCAATGATCTGCACAGCCATATCTGGGACGAGTGGGCGGATGCAGACGGTTCCATCGGTAAGGCTTACGGCTACCAGCTGGGCGTTAAGCATCAGTACAGAGAAGGCATGATGGATCAGGTAGACCGTGTGATCTATGATCTGAAGAACAATCCTTTCAGCCGCAGGATCATGACCAACATCTATGTGCATCAGGATCTTCACGAGATGAATCTTTATCCCTGTGCTTACAGCATGACCTTTAATGTGACCCAGAAGGCGGGGGACCATAAGCTGACTTTGAATGCGATCCTGAACCAGCGCTCTCAGGATGTACTGGCAGCAAACAACTGGAATGTGGTACAGTATGCCGTTCTGGTACACATGCTTGCTCAGGTCTGCGATATGCGTGTGGGAGAGCTGGTACACGTAATTGCCGATGCCCATATTTATGACAGACATGTACCGATCATTAAGGAACTGATCAGCCGGGAACCCAAGGCGGCACCTTTCTTCTGGCTGAATCCCGATATTCATGATTTTTATCAGTTTACCAGAAACGATGTGCGGCTGGACAATTATGAGACCGGAGAGCAGATAAAAGACATCCCCATCGCAATCTAAGATCATCCGGCAGGGGACGCCGTCCGGCACAGGGATACCGGGGAAGGCAGAAGCTGTTTTTCTCCTGTTATCCCGGACGTTCCGGCAAGCCCCCAAAGGGCGGTTTACATCGCCCGCAAGCAGGGGCGATGCAAACCAGAGGTCTTGCCTCCACGGGCTAAAAGGAGAAAAACAGCTTCTGCCTTCCCCGGTATCCCTGTGCCGGACGGCTGTCGCCTGCGGGATGAAGGTATGTTCCGAACGGGATTTACAGACAATCATAGAATGAGACAATTGTATAATAGCAGAATTACAGACAATAAGGAGAAAGATGATGAACTTAATCGTAGCAGTGGACAGTAATTGGGCGATTGGCAACAAGAATGAATTGTTGGTGCGGATTCCCAATGACCATAAGCATTTCCGAGAGGAGACTACCGGGAAGGTGGTAGTGCTGGGGCGTAAGACGCTGGAGACCTTTCCTCAGGGGCAACCGCTGAAAAACCGTACAAATATTATTCTTACTACAGACCGCAAATATCAGGTGAAGGATGCGATCATCGTGCATTCCATCGAGGAGCTCCTTGGGGAATTGAAAAAGTACAATGATGAGGATATTTATATTATAGGAGGTGAAAGCGTTTACCGACAGATGCTGCCGTACTGTGATGTGGCTCATGTGACCAAAATAGACCGTGCATATGAGGCAGACACTTATTTCCCGAATCTGGATAAGGATGAAAATTGGCACATAACGGCTGACAGTGACGAACAGACATATTTTGATATCGCATATCAATTCCTCAAATATGAACGCAAGAAATAAGAGTATTTTGTCTTGACAATCCTGTTGGGAAGGAAGATAATAAAAAACAAATACATTTCAGGAAAGAAGGAATACCAATGGAAAAGAAAAATATTGACTGGGGCAATCTGGGATTTGGATACATTCAGACTGACAAGAGATACGTATCCAACTTTAAAAACGGTGCATGGGATGACGGTGTGCTCACCGAAGATGCCAATGTTGTACTGAGCGAATGTGCCGGTGTTTTACAGTATGCGCAGACTGTTTTTGAGGGGCTTAAGGCTTATACCACGGAAGACGGACATATCGTTACCTTCCGCCCTGACCTGAATGCAGAGCGTATGATGGACTCCGCTGCAAGGCTGGAGATGCCTGTATTCCCCAAGGATAGGTTTATAGATGCAGTGACCCAGGTGGTTGCAGCCAACGCAGCATATGTGCCTCCTTACGGAAGCGGTGCCACTTTGTATCTGCGCCCTTATATGTTCGGCTCCAACCCTGTTATCGGTGTAAAGCCTGCTGATGAGTATCAGTTCCGCATTTTCTGTACCCCTGTAGGTCCTTACTTTAAGGGCGGCGTAAAGCCTCTGACCATCCGTGTCAGTGATTTTGACCGTGCGGCACCCAACGGTACCGGTCACATCAAAGCGGGACTTAACTATGCGATGAGTCTTCATGCTATCGTAGATGCACACCATCAGGGCTTTGATGAGAATATGTATCTGGATTCCAAGACCAGGACTAAGGTTGAGGAGACCGGTGGAGCAAACTTCCTGTTCGTGACCAAGGACAATAAGGTGGTAACGCCCAAGTCCGGCACCATTCTTCCCTCCATCACCAGAAGAAGCCTTTTGCATGTGGCCAAGGAGTACTTGGGTCTTGAAGTGGAAGAGAGAGAAGTATATTTGGAAGAACTGCAGGATTTTGCAGAGTGCGGACTTTGCGGTACCGCGGCAGTAATTTCCCCTGTAGGAAAGATTGTAGACCATGGCAAAGAGATTTGCCTGCCCAGCGGTATGAGCGAGATGGGCCCTGTTACCAAGAAGCTGTATGAGACGTTGACCGGTATCCAGATGGGCAGACTGGAAGCTCCCGAAGGCTGGATCCATGTGATCGCATAAGTAATAATACAATGATGTAATATTGTAATGCCGTTCTAGTGTTGCCCGGTTTGCACCGGGCAACATTTTTGTGCTCCCCTATTTGGATATTATATTGGAAAATGGAAATAATACGGTTGAAAAACGGTTTTTAAAATGGTATACTGTAAATGGTAGTACAGATGAAATGGGGGCGATCGCATGACGATTGAAGAGATGAGAGAGATCAAGAAAGAGAAGGGCTACACCTATGAGCAGATAGCAGAGATGTCCGGCGTTCCGCTGGGAACGGTGCAGAAGATTTTCTGCGGAGAGACCCGGGCTCCGAGATACTCTACTTTGCAGGCTTTGGAAGCTGTTTTCAGAGAACACAAGATCTCCTACCCCTACGAGAGGGAAGAGTACGGGAGCGTGCAGGAGGCGTCTGCTTATTATTCCTCTAAGAAGCAGGGGTATTATACGGTGGAGGACTATTATGCACTGCCGGATGAACGCAGGGTCGAGCTGATCGATGGTGTCATCTATGATATGAGCTCGCCATCTTTTGTTCATCAGTCGGTAACCGGTGAGGTCTATTTTCAAATTGCTGATTTTATCAGGCGGAATAAGGGTGAATGCCATGTAATGATGGCACCGATGGATGTGCGGCTGGACTGCGATAACAGGACTATGGTGCAGCCCGACGTGCTGGTTGTCTGCGACAGGAGCAAGATCAAGCGCTGGGGTATCATGGGAGCTCCTGATTTTGTGATGGAGGTTCTTTCCAAATCCACAAAGCGCAGGGACTGCTTTAAGAAGCTGGTGAAATATATGGAGGCGGGAGTAAAGGAGTATTGGATTCTTGATCCTGACTCAAAGACATTGATCGTATATTGTTTTGAGAAAGAATCACTTCCGGCAATATATGGTCTGAACGGCAAAGTGCCGGTGGCTATTTTTGAAGGGAAGCTGGAGATAGACCTTTCCATGGTGACAGACGCGATTCAGGATTATCCGGATGGAGGAGACGATGAAATTTATACACACCAGTGATTTACATATCGGGAAGAAGTTGTTTGAATTTTCTCTATTGGAGGAGCAGAAGCACGCTCTGGAGCAAATCCACCATATTGCTGTGTCTGAAAAGGCAGACGCTGTAGTGATCGCGGGGGATGTTTATGACAGGGCAGTACCATCTGCAGAGGCAGTGTGCGTGCTCGATGATTTCCTGACCGGTCTCGTGCAGGCTGGGATTGCTGTGATTATGATCAGCGGGAACCACGACTGCGGAGAGCGCGTGGCGTTTGCGGACAGGATCCTGGAAGGACAGGGGCTCTACATCTCCGGTTCCTATGAAGGTGAAGTGAAAGACGTTGTCCTTTCCGATGAATGGGGGAAGGTACATTTTATTTGTCTGCCCTTCGTGAAACCGTCGGCTGCGGATGCACGGACCAGTGCAGAAGCGGTGGAACATATCTTGTCTCAGGTTCCCATGGCGGCAGCTGAGCCCGGAATGGCTCACAGATACGTTCTTGTGACACACTATTTTGTGACAGGGGAGCAGGGGGAGGAACCTCAGCTCTCAGATTCCGAGACGACTGTCAGCGTGGGGGGACTTGACAATGTACCCGTATGGTTGTTTCAGGCTTTTTCCTATGTGGCTTTGGGGCATATCCATAAGCCGCAGCGCATCGGACAGGGAGAAGTATATTACAGCGGGTCGCCGGTAAAGTACTCCTTTTCCGAGGCATTGCAGGAAAAGGGTGTAAATATTGTGGAGATAGACGGAACCGGTAAAGTGGAAGTCCGGCGCAGATTGCTGACACCGGTTCATGAGATGAGATGCATTCGGGGAAAACTGGCTGAATTGATGAATGTGGGGCGGGAAGAGACGTCCGAGGATTATCTGCAGGTGACCTTGACCGATACGGAGGAACTTTTGGATCCTATGGGTACGCTTCGCAGCGTATATCCCAATGTGCTGCAGATCATTATGGATAAGAATCTTTCTTTGGCAGAAGGAGAATACGAAAGCAGACTTGTTGGCAAACAGAAGAGCACTTCTGAATTATTTGCGGATTTTTATGAAATGCTGAAGGGTGAGCCTTTGGATGAGATCCGCAGAAGCTATGTGGAAGATGCAGTGCGGGAGGCAGAGAAGGAATGAGGCCGATAAAGCTTATACTGTGCGGTTGGGGACCGTATCGTGATAAAGTGACAATTGATTTTGCGCCATTTGAAGGACAGGGGCTTTTTTTGATCACAGGGCCGACAGGGGCCGGCAAGACCACACTGTTCGATGCCATGACATATGCGCTGTACGGCGCCTTGAGCGGAGAAGTCCGGGACAAGGAACGGAGCAGCGTCAGGAGCGATTTTGCGGCAGAAGATATTCCCACCTATGTGGAACTTGTGATGGAGCATGGAGGGGAACGCTATGAGATTACCAGGAACCCCAAATATCTGCGTCCCAAGAAGCGCGGAAAGGGTGAGCGCAGTTTTGTGGAGGAGAAGGAGAATGCTGTCCTAAAGTGCGGAGACGGCACTGTGATCGAGGGCGTGAAGGAAGTGAATGCAAAACTTTTGGATATTCTTGTTCTTGACCATAGTCAGTTCAAACAGATTTCCATGATTGCACAGGGAGAGTTTGCAAGACTTTTAACAGCACAGCCCAAGGATAAAACTAGGATTTTTCGGGAAATTTTCGGGACGGGTGTCTATGACCGGTTTACTTTTTCCTTGGGAAACAGGGCCAAGAGACTTTATGCCCAGGTAATGGAGCAGAAGCATAAGCTGGAAGAAGATATCCGGGTGCTGACGGTGGGGATAGAAGCCTCCGGTTTCAGTCAGGAGAAAAAAGAAAGGCTGGCCGCCCTGACGCAGGCGGAGTATTGGAATTATACAGAGCTGAAGAGTCTCATAGAGTCTATGGAGGAAGAAGCGGCAGCAGAAGAACAGAAGGTTAAAAAGATATACGGAGAGGCCGAGAAGGATGTGGAGCGCCTGACAAGGAATCTGACCAAATGGCGGGAGGTGAATCACAGGATAGAACAGCTCCAAAAGGTTTCGCGGGAGAGAGAGTCTTTCCTGGAAAGTCAGAAAGAATATGCGGACAAAGAAAAGGTGCTGAAAAAGGCAGTCAATGCCGGATTGGCAGAAGTGCTGGAGATAAAGGCACAGCAGAGTACGGCGGCCGTCCGGAAAAATAGGGAAGAACAGAAGCTTCTGAAGGCTGAGAAGGATCTGATTACGCAGGAGCAGAAACTGCTTGCGCCGATAGTGTCCGGGAGAGAAGAGATAGAAGAGGCCATCCGCATCATGGCAGAGGTGGAAGTGGCCCGGAAAGAACAGGCGAAACTGGAGAGAAACCGGGAAGAGAAAGAGGCTGCGTTTCTGCAGGGCCAGAAGATATATGTGGAGAAGGAGCAGAAGAGCATACTTTTCCGACACGAATATGAAGAAGCCGACAGGCAGCAGCGACTGTCGGCGATCGGCCTTGCTGTTAGCATGTTAGAGGAAGGGAAGCCTTGTCCCGTCTGTGGTTCTCCGGATCATCCCGATCCCGCAAAGGTCAGCGCCTGCACTGTCACAAAAGAAGAAATGGCAGCTCTGAAGAAGAAATGGGAGATTGCCGGAGCGGATGCCGCTTCATATTATGAGCGTGTGGTGGAACTGAAGACACAGCTGGAGATCCTGAAAGAGCAGATCTCCGGGAATGCTGAGCGCATGGAGCAGAAAGAGCAAATCCTGAAAGGGCAGAGCAACAATTTGGTACGGGAGTATCTGGAAATGCCTTCTTCCGGTCAGGCCGGAGAACGGTTTCGGAGGGAGACGGTCCGCGTTCATGAATTAGAGACGTTGCTTGCAGAAAAGGAGAGACAATTTACTCAGTTGAAAGAGGAAGAAGAGGAAGCGGTCTTATTGGAAAGTGAGAACTTGTCTCAATTTCGAGATGCGTTGACACAGTACGGTTTTCGCAGTAAAGTAGAATATGAGCGGTCCCGGATGGACAGAAGGGATAGAGAAGCCTTGGAAAAAGATATCAGAGAATATCACAAAAAAGTGGCCGCTAATAAGGAATTATACGAGCACCTGAAAGCTTCCGTAAAAGGGACAGAACTTAAGGATCTTTCTGAACACGAGGAAGAACTGGAGAGGCTTAGGCAACTGAGAAAATCCGCTTTGGAAGGCCAGAAGAACTGGAGCAGGCATCTTACCGATGTCCGCAAGACGAAACAGCTGATGCAGTCAAGACAGGAACAGATGGAGGAGAGAGAGCGGGAATACGGCTATGTGAAGGATCTGGAAAATATGGCAAGCGGCAATAATCCCAGGAAGCTTGTATTTGAACAGTATGTCCTGGCCGGTTATTTTGAAGAGATCCTGCGCGCTGCCAATCTCAGATTTGGAAAGATGACTTCCGGACGGTATGAAATGTCCCGGGTTGGGCAGGTAGGCGATGGTCGTGTGAAAGATAATCTGGAGATTCAGGTGATGGATTATTATACCGGTAGATACCGTTCTGTCAGAACGTTGTCCGGAGGAGAATCTTTCAAAGCCTCCCTTTCTCTGGCACTTGGAATGAGTGATGTGATCCAGGCCATGAGTGGGGGCATAAAGGTTGACACCCTGTTTATTGATGAGGGGTTTGGGGCACTGGACAGCGAGTCGTTGGATCAGGCCTGTGAGGCCTTAATGAGTCTGGTAGAAAAGAATCGGCTTATCGGGATCATTTCTCATGTGCCGGAACTGAGTCAGCGCATTGACAGACAGCTTGTGGTGGAGCGCACCCCGTCAGGCAGCACAGTTAGAATGTTACAATAGTTTATCGAGGAAGAATAAATGAGTAGGATCAGTAAAAAAATCATAGTTTTTATGGCAGCAGTCTTCTGTCTTGTCACACTTTGTGCCTGCGGCAAAGACGGAAGCGGTACAAAAGTGATCTTTACCACGGGAACCGGCAAGGACGAAGTGTTCCGCATAGAAGACGAGATCTGCAAAAAAGAAGAGTTGCTGGTTTATCTGGTCAACACCCAGAATCAATATGAGCAGGTATACGGAGAAGAGATCTGGAATACAGAATATAAAGGCGTGACATTGGAAGAAAACGTAAAGGAGACTGTGCTCGCCAAGATTGCCCAGATAAAAACCATGTATCTTATGGCACAGGACAGAGAGATTCAACTGACAGAGCAGGAAACAGCTCAGTTGGAGAAGGCGGCCCAGAAATACTATGCTTCCCTGAATGAGAAGGAAATTGAATTGATGGGCGTGACGCAGGATACCATAACGCAGTTGTACGGGGAACTTGCACTGGCGCAAAAGGTCTATAATCAGATCGTCAAAGATATTAATCCGGAGATTAGCGATGACGAAGCACGTATTATAAAAGTGCAGCACATCCTGATAAAGACTTTTTCCACGGACGGTAACGGAAACAGAGTGGAATACTCTGAGGGTGACAAAGCGGATGCCTACGAACGGGCTGTACAGATCAGGGACGCGGCCTTGGTCGGTAAACAGAGCTTTGAAGAACTTGCAGCAAAGTATAGTGAGGATGACACCATCACTTATTCCTTTGGTAAAGGAGAGATGGATCCGGCGTTTGAGGAGGCTGCCTACCTTTTGGAGACCGTGCAGATCAGTGAAGTTGTGGAGACCGAGAGCGGCTATCATATTATCAAATGTATCAGTACTTTTGACAGAGAAGAGACGGATGCCAATAAGATCAAGATTGTTGAGCAGAGAAAAAAGCAGGCCTTTGGAGAGGAATACGATGCCTTTGTTGCCACATTGGTCAGGCAGCTGAACGGGAAACTGTGGGATCAGATTACATTAATCCGCGACGAACAGGTTGTTACCAGCGACTTCTTTGATGTTTACAATCTGTATTTTCCGGCAGATTAAATGCTGAAAAATAAACTTTACAAAAATTTTAGAATTCTGCAAACCCAGCATTTATGCGGGTTTGCAGAGAATTATTAGCACTCTGTTTAAATGAGTGCTAATTTTGCCTTGACATTTGTCCGGGGTGGGGATAAACTGGTATTCAGCAAGTATTAACTGCCGGGGTATAGTGAATACCCAAGAAGTCAGATAACAGTTGGTTATCCAATATAATAGAAAAGGAAGTGGATGTAATGGCAGCTAAAAGCGGTAGCTTATCTATCAACAGTGAAAACATTTTTCCGATCATTAAGAAATGGTTATATTCCGACCATGACATTTTTTACAGGGAGCTGGTATCCAACGGATGTGATGCGGTAACCAAGTTAAAGAAGCTGGATATGATGGGGGAGTACACTCTTCCCGATGGTTATAAGCCCAGAATCGACGTGATTGTAGATCCGCAGAAGAAGACGCTGACCTTTACTGACAACGGTCTTGGTATGACTGCTGACGAGGTGGAGGAGTACATCAATCAGATTGCCTTTTCCGGTGCCACAGATTTTATTGAGAAGTACAAGGATAAGAGTAATGCAGACCAAATCATCGGACACTTTGGTCTGGGATTTTATTCGGCATTCATGGTTGCTGACGAAGTGCATATCGATACCCTGTCATACAAAGAGGGAGCCAAAGCGGTGCATTGGGAATGCGATGGCGGTACTGAATTTACCATGGAGGACGGAGATAAGTCTTCTGTAGGAACAACTATCACACTGTTTCTGAATGAAGACTGTCTTGAATTCTGCAATGAGTACAAGGCCAGAGAGGTTCTGAAGAAATATTGCTCTTTTATGCCTACGGAGATTTATCTGTCCAAGGCCGGTACCACTGAGACTCAGATCATCAAAGAAGATGAGCAGCTTGCTGATGATGTGGTTGTTGAAGTGATGGAGCCGGAGAAAAAGGAAGAGGGCGAAGAGCAGGAGATTAAGAAACTGAAGATTCGGAAGCGCCCCGAGCTCTTGAATGAGACAAGACCTCTTTGGACCAAACATCCTAACGAGTGTACAAAAGAAGAGTATCTGGACTTCTACCGCAAGGTATTCCATGATTACAAAGAACCGCTGTTCTGGATTCATCTGAATATGGACTATCCTTTTAATTTAAAGGGAATCCTATACTTCCCCAAGATCAACATGGAGTATGAGTCCATAGAGGGAACCATTAAGCTATACAACAATCAGGTATTTATTGCGGATAACATCAAGGAAGTGATTCCTGAGTTCCTGCTTCTGTTGAAGGGTGTGATCGATTGTCCTGATCTGCCTTTGAATGTATCCAGAAGTGCGCTGCAGAACGATGGATTTGTGAAGAAGATTTCCGAGTATATCTCCAAGAAGGTGGCGGACAAGCTTTCCGGCATGTGCAAGACCGACAAGGAAGAGTATGAAAAATACTGGGATGATATCAGTCCGTTCATCAAGTATGGCTGTCTGAAGGATGATAAATTCTGCGAGAAGATGACAGATTATATTCTGTTCAAGAATCTTGACGGTAACTATCTGACCCTTCCGGAGTGTCTTGAGGTGAAGCCTGTAGATGAAGAGGAAGCCGGAGTTGCTGTTGATGAAAACGGTGAAAAGATCGAGGCAGAAATCGTATCAGATGCAGAAGACAGTGAGGCCGATGCTGAGGAGGAGAAGAAGGAGAAGGTCATTTACTATGTGACTGATGAATTGCAGCAGAGCCAGTATATCAACATGTTCAAAGCCGCCAAGATGGATGCAGTGATTCTGACCCACAACATCGACCAGCCCTTTATTTCCCAGTTGGAGTCCAAGAACGAGCACATCAGATTTATGAGAATTGATGCGGACGTGACGGATTCCATGAAGGCCAAAACCTCCAAGAAGGCTGAGAAAGCAATGGAGGAGCAGGCAGAGGCGATTGCTGCCATTATGAAAAAAGCTTTGAAGAATGATAAGCTGAATGTAAAAGTGCAGAAGCTTAAGAACAAAAAGATTTCTTCTGTGCTGACTCTATCTGAAGAAAGCCGCCGCATGCAGGATATGATGAAGATGTACTCCATGCCCGGTATGGATATGGGCGCATTCGGAGGAGACGGCGAGACGCTGATTCTTAACGCCAACCATCCCTTGGTTCAGTATGTGACAGAGCATCAGGATGGCGAGAATGTGGAGATGATCTGCGAACAGCTGTATGATCTGGCGAAACTCCAGCAGGCGCCGCTGGCCCCGGAAGCTATGACCAGATTCATTGCCCGCAGCAACGACATCATGCTGCTCCTTGCGAAGTAAGAGGAGAGTTTTTAGCAACTTCTGCGTACTTTGAGAAGCGTGGGGGCCCCGCAGTTACTGCCCGCTTGTTTTGCAGTTTCAAAAGCGTAAGGAGTACTAAGAACTGAAAATGAAGCTAAATACAACGCCCCAGACGTCACGAACTCGCAGCTATGCTGCTCAGACAGGTGACGCTTGGGGCGTTAATGCTTCATTTTCAATTCTAAGTGATCCTAACACTTTCTCAAATGTCAAACCAAGCGGGCAGTAACTGCGGGGCCCACCCACGCTTCTCAAAGTGCGCAGGAGTTGCCAAAACTATCCTACATACTTCGCAAGGGTTGCGGCGATGGCGCCGGTTCCGGAGGTCAGTTCGGTGAAGTATTTCTTTACCAGATCAGCCATACCGATCTCAATCAGGTTCACACCGAAGACCTTTTCGTTGGAAAGAAGGGGATCCAGTCCGGACAGGTCCTTGGGTTCCTCGGACAGGGTGTAGCCTGCAACGTAAGGGGTTACAGCGTCCAGAAGAGGATCGGGGCTTAAGGTAAAGGCGTTGCCGTTGTCGTCGACAGCCATCAAGTAACGCAACCAGCCGGCAAATACCAGAGGGATGAGCTTCAGGTCAGCCACATTCAGATCCTCACGCTTCCGGTAAGCCTTGATGGTCTCGCCAAAGCGGATGGCCAGCTTCTGGGAAGTATCGGTGGCAATACGCTGAGGAGTATCCGGCATGAAGGGGTTGGGAATGCGGACATTCACTACGGTGTCAATGAATTCCTTGGGATCCAGGATTCCGGGATTCACTACAACAGGCAGGCCCTCTACATATCCGATGGTTTCAACCAGTTTCTTTAACACCGGATTCTGCATCTCGGCGGAGATCAGCTCGTAGCCCAGCAGGCATCCGTACACAGCAAGAGTGGTGTGCAGAGGATTCAGGCAGGTGCAGACCTTCATTTTCTCTACTTTATCAACGGTTTCCTTGTCGGTGTAGATCACACCGCCTTTTTCGAGGGCGGGTTTTCCGTTGGGGAAATGATCCTCGATTACCAGATATTCACATTCTTCTGCATTTACGAAGGGTGCAACGTAAGTGTTCTTGGAGGTGATGGCGGGATCCAGTCCGTCAATACCGTCCTGTGCCAGCATGGCTTCCACGGTGGCGTCGGGTCTGGGAGTGATCTTATCAATCATGCTCCAGGGATAGGATACTGCGCGGGGATCTCTCACGTAAGCCGCAAAGCCTTCCTCGGCAAGGCCGGCTTTACACCAGGCGTCTGCGATGGCAGTTACGGCTGCAGCCAGCTTATCACCGTTATGGGAGCAGTTGTCCATGCTGACCATTGCGATAGGAAGTCTTCCGTTTGCGTAACGGTGATACAGCAGGGAAACAACCTTGCCCAGATAACTGGAGGGTTTGTTGGGACCCTTGGCGAAATCTGCCTCGATAGCAGGAAGAATATTGCCTCTAGGGTCTGTGATGGCGTAGCCCTTCTCGGTGATGGTAAAGCTTGCCATCTGAAGAGAGGGAGCGGCGAAGATTTCCTTCAGGCGATTGTATTCCGCATCGTTGTCACTGTCAAGGATCAGAGATTCCATGATGCTTGCCACAATTGTTTTCTCTACAGTATTATCTGCTTTCAGAGTGGCGAGAATCGTCAGATTGTCGTGGGGGCGGTACATCTTCTCGATGATCTCGTAGTCGAACCCTTCCACTGCAATGATACCGGTATCCAGAATCCCTTCATTCAGTAGGTTCTGCGCTACATTACACTGAAAAGCGCGGAAAATGTTGCCGGCACCGAAATGAATCCAGGTAGGTTCAGCCTTGGTCTTGGCAGCCACCTTTTCATAATCAAAGGTGGGGAGTTTGTAACCTGCGGCTTCAAAGGCCTGGCGCTCTGCTAAAATGCCGTTTAATGTCAGTTCCATGGTAGATACTCCTTTCTATTTGTGTTGTTTCTCTATTGCTTCCCACAGACCGTTGAGATAAGTTGCGCCGAGAGCTCTGTCGTACAGACCGTAACCGGGCATAGCTACCTCGTCCCAGATCATACGTCCGTGATCGGGTCTGATGGGACCGTCGAAACCGATGTCGTACAGAGCGCGCATGATCTCATACATATCAAAGTTACCGTCGCTGGAAAGGTGAGCGGCTTCTTCGAAATTGGTAGGAGAGTGGAATTTCAGATTGCGCACATGGGCAAAATGAATTCTACCCTTCAGGGAACGGATCATGTCGGGAAGATCATTCTTTAAATTGGTACCGTAAGAACCGGCGCAGAAGGCAACACCGTTGTGGGGGTTGTCCACCAGGTTCATGATGCGGTGAATGTTGGTTTTATTGATATTGATGCGGGGAAGTCCGAATACACTCCAGGCGGGATCGTCGGGATGAATCGCCATGTTAATGTCGCACTTATCGCAGGTGGGCATGATGCGCTCCAGGAAGTATTTCAAATTGGCGAACAGCTTCTCGTCGTCTACATCTTTATACAGTTCAAACAGTTCTTTTACGTGAGCCATACGCTCAGGTTCCCAGCCGGGCATTACGGTACCGTTCATGTCACCGGCGATGGAATCAAACATTTTCTCGGGATCAAGGGCATCCACAGCCTCCTGGGTGTAAGCTAAAACGGTGGAACCGTCAGGACGCATACGTGCCATTTCGGTTCTGGTCCAGTCAAATACCGGCATGAAATTATAACACACCAGATGAATACCGGCCTGTGCAAGATTTTCCAATGTGGTGATATAGTTGTCAATATACTTATCTCTGTCGGGAGCACCGGTCTTAATGGCATCGTGAACATTAACACTTTCAATACCTGCAAGCTCAAGACCTGCATCCTCGATTTCCTTCTTCAGGGCAAGAATCTCTTCCAACTCCCACACTTCGCCGGGTGCTTTGTCATACAATATGGAAACTACGCCTGTTACACCGGGAATCTGTCTGATTTGTTTTAAGGTAACGGTGTCAAATTTGCTGCCGTACCATCTTAATGTCATCTGCATAAAAATCCGCCTTTCCTGCTTCCGAAAGGAAGCCTGTTGTTTTACATTTTCAATAAGAAGTGTAACCACTTCTGCAGATTATAGTATAAAATGTTTTTAATTGCATGATAAGGACAATAATTGCTTGAAAACGTGCATATATTGCTATTTTGGACAAACTGTGATATGATAAGGGTGAAAACATCAAATAAAAAGCAATGTCCATGAAAAGGAATATTGCAGTGAGGTGAGAGAATGCAGGAGAAAAGGTCAGGTGTGCTGGAAAACTCGGGCAAAGGAAGGCGGGCACAGATCCGCACCAGAGAGGCGGCAGATGAGCGTCAATATATGATGAACGAAAGCTATGAGGTGTATGAAAAGCATGGTGCGCCTACCGGAGCCATTGCTTACCACTATCACAGCTTTTACGAAATTATATATGTGCTGGAGGGTGAGTACTCATCCATGATTGAAAACCAGACCTACAATATGAAAAAAGGAGATTTTCTGCTGATTGACTGCAATGTGATGCATAAGTATCATTATGTGGAAAAGAAGCACGATTCCTCCAAGCGTATCATCCTTTGGATTACCAGACAGATGCTGGACGAACTGTCCAACGGAGATCTTGATCTGGGCGGATGTTTTGCAAAAAGCACCGCCCAGGGTTCCTGTGCCTATCACTTTCCGGCATATTATGAAGAAATGCTCAGAGGATACCTGATGAAGCTTGCTATGTCAGATATGATGGATGTGGAGCTTCCCGGTGCCAAGGAAGTATTGGACAGGGGATTTCTCACCCTCTTTTTTGTGTATCTGAATGCGCTCTGTAACCGTAAGGAGTACCTGTTTGCGGCTGAGGAAATGGTGACCCATCCCATGGTGGATGAGGTATCCGCATATGTTGACGAGAATATCAACCGTCCGATCCTTGTGGAAGAACTGGCGGAAGCCGTGCACATGAGTAAATACCATTTCCTGCGCAGATTCAAAGAACTGACAGGGGTGACTGCCCATACCTTCATCACAAATAAGCGGCTGATCAAGGCCTGTGAGGGGCTGAAGGAAGGACAGAGTATCACTCAGGTGTACCAGAGTGTGGGTTTTAGTGACTATTCCTCGTTCCTGAGGAATTTTAAAAGTACTTTCGGGGTGGCGCCGGGAAAGTACCGTGATTATTATTAAGAGGAGTCGCCTCGTTTGTTATTCCGGCCACGTAATCTAAAGACACGTTATAAAATTTTGCTATTGTGATGGCCAATTCAAAGGGTAATTCGCGATTGCCGGTTTCGTAATTATGATAGGTGGTGCGCTGCATGTGAAGTATTTCTGCCAGTTTTCTGATGGATAGGTCTTTGTCTTCGCGCAAATCTCTTAATCTTGGATAATATCCCATTCGACTTTAACTCCTTTTTGTTGACAGTGTACAACAAATGATGTACAATTTTCTTTAGTGTCCGTTATATGTGGACAAAAGAGGTGAATGTTTCGCAAACAAAGTCAGGAAAGGTGATTCTGTATGAGAAAGAGAATGATGACCATATTAGCTGTTTTGGCAATGGCAGTAGTAATGACGGCATGTTCATTGTTTAACTGTAAAGAGAAGGATTGCAGTGAAGAAGTATATGAGGACGGATACTGCAAATATCATTATTACATCCATGCCGGTGAAGGGATAATTAAAGATTTTATTAATCGGTAACAGGTGGTTGACAGATGAAGAGAAGAGATAAGAAGTTTCAGGAACGCGCCAATGAAATTGCAGCGTATGTAAAACAAAACTTTGACTCAGTCAGAGTGGAAGATGACGAAGAGATACAGTTAATTGTGGCATCTGATATAGCAAGTGCCACATTGAGTAATAAAAGAGTTTATTTTGACGGATCTTATGAGGGCGCCAGCGAAGATACCATGGTTGGAGACGTTGTTAATCTGGATTCCGTCAAGCTGGTGAGAACCAAAAAGAAAATGCGGCCTTATCAGAAATATATCCTGATTCTATTTGCGCTGATTTTGCTTGCAACAGTGGCAATCTGGAAGTCAGGCATCGATGCTTTCCGGAATGAAGATGTGGTGTTTGAACAGTTTGTTGCAATGTTCTTTTCTTTTTTGGCCAGCAGTGTTGCATCGGTTTTTACGATTGCCTCATTTGATTTTGCCAGTTATAAAGTATTACAATTTGTATGCGATTATCATCAGTTCGGTGTGGAAATAAGAAATATGGCACTGTTTGATGAAGCAAATAAGCTTGTGCTTTTGGCTCTTCAGAAGGGAAAGAAGCAGCCTGAAGACAATGTGGCTACTCACGATCCGGATAAAATAGGGCGTTTAAGTGAATTGTCAAAGCTGTATGAGCAGGGGCTGATTTCGCCGGAGGAATTTGAAAGACTGAAGAAGGAAATCATTCATTAACAGCAGGTTTTTGTTGCTTTCATAAGGAGATAGAATCATGGATAATAACGAGCAACAGACAACGATTGAATATGCACCAACGCAGGAGAAAAAAGGGAAAGGTCTCGCTGCAACATCGCTCATATTTGGCGTTTTATCGCTTTTGACATTTCTGTTCATTCAAATTTCTTTACCTTGCATTCTGATAGGTCTTGTTACGGGCCTGATTGCACTCAAAAAAAGAACTTCCTATAAGGGAATGGCTATAGCCGGTTTGGTCGGCTGCTGCATTGCTTTGATCATTATGCTGGTATTTGGGTTTGCAGCATCCATCAGTATTCCGGCAAGAGCGCCTATCGTGATTCCTGGCATGAGATAAACAGTATAAGCATACGGGAGACCGACTTCTTATCGGAGGTTTGGTCTCCTTTTTAGCTTATTGAAATGTTCCCGGACGAAATGTATAATAATAGACAGGTTTTGGAAAGAGCAGCCATGTGGTGAGAGTACATAAAGGAGAATTATTGTGGATACAAATGTTGAATTACAAAATGCAGTAGAATCATTTGCAAATGGTAAAAAAGAAAGCTTTGACCAGATTTATGAGCTTTCCTACAGATATCTCCATACATGTGTGGTCCATGTGGTAAAAGATGAAGATATAGCAATGGATATACTGCAGGATACTTACTTTGAGGTGAGTAAAAGCATTGCACAGTTAAAAAATAAAGAAGGTTTTTTGAACTGGACGGCTACAATAGCAAATCGTAAATGCTATGCTTATCTGAAAAAGCAAAAAGATGTCTTATTATACGTCAACAGTGAAGACGATGAATCGGATGATTTTTTTGAGAATGTTGCCGACAATGAAGCATTTATTCCTGAGACGGTGCTGCAGAATAAAACGAAACAGAGACTTATCAGGGAAATTATATATGGTTTAACGGATGTTCAGAGATTATGTGTAATCGGCTTCTATTACAATGAGCAGAAACAGGATGAAATTGCAAAGGAGCTTGGAATCCCGGTCAATACAGTAAAATCACACCTGAACAGAGCAAAGGCGAAAATCAAAGAGGCTGTAGTGGAATTGGACGTAAAAAAGGGAACAAGGCTCTACAGCATGGCGCCGTTTATGCTGTTGTTTTTCAAGGAAGAAGTGCAGGCTTGTGTATTAAAGCCAATGACTACGGCATTAGCGCTGAAGGTTGGGACCTCTACATCAAAGAGAAGCATGTCCGGTGTAGGTAAAGGTGTTTCTGCAAAAGCGAAACCGCTATTGTCGAAGTCAGTGACTGCAGTGAAGGTAAAGGTGGCAGTGGGAGTGACTGCAGGGGCTGTGACGGTCGGAGGGGTTGCAGTTGGTCTGAGTCAGCCGAAAGATGAAAAGATGTCCTCGGATTTTCAAAGACTGCCGGATCAAACCGTTCAGATCTATGAAGACGGAAGTTATGAACAACCGTCCGATTCAGATGATGAGTGGGAAGTGATTTTGAAAGAAAAGGAGCAATATCCGGGGTTTAACGGAGATTACTATGAGGGTACATTGCGGGATATTAATCAGAAATATATGACATTTGAGGATCTTGAACCTACTGTAATGTATGTAATCAATAAAGACGGTGCGGAAATCTGCTATGTATACAATGACCCTAATATAACAGACGGTATATTGAGGATGGGCGGTGTCGTTGAAGTGAATGATGAAATCACGATTGACGGCAAAGGCACTTATGATGGGATTGAATATTATCGCATTTCGTATAAAGAAGGATCAATGTTAGATTATCAGCTGATCATTCCGGCAGAGTATTTATCAACAGAAAAATAAAATAAAAAGTAAATTTAAGTGCAACCTTATTACGTTTCGTTTGCTCTATATAAGTATAAAAACTCAGTTCTGAGAAAAAACCATAGAAAAAGGAGCGTAATTTGATGAAAAGGAAAGTAAGGAATGTAGTTAAGGTGGCACTGGGAAATGTAGTTTTGGTAGGTTTACTGTCCGGTTGCGGTAATACGGTAGATTTGGATAAGGCAGAAAATGTAAATCAGGAGATTATTGAGAGTATCACTGTTGCCGAGTCCGAGTTTGCTATGCCCGAAACGGAATTGATAACAGAAGCAACCTTTGCAGAGGGAAACGAAGAAGAGACAGTTGGGACTGTGGTTACGCCGGAGAGTGGAGTTTCTTCTGAAGAAAGAGATATCGTCATTGAGTTCAACGGAGGATATTTCGAGGGGACATTGCAGGAAACAACTGAGGATTACATAGAATACGAGGATATGGAACCTACAACAATGTATGTGATCAATAACACAACCGGCGAGCAATATCCGATTTACAATGATCCGAATGTAACAGAGGGTGCGATCATGATGGGAGGAATCGTTGAAGCGAATCAGGAACTTCTCATAGACGGCAAAGCTACATACAAAGGGGTTGATTATTATCGCATTGCCTATAAAGAGGGAACAATGCTAACCTTTCAGTTGATTGTCCCGGCAGAGTATATCGTTCAGGAGCAGTCGTAGCCACGACTGCGGCACCTCGCGGCCAAAGAAAACCGGTAGGCTTAAACGCGTTGCCTATGACAAAGAGAAACCAATGGATATCAGTGTAATAAGGGCTGTGAGCGGAAAAGGGGCAATACGAAAGGGATTTCCGGCAACAGGCAATCCACAAATTTCAGATGACTTTTTGGGTGTAGTGTAGTATAATTAAAATAGTTAAAGGTATCAGAAACGGAGGACTTGTGATATGATGTATCCGTTTTTAACATTAGATGACCAGACAGAGATTGTACATTCAGAAATGTATGAAGATGGAAGTGTCAAGGTATATATGGAAAAGCTGGACGAAAAGGGCTGTTTCCATTATGCAACCTGCTATCTTCCCTCATATAAATGGACTGATATATTTGGGTTTACTGATACGGAACTGGAAAGGCTCAAAGAGGTAATTGAATCAACAGCTCATTTGATTTTACGGTCACTTACGAATACATAAGTAAGTGGCTGTTTTTATGCGACAATAGGGGTGTCGCATAAAAGTAGCCACTTTTCAGGGTTAATTATTCGTCCGGTTCGGATATTCTGGTGACACCCACATAAATTTCAGAGACCTCATACCAGGTAGGGTAGTCGGTGACGCCGGTTTGAGGAAGATTGAAGATTCCTTGAAAGGTGCGGATGGCATCGGCAGTCGCCTGGCCATAGATACCGTCGGCGACGATCATGGGAATGGCCGGATAGTTGCGCGCAATCCTGTTTAGCTGGGTCTGAAGCTGTCGTACCTTGTCGCCTGATGAGCCGATGGTCAGATCGTATCCGGGCCAGGAGGAGGGAATGCCGGAGATTACTTCCGCTGTGTTGATATACATATCGTTGCCATAGTAATAGTGAATGATGTCAATGGCTGAGTAACCCTCATCACCCAGAAATTTGGAACCCCATTGGCTCAAACCGGAACAGGTTACCCGTTTGCCGTCGCAGTATGAAGTAAAAATGGGCTGTCTGACACCGGGGCGGGAGAGATAGTTTGCAAAGATGGTATCTACCAGATAATCGATATTCTCGTAGATATTTCTGCCGTAAACCCATTTTTGGTCGTAGGCGGTGGAGGAAGTGATGGTAAAATCGTAGCCCTGATTGCGATACCATTCCGTGTACACGCGGTTCAAAGTGAAGGACATAATGACCAGAATGTTGGCATAAATGGTAGCCTCCGGCCATGTGGAATAGATTTCGCAGGATGCTACATTTTTGATATAGTCCTTATATCTCACCCAGTAGTTGCGTGCGGTAGAGTCCTGGGGGACACCGTCGTGGACAATGATATACTCGGGTATTACTACACGTGACAGGACAATTTCACCGGTTTCTGCCATGGGCTTGATTTCGTCTTCCTCAATTTTGGGGGGATATTCCCCAAACAGGGTGTGGACGGGGATGAACACTCTTTTTTCGTCTTCCTCTGTGACGGAGAGCGGGTTCATTCTGATGTTTTGCAGGGACAATTCATCCGGCAGAATTTCAGAGCCTGATACCAGTACCGGTTCGTACCCCTCTGCGGTAACCTGGATATTGTATTCCGAATAGGGTTGATTTAACTGTTCCGGGTCCAGCGAGTAGGAGAGGGGTGGAGCCGGCAGTTCGATGGTCTCGGTCTGTCCGGAACTGTCGGTCGTTAATGTCTCTACAGGAGATTCCGGATCTCCTGTGTAGGAAATGACTACGGTGGCATTTGCCACAGGTGTCAGATCCATGGAGGAGATCACACTGACCTTCAGCGAGCCGACATATTGTGTGTCGATAGGAGTGGCTTCCTGCTCCGGAAACATCGTGCTGTCGTCAGGTTCCTGCGTTTGGATAATTTCGGAGGCGGAAGGTACTTCGGAAATATATGTTGGATATTCGGGCATAGTAGTGACCTTAATTTGCTGTTTATGTATGTATATGCACACTATCTTAAAATGTGCACTATTTTACAGGATTTTAGGAAGAATTTGCAAGGGAATTCTCTTGTTGATCGCAGATGGCGGTGTTATAATACAGTTGATTTCATTATAGCACAATGCGTAGTCTGAAAGGAGTGCCGACGATGAAGAAAGAATTTGATATCCTTATTTTTGGAGGTCAAAGTAATATGCAGGGCTCTACAGAGTGCCTGCCGGAGCCCAATGATCCCGTGACAAGTGCATCGGAATATCGTTATCTGACCAATGAACTGGTGCCTCTCCGACATCCGGTAGGGGAAGATATCGGAGGAGACCTTGTATGGAGGGCCGGTGAAGGACACGGTTCGTTAGTGCCGGCATGCTGCCGCGCTTACATACAGGCCACAGGAAGAGAGGTCGTTGCCATTCATGCGGCTAGAGGCGGTACCATGCTTTCGGAGTGGGCAAAGGGGACGCCGCGCTATGATTGCGCCCTGAAAAAACTTCGCGCCGGTCTGGAAAAAGTGCGGGAAGCAGGTAAGATCCGCAGAGTATATTATATTTGGCTGCAGGGAGAGTCCGATGCCATCGACCATACAAGCGAAGCGGTTTATAAAGAGAGACTGACGGCGTATAAAAATGCGCTGAAGGACGACG
This sequence comes from Acetatifactor sp., assembly GCA_045579545.1. Classification (GTDB taxonomy): domain Bacteria; phylum Bacillota; class Clostridia; order Lachnospirales; family Lachnospiraceae; genus Acetatifactor. The sequence continues at coordinate 18,653 of JAZNMF010000114.1, read as the reverse complement.
TGGGAATTGACCGTTTTTGCATCATTGAAGTGGGATACTTCAGTCCTGCTGCCACATGGGTGGGTTGGAGCGCAGAGGAAGGCTTTGCTTGTGACGAACAGATCATGAAAGCCCAGGAGAATCTCCCTGATGAGGATCCGGATTTTGTGCTGTTGACGCAGGTTTGCAAGGATCTGAGCCTGAGGCCCAAGTATATCAATCCGGACGCTCCGGGACATTACAATAATATTGCCATGGAGATTATTGGAACAGAGGCAGGGAAGGCCCTTGCGGTGCTGAAAAATTAAAACAAAACATAATGCTAAGCCACAGTCTGTAATCTGTGACTTAGCATTTTTTGTGGTCTGTCTTAATTTTGTTCATCTTTTAATCCCAAGATATAATCAGTTGATACTTTGTGAAACTGTGCAAGTTTTATCAAGATATCTGTGGGAATATCCCGTTGCCCCAGTTCATAATTGCTATAAACCTGTTGGGAACAATTCAGTACATGCGCCATTGTCTTTTGTGTGATATCTTTATCTTCTCTTAATTCTCTAATCCTCTGATACATACATTAGCTCTCTCAATACAGTAGAATTGTTGTGTTTGGGATTCTATATAATTATAATCAAAGAATTATTATCGGTTGACAAATACCGCAAAATGCAGTAAAATATGAAAAAATGTGTTTTTAAAACGTATAAAAATATAAGTTAATTTACGAAAGAGGAAGAATGGTTGTCTGATACAGTATGCAAAGAAAATCATTTTTAATCAGAGACTATGAAATCGTTAGCTCCATATATTCCGAAATCAATTATTTATAATATGCTTTCGGAAGCAGGAGTAATGATATAAAAAACAAAAGGAGGGATTTCTATGTTTTGTAGAAATTGTGGCGCAGAAATGGATCCGAACGCTGCAGTATGTCTTAAGTGCGGTGTTTCTAAAGGAAAGGGTGATGCATTTTGTATGCAGTGTGGTAAGCCGACAAATGCTAACCAGGCAGTTTGTCTTGGTTGCGGTTGTAAAATAACAGGAGGCGGATCCGGCGGTTTGGGTGGATCCGGTGGCGTGTTAGATGGATTTACCAGAGTAGCAGAGGGAAAACTTATATCAGGCGTTTGTGCGGGTTTGGGTAGAAAATGGAACGCTTCACCATGGATTATCAGACTTGCATTTATCTTCTTACCGTTATGGCCGGTTTGGTTGGCTATCTACATATATCTGACAAAATATCCTATGGAATGATAGATGTGATTTTATAAATGTTTTTAAGGAACTGTTTTGGGGGCTTGTTCAAGTCCCCTTTTGTGTATGGATAGTTTTATGGCAAAGTGAATCTGACAGATATACGAGTGGAGAGTCTGTAAGGACCTTAAATGGTATGAGCCAATGCCACAAAAAGGTTGAAAACCCCACTTTCCTATGCTAAACTGATAAGTAGAGATGGTACTTACTTATAGTGATTTGGGACAGGTGGCAATATGCAGAAGATTTTGCAGCAGATAATGGAAGACAGATGGGAAAGGGAGAGAGGAACGTTGGATTTTTCCTGCGATCGGATCGACCTTGCCCTGACACCGGGTGCTCTTTTTGAGGGCACCTTTACTGTTTTGGGGAACGGTACAGATGGTGCTTACGGATATATTTCAAGTACGGATCGCAGAATGGAATGTCTGACGACCACCTTTAATGGTTCTCAGGAGACAGTGGGATACCGGTTTCACGGGGAGTATCTGGAAAACGGTGATAAAGTGAACGGGGAGTTCCGTTTTGTCACGAATCTGGGTGAGTATGTGCTGCCCTATAGGGTAAAGATAGTGGAGACTGAAGTTGAGGCTGATGCAGTGGGTGTTACGCGAGAGATCGGTAATTTGCATCACTTTGCGGATCTTTCCAGAAGTGACTGGGAAGAGGCTGTCAGATTATTCTACTCCGCGGATTTTGCCCGCCTGTTAAAGGGAAGTGACAGGAAATACCACGAATTGTACAGAGGATTAAGCGAGAGGCCGGGCAACCAGCAGAACATGGAAGAATTTCTGATTGCCTGCGGCAGAAAGCAGAGAATCGGCTACAGTGTCCGTGAAGAAGAATTGTCCGTTCACAATCCTCCAGAGATGCAGGAGCTTTCTCTTACCATCTGTAAGGATGGATGGGGCTACACCGGCCTGAAAGTGAGTACGGAGGGTGAGTTTGTCTTTACAGAGAAGGAATTCATAACAGAAGATGATTTTTTGGGAAATCAATGCAGGATTTCTGTTTACATAAATAACCGTTTACTGCATAAAGGAAGGAATTTCGGAAGTGTAAGATTGAGTGGTCCCGGCTGTGACCTCGAGGTTCCGGTTTGCGTGATGGTGGGAGTTAAGCAGGGATCCTGTCAGGCGGGCAAGATTCTGAGGGAACAATTGATTATTGATATTATGGATGCTTACCAGCAGTATCGGTTAAAACTCATTGCCGGTACCACTTGGCTTGACAGGACAGCCGGTCTGGTAGAGCGTCTTGTAGCCATGAATGACAAAGACGTAACTGCCCGGCTGTTTCAGGCGCAGATGCTGGTGATGCAGGAGAGACAGCATGAGGCGGGATGGGTTTTGACTCATGTGCGGGGCCTGATAGATAACGGGGAGGATGAAGATCCTGCTGCCATGGCGTATTACCTGTATCTGACTGCCATGGTGAACCGTGAAAATGAATATGTGAGAAAAGTGACCGGACAGGTGGAAGATATCTATCGCAGAAATCGCAGTTCTTGGAAGGTGGCATGGATTCTGCTGTTTTTGTCACAGGAATACCGGAGGAACGCGTCGGCCAGATGGAGTTTTCTGGAGAAGCAGTTTCGCTATGGATGTACCAGCCCCATTTGGTATCTGGAATCTCTCCACACCTTGCAGGAGAATCCGGCACTGCTTCGCAGGCTGGGAGAATACGAGATCCAGGTGCTTTATTACGGTGCCAGAAAAGGTGTACTGAGTGCGGAGTTAAAGGAGCAGCTTCTGTATCTTGCAGGGCGCTACAGAGAGTTCTCACCGGTGCTGTTACGGCTTTTGATCCTTTGCTACCGGAAGGAGAAGGACGAGCGGGTGCTTCAGGAAATCTGCGCACAGCTGATCAGAGGCGGCCGTGTGGACAAGGAAGCCTTTGTCTGGTATGAGCAGGGCGTGGAAAAGGAACTGAGGATCACCAGGCTATACGAGTATTACATGATGTCCATGGACCTGAACGCAGGCTGTGCCGTATCCAGAAAGGCACTGATGTATTTTGCATGGCAGAGTAGTCTGGACTACGAACATACTGCTTACCTTTACAGTTACCTGTTGCGTCATAAAGAGGAATACATGGAGCTTTTCCTGCAGTACAGGGAGAAGATAGAGCGTTTTGTGGCCGATCAAATTTTGAAAGAGCATATCAACAGAGATCTGGCCTTTTTATACCGGGAAATGGTGACCCCCGCAATGCTCACGGGGCAACTGGCAGCGTGCCTGGCGCGACTGCTGTTTGTGCATCGGATCAAAGTGCAGGGTGGAAATGTTTCCAGTGTTGTGGTATACCGCCAGGATCTTGACGGGGTGTGGCGTTATCCGGTTGCGAACGGTGTGGCATGGGTTGCCATATACAGTCCCAAGGACACGATTCTTCTGGAAGATACAGAGGGGAATCGCTATGTGAGCGGGATCGGTTTTACGAAAGAAAAAATGTTGGATCCGGAACTGTTTCTGGGTGCAGTTCTTCCTTATCTGTCCGGCGAGAAGCGGCCGGAGTTCGACAAGTACCTGTGGGACAGAAGCAGGAAGCAGAGTCTGCTTGATGCAGACGTGGCTGAGCGAGGACGCAGGCTGATCCTTTCTCCCGTTGTTTCTGACTTTGTCAAGGGCAGAGCACAGATGCGTCTGCTACGCTATTATGCAGAAGCCGAAGATACCAGAGGACTGGATGCCTATCTGGAGGAGATTTCCTGGGAGGTGCTGGACAATGTATCGCGCGGAGAAGTGATCGGCACGTTGATCCTGCGCGGGAAGATGCAGAAGGCACTTCAGTGGCTGGAATTGTTTGGGCCGGATGGAGTTTCCCTGAAGATGCTGGCGAAGCTGTGTGCGCGTGCGGCAGAGGATGAACAGGAAGAGAATCCGGTGATCACAGAAGCGGCCATCTATGCATATCGCCGGGGAGAGTACGATGCAGCACTGCTTCAGTACTTGTCCTGTTACTATAACGGTTTGTGCGAAGAACTTTCCGATATCAGAAAGGCTGCACTCAGTCATGGCGTGAATACCGGTCTGTTATGTGAACGACTGCTGGTCCAGATCATGTTTACCGGAGCGGTGGTGGAAGATAAGATTGCGGTGTTCCGGGATTATCTGAGGCAAGGGGCCAAGGAACAGGTGGAAGCTTCCTTTTTGAGCCTATGCGCGTCGGATTATCTGGCAGGAGTAGAGCAGGATGAGCTGATCTTCCGTGAGATCGGCCGTATGCACAGAATGGAAGAAAAAGTCCGGACCATAGAGAAGCTTGCTTATCTGAAGTATTATGCGGAAGAAGGGTCCGCAGCGGATCAGGATCAGGCCGGCAACCTGCGGGATTTCATGCAGGAAATGATTGGAAAAGGAATCAGACTGTCTTTCTTCAGACGGATTTCCTGCTGCCAAGACTTGTGGAAAACCTTTGAAGACAAGACCATCGTGGAATGCCGGGCGACTCCGGGGTCGAAGGTGACGGTCCATTATGTCATCAGGCAGGAAGACGGGCGGGAGGACAAGATCCGCACGGAGGAAATGACAGCGGCTGGCGGCGGTATTTTCTTTAAAGAGTTCGTATTGTTCTTCGGAGAGTCCCTGCAGTATTATTTTACGAAGGAGCAGGAGCGGCAGAAAGAGATCAGTCAGAGTTATGTGATTGAAGCGGAGGACCGGGAACAGTCCGGCCAAGGAAGATTTCGGCTGATCAATGAAATGATCCAAAATGCATCTTACGGAGAGTATGAGCTGATGGATGCAGAACTGGAGAATATGTATCACAAAGATTATTTGAGCAGCAGACTGTTTACTATGAGGTAGCAGATATGATTTTGAAATCGGGAAACAGTAAGATGATCGTGGGATATGATCTGGGTCACAGGAATTCGCAGATCAGTTATTATACGGCGGATACCAGCAAAGTGGAGACCGCACCCAGTGTAGCAGGCACCCAGATCTATAATATACCTACGGTTTTGTGTAAAAAGTACGGGACCAATCAATGGCTTTACGGAAATGAGGCGCTTCGGGCAGCAGGGGAAGAGGAAGGGATCCTCGTAGACAATCTTCTTGCAATGGCGCTGGATGGCGAGCCGGTCCGTGTCGAGGGAGAGCCCTATGACCCGGTGGCACTGCTGACGCTTTTTGTAAAAAAGAGCCTGAGTATCCTGTCCGTGGCAGGAAGTGTGGACAGGATCGGTGCTTTTCTGATCACCTGCGAGCGGATGGACGAGAGACTGATGCAGGTGCTTGGCAGGGTTGTGGCCGGTGCGGGCATCAAAGCGCGTCATATCTGTTTCCAGAATTATGAAGAAAGTTTTTACCAATATATGATCCACCAGCCGGAGGAACTTAGAGCCTTTTCCATGGTGATGCTGCACTGGGAGGGTGACAGGATCCGATGCAGCCGGTTGGAAACCAATAATAAAACCTCACCCAAGGCAGTGTTTATCCGTCATGATGAGTATGATTTCCCGGATGCTTCCGACGGGGCATTTACGCAAATTGTCCGAAACGTGTGCGGAGAGGACAGGATTTCTTCCGTCTATTTGATTGGCGAAGGTTTTGACGGAGAATGGATGAAGGAGTCTCTCAGGTATCTGTGTCAGGGAAGACGGGTATTTGTGGGTAGCAACCTGTACAGCCAGGGAGCCTGCCTTGGAATGATGGAGCGTCTGAGACCCAGTTCTATGGGAAAAGGACATGTCTTTCTGGGGGCCAATAAGTTAAAGAGCAACGTGGGACTGTGGATCTGCCGAAGAGGTGTGGATTCCTACTGCGCACTGCTGAATGCCGGTACCAATTGGTATGAGGCAACCGGAGAATGTGCGATTTACCTGAGAGAGGGCAATTCTTTTGAACTTGTTCTGACGCCACTGAACGGGAAAAAGAGCAGAGTGGCGAGGATGACACTGGAAGGCTTGCCGGCCGGGGAGGCGCGGATACAGCTTTTGCTTAAGATGGCGGATGAGGAGACACTGGAAGTGACTGCTGAGGATATGGGTTTTGGAGAATTCCGCCCGGCCACTCATCGGATCTGGAAGGAAACACTGGAGCTGTACCGATAGGCGGGAAGAAGGTTAATGATGATGGATGCCAGATTGTGTGTAGGTAATTATGGGGTTCACCCTTACTGTTTTGAAGGACTGAATCTGAAAGTATATTGTGCAGAAGAACTCTGCTATGCCTTGAAAGAAAATGCATTTTTGCTGGATACCGATATTATGTCGGACCGTCTGGTGGATTTTCTGGGGCAGGAGTGCGGATTGGAGGAGCTGGCAGCAGAGCTTCATGAGATGGTACATAAGAAAGGATCTCTCAGCGCGTTTGTATCCTGCATCCTTGACTATGTGGGATTTTATGACAGTCAGACGGTGCAGAAGGCTGTACAGACGCTGAAGCAGGGTGCCGGCCTGAATGTGCTGGAGAAGAGAAAATTGAGGATCGATTCCCTGACGGAGCAGAAAAAGTATCAGGCAGCCGTGCGGGAGTATGATGCGTTGCTGGAAATCTGGCAGGGCTCCTCTCAGGACCATGTGATACAGGGGGCAGAACTGTATTCCGCCCTGCTGCACAATAAGGGAGTTGCGCTGGCCGGGCTGATGCGCTATGAGGAGGCGGCAGACAGTTTTCGGAAGGCTTGTGAGGCGGATGGCAGCGAAGAAAGCCTGAAATGTTTTCTGGCGGCCAAGCGGATGGAATTAAAGGACAGGGACTATATTGCTTTTGCAGCATCTCTCCCTGAGTATTCGGAGACAGTTCTTTCACTGGAAAAAGAGGTGGAGCAGCTGAATGCACAGTGGGAGCGGGAAGCAGACTATCTGCTCCTGGTAAGACGTAGCCAGCTTCGGGAAGAGGATGAGCAGAGCTATTTGGATGACAATCGCAGAGTAATGTGTGCGCTGAAGGAAAATTATCGGAGCATGACAGATTAGTTTCGTGCTTGACATTTTATGGGTATCATGATAATATAGCACCGTATTAGCGAGTTAGTGGGCTAAAGTGCACGTGCTGAAGAGGTGCCGACACGGCTTGCAGAATGGAGGAGATAATAATGAAAAGAGTAATCGTGAGTTTATGTGCAATGGTAATGGCAGTGGCTATGCTGGCAGGCTGCGGAAAGAAGGAAGACAATACCTTTACCGTAGGTTTTGATGCAAGCTTCCCTCCTTACGGCTACATTGATGAGGATGGTGAGTATGTAGGTTTTGACCTGGATCTGGCTGCAGAAGTTTGTAAGAGAAATGACTGGGAGCTGGTTAAGCAGCCCATCGACTGGAATCTTAAGGATTCTGAGCTGAAGTCCAAAGCAATCGACTGTATCTGGAACGGTTTTACCATTAACGGCAGAGAAGACCAGTATACATGGACAGTCCCCTATGTAGACAACAGTCAGGTGTTTGCAGTGGCTACCAAGTCCGGAATCGAAGCGAAAGCTGATCTGGAGGGTAAGGTAGTTGGTGTTCAGAAGGATTCTTCCGCACTTGCAGCTTTAAATGATGAGGAGAAGCCCGAGAATATCGCTTTGAGAGATTCCTTTGAAGAGTTGATCGAGTATGCTGATTACAACACTGCTTTCATGGAGCTGGAGCAGGGTGCTATTGATGCAGTTGCACTGGATATCGGTGTGGCACAGTATCAGATCGAGAGCCGCGCAGAAGGCGCTTTCATGATGTTAGACAGTGATGAGGATAAGCTGGCTACCGAGCAGTACGGTGTAGGCTTCTTGCTTGGCAATACAGAACTCAGAGACAAGGTTCAGAAGACTTTGGAAGAGATGGTGGAAGACGGCACTTTCATGAAGATTGCTGAGCAGTGGGGACTTGAGGACAGCGTTTGCCTCGGCAAATAATAACGAATAAGAAAATAGTCGGACAGAAGAATAACATGGCGGCTGAGAAGGGTAAGAGATAACATGGATTTCGGAACTATGATTTTACAATTGATAGAGGGTTTTTGGGTGACGGTACAGATTTTTGTATTGACGCTTGTGTTTTCCATGCCCTTAGGTATGATCGTAGCCTTTGGACGCATGTCCAAAAATCCTATTATCCGGACGATCACCAAGATCTATATCTCTATCATGAGAGGTACCCCGCTGATGTTGCAGATCATAGTGGTTTACTTTGGTCCCTTCTATGCCTTTGGCGTCAGTATGGGAAGAGGCTACCGTTTTCCGGCTGTAATCCTTGCCTTTGCGATAAACTATGCAGCCTACTTCGCCGAGATCTACCGTGCGGGAATCGAATCCATGCCGGTGGGACAGTATGAGGCGGCACAGATTCTGGGTTACAGTAAGTCTCAGACCTTTTTTAAGATCATTCTGCCTCAGGTGTTTAAGCGGGTGATCCCGCCGGTGACCAATGAGACCATTACACTGGTGAAAGACACTTCCCTGGCCTTCACCATATCGGTTGCGGAGATGTTTACGCTGGCCCAGCAGGTTGCTGCTGCGGATACCAGTATAACGCCGCTTTTGGCAGCAGGTGTTTTCTACTACATATTTAATCTGGTCGTAGCCACCGTGATGGAGGCACTTGAGAAGAAATTCAGTTATTACCGCTAGGAGGAGTTATGGGCAGCAGGCTGTTGGAAATCAATCATATGAAGAAGATCTTTGGCGATAATGTGGTGCTGGAAGATATCTCTCTGCATGTGGAAGAAGGAGAGGTGGTATCCATTATCGGCCCTTCCGGTTCCGGAAAGTCTACTCTGCTTCGCTGTGCTACCATGCTGGAACAGATGGACGGCGGTGAGCTGGTCTATCAGGGGCAGCAGGCAGTGCGGGAGAAAACCGACAGTGAAGGCAACGTAAGCTGTGTCTATGCTCCCAAGGAGCAGATGAAGCAGATCAAGAGAACCTTCGGTCTGGTATTTCAGAATTTTAATCTGTTTCCTCACTATACCGTGATGAAGAACATTACGGATGCTCCCATCAGCGTGGATAAGATTTCCCGTAAGGAAGCGGAGGAGAGAGCGTGGAAGCTGCTTCGTCAACTGGGTCTTGAGGACAAGGCAGATGCCTATCCCTACCAGCTTTCCGGTGGACAGCAGCAGAGAGTATCCATTGCAAGAGCATTGGCGCTGCAGCCCAAGATACTTTTCTTTGATGAACCTACTTCAGCTCTTGACCCTGAGCTTACAGTGGAGGTGTTAAAGGTAATCAAAGAGCTGGCAAAGGAAAAAATGACTATGATCATTGTGACCCATGAAATGCAATTTGCCAGAGAAGTGTCAGACCGTATTATCTTTATGGAGCAGGGATTGATTCAAGAGCAGGGTACTCCTGAGCAGATTTTCTCTTCTACCAATGGACGTGTTCGGGAATTTATCGGAAAAATGAACGCATAACGGACTTCTTTTTGGCACAATGAATAAAAATTCATTGTGCCATTTTTGATGTATTGATTTCTGTTTTTTTGTAGATTATAATTTAAAGTAGGGAGTTGGCAGTGGTGTGGTGCATCCGATCCCGGTGGCCTGAGGAGAGCTTTCCGGCATTTGGCACTGAAATTAATATATGACAACTAAAGTTAAGGAGATAGAAACACATGGGTGGATTTTTTGGAGTAGCTTCAAAGCAGGACTGCGTATTTGATCTTTTCTTCGGCACGGACTATCATTCTCATCTGGGAACGAGACGTGCGGGAATGGCAGTATATGATAAGCAGAAGGGTTACGACAGAGCGATACACAATATTGAGAATGCGCCGTTTCGTACCAAGTTTGACAAGGATATGAATACAATGCAGGGAACCTTGGGAATCGGTTGTATCTCTGATTATGAGCCGCAGCCTTTGATCGTGCGTTCTCATCACGGAACCTATGCGATTACTACAGTGGGCAAAATCAATAATATCGATGATATAGTAAAAGAATTATTTGACAAAGGCCATTCTCACTTTCTGGAAATGAGCGGCGGTGATATTAACGCCACCGAGCTTGTGGCATCTTTGGTTAATCAGAGAGAAAATCTTGTTGAGGGTATTCAATATGCTCAGGAGAAGATTAAAGGCTCCATGACTATTCTGATCATGACACCGAAAGGAATCTATGCTGCCAGAGATTTGCTTGGAAGGACACCTGTGGCCATCGGACGGAAAGAAGACGCTTACTGCGTATCCTTTGAGAGTTATGCTTATCTGAATCTGGGTTATACGGATGAAAGAGAATTGGGACCGGGAGAAATCGTGGTTGTGACTCCGGAAGGGGTCCGGACGCTGGTACAACCCGGAAAGGAAATGAAAATATGCACTTTTCTGTGGATTTATTATGGATATCCTTCCTCATCCTATGAAGGAATCAGTGTTGAACGCATGCGTTATAACTGTGGAGCCAAGCTTGCCCAGCGGGATTCGGTAAAACCGGACATTGTGGCGGGGATTCCGGATTCCGGTACAGCACACGCCATCGGTTACTCCAATCAATCCGGAATTCCTTTTTCCAGACCTTTTATCAAATATACACCTACGTGGAGCAGATCATTCATGCCCACAGTGCAGACAAAGAGAAATCTGATTGCCAAACTGAAGCTGATACCTGTGCATGATTTGATTCAGGACAAAAGACTTCTTCTCATTGATGACTCCATTGTACGAGGGACACAGCTCAGTGAGACTACGGAATTCCTATATCAGAGCGGAGCAAAAGAAGTACATATCCGTCCGGCCTGCCCCCCTATTTTGTTCGGCTGCAAATATTTGAATTTTTCCCGTTCTTCCTCAGAGATGGATCTGATCACCCGAAGGATTCTGAAGGAAATGGAGCAGGAAGGGCGCACCATCGATCTGAAGGCCTATGTTGATCCTGACTCTGCGGAGTACAACGAGATGGTAGAAAGAATCTGTAAGCAACAGAACTTCACCAGTCTGCGCTATCACAGACTGGATGATATGATAGAAGCGGTAGGGATTGACAGAAACAAGCTTTGCACCTATTGCTGGGACGGCAGGGAATAAAAAAGAATGCAAACGATTCCCGAAAAGCCGCGGCGTTCTATTGAATGGGACTGGAGGCAGCAATGATTAAAAATATTGTATTTGATATCGGAAATGTGATGGTGGATTTTGCACCGAAACAATTTCTGATGAAAAAGGGATTTGACGATGATATGGTAGACAGAATCCTGAAAGCTTCCTTAGCCACGGATGTGTGGGGTGAACTGGACAGAGGTGTATGGAGTCAGGAGCAGCTGATGGAAGGTTTTGTGCAGAATGATCCCGAGATAGAGCCTGAACTTCGCAGAGCATTTGCGGATTTTAAGGACATCGTTCTCCCTTTTGATTACGCCATACCATGGATCAGAGAACTGAAGGGAAAAGGATATCACGTCTATTATCTTTCTAATTGTTCCCAAATGGTGGAGGAGCAGTGTCCGAAAGCTATGGGTTTCCTGCCCTTTACAGACGGAGGCATCCTCTCCTACCGGGAAAGGTTGATCAAGCCGGATACGGCAATTTATACGTTGTTTCTGGAGCGCTTCGGGTTATGTGCAGAAGAGACGGTATTTTTGGACGATATCCCTGAAAATGTGGAGGCTGCAGAAAGGCTTGGCATTCACGGTATCTGTTTCCGGAGTAAAGAACAGGCAGAGGAAGAACTGAGAAAATTAGGAGTGGTGTAGAGCATGCTTTGGGAGAATCTGAGGGAAGAAGAATTTGAGGCTGCGATCAGAAAGTCAAAGGGACTTTGTGTGGTTCCCGTGGGCTGTCTGGAAAAGCACGGTCAGCACCTGCCGGTGGGTACAGATGTGATCCAAGCCGCAGAAATCGCGAGGCTGGCGACAGAAGAGGAGCCTGCGGTAGTGTTCCCGGCCATGTATTTCGGAGAAAAAACAGGTGCCGGTGAATTCAAGGGTACAGTGATGTTCAGCGCAGAGCTTCGTCTGAGGATCCTGGCTGAGACTTGCAGGGAGATTCACAGAAACGGATTTCGTAAGATCCTTCTGATCAACGGGCACGGCGGCAACAGTGACATGATCTCGTACTTCCTTAGAAGTGTTTTGGCAGAAAAGAATGAATACATGGTGTACAACTATTCCTTGGGCGCGGATTTTCCTACCCCCAAGAAACTTTTGTCGGGCAATTACAGCTATCTGACACGCGAGGACCGCAAGGTGCTGCAGGATTATGTGGATGCCAAAAAGCGGTACGGGCATGCGTGCTTTGTGGAGACGGGATGGGTCTACGGCGTTCGCCCGGAGGTTGTTCGCCTTGACAAAATGGATCAGGAGAGTGGAAGTTCCACCCATCGATTTGACGATTTTGCAGCCATGGGGGTTGAGACACCTTTCTCATGGATGGGCAATTATCCGAATTCCTATAGCGGCGACAGCCATCCGGGCATGAATGAGCGCATTGCAAGGGCAATGGTGGAATATTCCGTGAAGAAAGTATCAGGCATCTACAAATTCCTCAAAAATGAAACCATATCAGATGAGTATCTGAAGGAATGGATGGCCAAACAAAAATAAAAAATCCGGCTGATGCCGGACTTTTTTATTTCTCTTCAGATTGTTTGCCGAGGTCGAGATCGGCGATGGTGTGCTTGCCGGTAAGCTTGCCGTACATCCAGATATACACCCAGATAAGAAGCGGTACAGTGACGGTGCCGATCAAACATGCCCGGAAGAGTGTCATGGTGGCCGCATTATCGAAGATCGCAGCGACCAGCGTGAGCAGATACATGGCGACCAGCAATACGATGCCGACGATTGCAACGATCTGCTTGGAGGTGGTTTTCTTTTCTTTATGATTCTGATTCTGTGTCATAGATTACTCCTGTCTGATACAACGATGATGGTAACTTTATTTGTAGAATACCATTTCAGAGCAGGATAAGCAAGAAAATATTTTTGGAATTTGTGTATAAATGGAAAATCAGGTGAAATAATACTACTATCATCGGAACCCCCTCCTTTGATCTTACGAAGGATAAAAATAATACTTAATCCTCCCCTTAAAAAACCCGGGCCCTGAAGACGCACAGGCCCGGGTTTTTAAAATTATTATTGTGTTTGTACCGGTTCTGTTATATACTATTTAAGAAGAGGACAACCGTCCTTTGCGAAATCAATCTATGAATGACAAGGAAGGTATCGACATGGCATTATTAGAACAGTGGAGAAAAACAGCATATAACGAGACGACTGACCAGAATCGGTTGCAGCAGATGTGGGCCGTTTACTTTGAACAGGAGAAGGAAATCTATGCACAGTTGCTTCAGAATCCCTCAGAAGTGGTAAAGGGAACCGTGAAGGAATTGGCTGACAAATATGAAGTATCCCTTATGACTATGACAGGTTTTCTTGACGGCATCAACGACAGCCTGAAGGAGCAGAATCCCATTGAGGAGATGGAAGAGGATACCGTGGTGAATCTGGGTTTTGATGCTGCCCTCCTTTACAAGAACATGGTGGCAGCCAATGCAGATTGGCTTTACGGACTGGAAGAGTGGGACGCTATTTTTGACGAGGAGACCAGGAAAGAACTGTACAAAGAGCAGAAGTCTTCCACAACGATCGTTAAGGAAGCCAAAGTATATCCCAACGATCCCTGTCCCTGCGGCAGCGGTAAGAAGTATAAGAAATGTTGCGGCCGCAATTAACGGCTGTGTAAAGCGGGAATTAAGGAAGGAGCAGAGAACGTATGCGTTTTTTTATTGATACAGCTAAGGTGGAAGATATTAAGAAGGCCAATGATATGGGCGTGATCTGTGGTGTGACGACCAATCCCTCTCTGATTGCTAAGGAAGGAAGAGTATTTGAGGAAGTGATCGCAGAAATTGCTTCTATTGTTGACGGACCCATCAGCGGTGAAGTGAAAGCCACAACAGTGGATGCGGAAGGCATGATCAAGGAAGGCAGAGCGATTGCGGCGATCCATCCCAATATGGTAGTGAAGATCCCGATGACGGTGGAAGGTCTTAAGGCCTGTAAAGTACTTTCGGGAGAAGGGATCAAGACCAACGTAACGCTGATCTTTTCAGCCAATCAGGCACTTTTGGCAGCGAGAGCAGGTGCTACTTACGTTTCTCCTTTTCTGGGACGTTTGGATGACATCAGCCAGAGAGGCGTGGACCTTATAAGAGATATTGCTGAGATGTTTGCAGTGACTGATCTTGACACACAAATTATCGCCGCAAGTGTGCGCAATCCTATTCATGTAACAGACTGTGCCCTGGCAGGCGCTGACATTGCCACTGTTCCCTATGCAGTGATCGAGCAGATGGTGAATCATCCGCTGACCACTGCCGGAATTGAAAAGTTCCGGGCGGATTACAGGGCGGTATTTGGAGAGTAAATATGGGAAGAACAAAAAAGATTATATATTTTGCAGTGTTGATTATATGCCTGGCAGCCGTACTGGTCGCGCTGCTTTACATATTTCCGTATTATTCCCGTCTGGCGCGAAGCGAGAAGCTTGCAGACGAATTGCGTGACAGAATTGAGGTTATAAAGATACCGGAAGATGAACCGGAGCAGCAAGTACCGGAGCAAAGTGCGGATAGCACCCAGGAAGTGGAAGTGGTGACTGACGAGCATCTTCTGAGAGTGTTTGATTTTGCGTCCATGCAGGAAGATGTCAATGAAGATATTTATGCATGGCTTTACATTCCCAATACGAAAGTAGACTACCCGATTGTGCAGCATCCCACCGATGACATTTATTATCTGGAGCACACAATTGAAGGTGTGAAAGGTTATCCGGGAAGCATCTATACGGAGAAGGTCAACAGCAAGTATTTCACGGATTTCCATACCGTCATCTATGGGCACAACATGAAGAACGGAACCATGTTCCACAACCTCCGCAATTATAAGGACGAGACATTCTTCAAGGAGAATCGCAATATTTATGTGTATCTGCCTGACAGAACGCTGAAATACGAGATTTATGCGGCTTATACCTATGATGACAGACATCTGATGTATGCTTTTGACTACACCATTGAGGATGTGAGAGAGGGATATCTGGAGGATATTCTGAATATGAAGAGTTCAGACGCTGTCATCGACAGGAACGCCGACGTTACGGCAGATAGCCGTATTATCACACTTTCTACCTGTGTGGGCGGTCAGGATACCAAACGTTTCCTGGTGCAGGCTGTGTTGGTGGAAGAGGTCATGCTGGAAGACATCGTGACGGAAGTGGGATAAGAATAAAGAGTTTGATGTGAGTATGATTGAAAAAGCACCGGCCCATATGAGCCGGTGCTTTCTGATATCAAAGGAAGTGTTATTTCATCTGCTCTTCCTGTTTTTTGATCATACGACGAACCATCTCGCCGCCGATGGAACCTGCTTCACGGGAAGTCAGGTCGCCATTGTAACCATCTTTCAGGTTTACACCCAGTTCAGATGCAACTTCGGTTTTAAAACGATCCATTGCAGCCTTAGCTTCGGGAACTTCTACTCTATTACTTCTGTTTCCGGACATTTCTTTCACCTCCAAACTTCTTTTTCAACTGTATTCTATATTCAAGATAAGTGGGAGACATCCACTTATCCTGAATCCGCAAGTCCTGCGGTTTTGGCCGGTTTAAGTGTTTGTCATCACTTATCTTGTTAATAGTATTGTCAGGCTTGGGAAAAATATTATGGTATTTTTTTCATACTCGTATTGGACTTCCATTGACATTTCCATGATGATTTTCGTATAATGGCTTGAGAATGGGGAGGTTTTTGCGATGAAAAATAAAAAACAATTTTTATATGATTACATAAAATATACAGTGGTCAGATTATTGTGCTTGGCCATACTGGCAGGCATGGTGACAGGCTGCGGAAGGAAAGATGCACAGCAGGAGGCAGATGCGGTCAGAGTCGGATCCCTGAAAGGTCCCACGTCCATCGGTCTTTTGCATTTGATCGAAAAAGACGAGGCTGAAGGTTCCTATGAATTTACCATGGCAGTGCAGGCGGACGAGCTTTCGTCACTGATGATAAAAAAAGAGTTGGATATCGCATTACTGCCGGCAAATGCGGCAAGTATTCTGTATCACAGGATGGAGGGTGAACTGGCGGTGATCGACATTAACACGCTGGGAGTGCTTTATCTTGTGACAGGTGATAAGGACATTGTGTCAGTGGAGGATCTGAAAGGGAGAACCGTCTATCTGACCGGAAAGGGTACCACACCGGACTATGCGCTCCGTTATATACTCGAAGGAAACGGTCTGACCACGGAAGACTGCAGATTGGAATACAGATCGGAAGCCACTGAGGTTGCTGCTATCCTGGAAAAGGAGCCGGAATCGTTGGGACTTCTCCCGCAACCCTTTGTGACTGCGGCCTGTGCGCAGAATCAGGAACTGTCCGTGGTGCTTGACCTGAATGAAGAGTGGGAAAAACTCCAAGGAGCGGATGCAAGCCGAATGGTAACGGGAGTCACGGTGGTGAGAAAAGAATTTTTGGAGAAACACCAAGAAGCTGTGGCAGTTTTTTTGGAGGAACACAAAGAAAGTGCCCGGTTTGCAAACAGTGATCCGGAGGAAACAGCAGCACTGGCTGTGAAGGCCGGCATTATGGCAAAGGAGTCTGTGGCCCTTCAGGCGATTCCCCGCTGCAATATCACTTACATCGACGGCGAGGAAATGAAGCAGGCGCTCTCAGGTTATCTTGGTGCACTCTGGGAGCAGGAACCGAAGTCGATAGGCGGCAGTCTGCCGTCGGAGGACTTTTACTATTTGCCATAGGAAGAGAAGGGTACGCAGAAAATGAGCAAAAGAAATATGCGGCGGATCGGGATCATAATCTGTTGGCTGTGCGTGTGGCAGCTGGTGAGTCTTGTCTGCGATAATGCCATACTGATGGTTGGACCATGGGAGACGTTGAGGGCGTTTTTTCGGAATTTGGCAGAACCGCAATTTTGGAAAACGGTTCTGGTTTCCTGCGGTCGGATCTGTGCAGGATTGTTGCTGGGCATTTTGCCCGGTGCGCTTCTGGCTGCCGGAAGCTACCGTTTCAGATTTCTTGAAGAATGTTTAAAACCGTTTGTGACCCTGATCAAGGCGATTCCGGTAGCGTCCTTTGCGGTGATCCTTTTGATCTGGTGGGGTTCGGGCTGTCTGTCTGTGGTAGTCTCCATGCTGGTAGTATTTCCACATATTTATGCAAATGTGCTGGAAGGCTTGAGGAATACGGATAAAAAATTACTGGAAATGGCCGGAGTCTTTAACATGCCTTTGTGGAATAAAGCATTTTACATTTACAGGCCTGCGGTTCGGCCA
Organism: Acetatifactor sp.; assembly: GCA_045579545.1. Classification (GTDB taxonomy): domain Bacteria; phylum Bacillota; class Clostridia; order Lachnospirales; family Lachnospiraceae; genus Acetatifactor. The sequence continues at coordinate 1,203 of JAZNMF010000114.1, read as the reverse complement.
TTCTGGAACAGTGCCATCGGTGTATCTGTGGGTATGGCATGGAAATCCGGCGTGGCGGCGGAGGTCATCGGTCTGCCGGCTTTTTCCGTCGGTGAGCATCTCTATTTGTCCAAAATTCATTTGGAGACGGCTGAGGTATTTGCCTGGACAGCAGTGACCATTTTGCTGAGCACCCTCACCGAAAAAGGGATCAAATGGCTGAGTCATCTATTTTTTGAGTGGAAGCCGGCATGCTTTCACCCCCGTTTGAAAGAGAGGGTTTCGGTTACGGTGGCCGGTGATTCGATGTCTGCTCCGCAGATTCTTGTGCAGGATGTGTATCAATCATACGGCGGTACAGAAGTGATCAAAGACTGGAGTGCTGTTTATGAGTCGGGGCAGGTCTATTATTTCCGCTCTCCTTCGGGAAGCGGTAAGACCACCATGTTCCGGCTGATTTCGGGACTGGAACAGCCGCAGCAGGGAAGTGTTCGCTCCTGCCGTATCTCCATGATGTTTCAGGAGGACCGCCTGTGTGAAGAGTACAGTGCCGTCAAGAATGTAGAACTTGTGACGGGAGATGCACAGGCGGCAAGAAAACAGTTGGCTGTCCTTTTGCCGGAGGAGGCTTTGGACAAGCCCTGCAGCTGTTTGAGCGGCGGTATGAAAAGGCGGGTGGCGCTGGTGAGAGCATTGCAGGCGGAATCGGAGTTTTGTCTTCTGGACGAACCCTTTACCGGGCTAGATCCGCAAAACCGCAATCTGGCTGCCGGATACATAGAGAAGGAAATGGGGCAGAGAGGCGTTCTGATCGCCACCCATGATAGATAGACCATCAGGTATAGGAGGAAAAGTGTTATGAAAAAGTGCCCGAATTGCGGAGAATTAGTGGGAGAATTTCACAGCATGCCCGGGATGGTTGGAGGTTGCACAGTATATATACAAATGAGATTGGAAAAACCTCACATTCTCAGGCATTCAGCGCATCAACGGTCAATGCAACGGTCGATCAGACAATAATGGTATTTGAGCGTATAATCGCGAACCCCAACAGTTAGGGGCCGGTAGAATCCTTTCAAAAAATGTAGGTTTGTCAAACATTTGTTACAGTGATGATAAATAATCATCGAGGACCTGTCTTGGTGAATGCCACCCCAAAGGACGCATAGGAAAATTATTGTAATCCCGGCGATTATACAGTTTCAGCTGGTTGCTAAAGTCCTC
>JAZNMF010000113.1:0-5136 GCA_045579545.1 Acetatifactor sp. | reverse complement strand
GTACTGAAGACGATTGCTGAATACCGTGCCAATATTCTGACGATCCATCAGAGTATTCCCATTAACGGGATTGCATCCTTGAGCCTGAGTGTGCAGATTTTGCAGACCACGGGAGATGTCTCCAAAATGATTGACCAAATGGAGCAGCAGAGGGGTGTGCGGCGCGTCAAAATATTAGCCAAAGAGTAGAGGAGAAAGAGTATGATCAACGTAGCAGTTTTAGGATATGGTACAGTAGGAAGCGGTGTAGTAGAGGTTATTGAAAGCAATAAAGAGCTGATCAATAAGAGGATTGCAGATCAGATTGAAGTGAAATATATTCTGGATCTGCGTGATTTTCCGGGAGATCCTTACGAGAGTAAGCTGGTTCACGACGTAAATGTGATCATGGAGGATGACTCCGTGGATATCGTCTGTGAAGTGATGGGCGGCGTGGGAGCAGCTTATCAGTTTACAAAGATGGCTCTGGAGAGAGGAAAGAGCGTTTGTACTTCCAATAAGGAGCTGGTAGCAAAATATGGTCCCGAGCTTCTGGAGCTGGCACGCGCTAACAACTGTAATTATCTGTTTGAGGCCAGCGTCGGCGGCGGTATTCCCATCATTCGTCCTTTGAACGAAGCGCTGACTGCAGAGAAAGTGGAAGCGATCACCGGTATTTTAAACGGTACCACCAACTATATTTTGAGTAAAATGGAAAAAGAAGGGGCGGACTTTGCAGATGTTCTGAAGGTAGCCCAGGAGAAAGGATATGCGGAGCGCAATCCTGAAGCAGATGTGGAAGGTCACGATGCCTGTCGCAAGATTTCCATTCTTTCTTCTTTGATGCTTGGCAAGACGGTGGATTCTGAAAAGGTTTATACAGAGGGTATCACAAAAATTACAGCTGCTGATTTTGTATATGCCAAGGCAATGGGAAGATCCGTCAAGCTTCTGGGCATGAGCAGAAGTCTGGGCGAGGAAACACTTGTTATGGTGGCTCCTTTTATGATCAGTAACGAGAATCCTTTATATATGGTAAGTGATGTATTCAATGCGATTCTGGTAAAGGGCAATATGCTGGGCGATTCCATGTTTTACGGAAGAGGCGCCGGAAAGCTTCCTACAGCCAGCGCAGTAGTGGGAGATGTGATCGACTGCGCAAGAAATATGGGCAGACAGCTTCCTTGTATCTGGGAAGCAGAGGAGGCGAAGCTTGCCGATGTATTCGAAGTGGAGAGAAACTATTTTGTGAGAGTGAAAGCAAGCGCACTGGAAGCTCTTAAGGAAGCTCTGCCGGGCGGTGAGGTTGTGGATGCCGGCCGCAGTGAGGATATGGGTTATGTGACAGCTGTGCTGAAAGAAAAAGATTTCGCAGAAAAGTGCGCATCCTTAGGTGATGCTGTTCTTGGAAAAATCCGCATGGGCGAATAATTCCATACCACAGGAATTATCGTATCAATCTTTGAAAAAATGAGAAAGCAGGAACTGATTATGAAATATATTGTAGTGCTGGGAGACGGAATGGCCGACGAGCCAATTGCCGAACTGGGTGGAAAAACACCTCTTGCATATGCCAAAACTCCCAATATGGATCGTTTGAGTAAGACGTCTGAGATTGGAATGGTACACACCATACCGGACGGTATGAAGCCGGGTTCCGATACGGCGAATCTGTCTGTGATGGGCTATGACCCGGTAAAGTATTATTCCGGACGTTCTCCTCTGGAGGCCCTCAGCATAGGTGTTCCCATGAAAGACACTGACATTGCACTGCGTTGCAATATTGTGACGATCTCAGAGGATGATGTGCCCTTTGAGGAAAAGACTATCATTGACCACAGTTCTTCCGAGATCAGTACAGAAGACTGTGCAGTGTTGTTAAAAGAGGTGGCAAAGGAACTGGCCGATGAGACGTACCAGTTTTATGTGGGAACCAGTTATCGCCACTGCCTGATCTGGGATCAGGGAAGTGTGGTGGAATTGACACCGCCCCACGATGTGCTGGGACGTGTGATAGGTCAGTATCTTCCCGAGGATGAGAACCTTCGCAGGATGATGAAAAGAAGCTATGAGATTCTGGTGAATCATCCCATTAATCAGGAGAGGAAGAAACAGGGATTAAACCCTGCTAACTGTTGTTGGTTCTGGGGCGCCGGAACAAAGCCTATGCTCAGCTCCTTTGAGGAAAAGACCGGTAAGAAGGGTATGATGGTATCCGCCGTGGATCTTTTGAAAGGTATTGCAGTGGGCGCAGGAATGGGCGTGGCATTGGTGGAAGGCGCCAATGGCGGTCTGCACACCAACTATGCCGGCAAGGTGGAGGCTGCCGTAAAGGCGGTGACCTGTGACGGTTATGATTTTGCCTATATCCATGTGGAAGCGCCGGATGAGATGGGACACCAGGGCAGTGTGGAGCGCAAGGTACAGGCCATTGAGTATCTGGACAGTCAGGTGATCGGACCTGTGGTGGAAAAGATGGAGGCTGCCGGAGAAGATTTCAGGCTTCTGGTATTGCCGGATCACCCCACCCCCATCAGTGTGAGGACTCACACATCGGACAACGTTCCTTATATGTTGTATGACAGTACGTCCCCCGTGGAAAGCAGCTTGAGATACACTGAGGCGGACGGACGCGCAGGCGGAAAGCTGATGCCTGCAGGCCATAAACTGATCGATTACTTTTTACAGATAGAAGAATAAAATAAGAGGAGTGGAAATATGTCTAAAGTAGTTAAGTTCGGAGGAAGCTCTCTTGCAAGTGCAGAGCAGTTTGTAAAGGTTGGTAATATCATTCGTGCAGAAGAGGACAGAAGATATGTGGTACCCTCTGCACCCGGAAAAAGATTTTCGGCAGATACGAAGGTGACAGATATGCTGTATGCCTGCTATGCTTTGGCTGAGCAGGGCGCAGATTTCTCAGAGGAACTGAAGAAAATCAAAGAGAGATATCAGGAGATTATCGACGGTCTTGGCCTGGAACTTTCTCTTGAGGAAGAGTTCAAGGTGATTGAAAAGAATTTCAAGGAAAATGCCGGCAGCAACTATGCAGCTTCCCGCGGAGAATACTTGAACGGTATTATCATGGCAAATTATCTGGGTTATGAATTTGTGGATGCTGCGGAAGTGGTATTTTTCCATGATAACGGAGAATTTAATGCAGAAAAGACAAATGATGTGCTGTCTGCCAGACTTGCAAAGTGTGAAAGAGCAGTAGTTCCCGGATTCTACGGTTCCTATGACAACGGTACGGTAAAGACCTTCTCCAGAGGCGGTTCCGATATTACGGGATCTATTGTTGCAAAGGCTGTGAAGGCTGATGTCTATGAGAACTGGACAGATGTATCCGGTTTCCTGATTGCAGATCCCCGCATCATCAATAATCCGGAGGTTATTGAGGTGATCACTTACAGAGAGCTGAGAGAACTGGCTTACATGGGCGCCACCGTACTCCATGAGGATGCGATTTTCCCTGTGCGTCAGGAAGGTATTCCCATCAATATCCGCAATACCAATGCTCCTGAGGATGCAGGCACCTGGATTGTGGGAAGCACCTGCCAGAAGCCTAAATATGTGATAACCGGTATTGCCGGCAAGAAGGGCTTCTGTTCCATCAACATTGAGAAGGATAAGATGAATTCCGAGATTGGTTTTGGCAGAAGAGTCCTACAGGCGTTTGAGGAAAACGGTATTTCCTTCGAGCATATGCCTTCCGGTATTGACACTCTGACTGTGTTTGTACATCAGGATGAGTTCATGCATAAGGAGCAGAAGGTGGTTGCCGGACTGCACCGTCTGGCTAATCCCGATACCATTGAGATTGAGTCGGATCTGGCGCTGATCGCAGTAGTGGGCCGCGGTATGAAATCCATGAGAGGAACTGCAGGAAGAATCTTCTCCGCTCTGGCACACAACAATGTGAATGTAAAGATGATCGACCAGGGATCCTCTGAACTGAACATCATCATCGGCGTGGCAAATGATGATTTTGAGACTGCTATCAAGGCAATTTATGATATCTTTGTAGAGACAAAACTGTAATAGGCGAGGGGTGTGTCGGATACGGCGTCAAGGACAAGTACCGATACCCCCTCGTATTTTTATGCTATAAGAAATTCCGCCGGGTTTCTTATTATATAAAATACTCTGTGAGAATGTACACTGCGGCAGGGAGGAAACGGTCTGCTTTGCAGATCAACTGCAAGCGCAGAATTGTCTGATAAATAAGCGGAGAAAATAATGAATAATTGTCAAAACAACAACAAATGAAAATGAAATAAAAAACTTAAAAATTTTTAAAAAAATGTATTGACAAAACAAAAATCACAATGTATAATAAAATCAACAAAAGAAAACAAGAGAAGAGCAAGACATTCACTAAGGAAATGTGAAAATAGCAAAGAAAGAGAGGTACGGACCACCAAAAAATTAAGTTAAGAACCAAAGGGTTCAAGGAAAAACATTATTCTTCCATTTTACTTCCAATTTAATATAGATGAAAAATACAAAGAAGCAACCTTAACAAGAAGATGAGAGATGTCCTATACACAGAGATAGTAACGAGACGAACAGATAAGAAAGGCGTTACAGTACCAGGTACAAATAGAGCGTGGGAGAAGGACAGAGAAGAAAGTAAAAGCGGAAGAAGGAAAGAGAGGAAAGACCATTGAATAGCGAAGTCTGAGAGAGCGTATTGATTGAAAGGATCGATACGCTCTCAAACATTGTCCGGCTCTTTTCTTAATTTTTTGGGAAATGTGTTGATTTTTATAGTAAAATGGTATCATGCGTGTTAAGATAAAAAAAATAATTGTAATAGGGAGTACGTTTCATGTTATATAGGGAAGAAATTACAGCAGAAAAAAGAGAGCTAAGACGCAAGAGACGCCGAAGAAATCAAATCGTTGCATACCTAGCCTTTTTTTTAGTTCTTGCAGGGATAGTAGCAGCCGTGGTTGTCGGTGTCAGCGGTCATGGACGGCAACGGGAGGAAGAAAAAACTCAGTCCAACCAGAACAAGCTGAACGATATCCTGGACGCTGAGAAACCCATTGAGATTGAAAGCAGTGCTGCAACAGAGACGATTCCGGAGCCTTCTCCGGAGGAACTTTTGGAGGCAAAGATTGATGATACCATTGCAGCCATGACACTGGAGGATAA
>JAZNMF010000112.1:0-6276 GCA_045579545.1 Acetatifactor sp. | reverse complement strand
TAAAAAAGCAAACTCAGATTGCTTTTTTAAATCAGTTAACATGGCACAGGTTTCAAAATATCTTACCTTTTGACCCTGCTCGTAAGCATCTGATCGAAAGGCAAGGCCCTTGTTATACACCATCCGGCAGCAGCCGAATGTTTGGGCCAGCAAATGTTTTTGCTGGTTATTAGGATACATCCTAAATTTAATGCCTTTCTGCATCAGATACTCCTTTCTATTGGTTACTCCAATTAACTTATTTATATTAATATGAGCGATTTTGGTGTAGGAAGTTTCTTTTGCACAAAAAAAGCAGCTAATGCTGCTTTTTAAAGGCGCCTTATATCCCCATAGCTAAAGCAAGGGGTTTTACGGCGCTATTTTGATAAAATAAGACTTAATACTGCGGCCACAGCAATAGGGGCTGTAAATGGATATCTTTTCTTCAAGATAGACACCTTATGTTTCTTCTTATCATAGATAAGTCGGAAAATATAAATTACGCTAAAGATTACATATGAAGATAATACGCACATCAAAAACCGCTGGTCCGCTCCGGATCCTAATCCAAGATAAGTTACTGCGATTGCTCCCAGAATCCAAACATCACCAATTGCAATAGCCTTAATAAGTCCGAGTAAAATTGTGATCACCATAGTAACAATCATGACCTTAATGGTTGAAGCTTGAGAGCCGCCAAACAGCTCTGAGAACCACATACCAATTGGTCCGCACTCTTCTTTCAAGACCACATCCAGCTCTCCTGAAAATAATCTAATTAAGAAGAATGTTCCTGCAAAAAGTACCAATGCGATTGTCTGTAAGATATATACCTGCGAAGTCTGTAGATCAATATACCCTTCACTTCCCAAGATACCGAAAATAAAAACCAGGAATATTTTTCCGAGAATAAATGGGGTGATGCAAACCGCATACCCGGCTGCTAAGCCATACAAGGCAAGGCCCACCAGATAAGGCCATTTAAAGTTGTACCCACAATTCTCGTCTGCTTTCGCAAATATCTTCGTAATCAACAAAGATAATCCAGAAATCATTGCTCCAAACAATGCTGTAAGTAATACATTCATTTGTTTCTCTCCTTTACGTTATTGATTTTTACAATAGAAATATGAGAGATATTTTTTAGTCTTTAAATTTTTGCATAAAAAATAATCACAAACAATTTGCAAATGTGCGTGCTTTTTAAATGCCGCCGAAAACGCGTATTTTCGATTTTTAAAGCATTTGAATGAAGCAGGCAAAGAAGTTTCCGGCAGCAAAAAAAAGCGGCCGTTTTGGCCGCTTCATGCCCTAAGTATTGTCATTAATCTTCAGCGGAAGTATTAATTGTTAATAGTTCTTGTATACTGGTAATTCCTTTTTCTACTAAATTTTTACAAGAACCCCATAATGTGACCATTCCATTCTCTTTTGCCGCTTCACGCAATATTTCAAGATTTTTTTCTTTAGCGACCAGATTTTTCATGTTTTCATTCATGAACATCATTTCGTGCACAGCAATTCTGCCTTTATATCCTGTACCATTACAAAATTGACAACCATGAGGTCTGTAAATATTGATCGGTTCCTGAATTCCAAGAATCTCCATTTCTTTTGTATTGGTTTTTCCTCTTTTTTTACATGCTGGGCATAATCTTTTCACAAGTCGCTGAGCAATTACGCCCACTAAGGCATCTGATACCAAATAATCAGCAACGCCCATATTTTCAAGTCTGAGGATAGCTCCAGGAGCATCATTTGTATGCAACGTACTAAATACTAAGTGTCCAGTTATTGCAGACCTAACCGCGATTTCGGCCGTTTCCTCATCTCTCATTTCTCCAATCATAATGATATCCGGATCCTGACGCAGAATAGAACGTAGCGCTGTCGAAAATGTCATATTGGCCTTTGTGTTTACTTGTGTCTGATTGATCCCGGGCATAATATATTCAACGGGGTCTTCAACTGTTACTATATTAACTTCTGGTTTATTAATCTCCTTCAAAAAAGAATATAGTGTAGTTGATTTCCCGCATCCTGTAGGACCTGTAAGTAATATAATCCCATGCGGCTTTTGCAGCATCTTATCAAGAGTCAAATTCTCTTCCTCTGTAAATCCAAGATCTTCTCTCGTAAAGCGGAAAGAAGTTTTATCTAACACTCGGATAACAAACTTTTCCCCAAACACCGTAGGAAGCGAGGAAACTCGAAAATCATATTCTTTTCCGCCAATAGTCATATTAATTCTTCCGTCTTGAGGAATTCTGTGCTCAGCGATATTCATATTTGCCATAATTTTAATTCTTGCGCTGATAGCTGCATATGAATTTGTAGGAAATTCAGCTCTTTCTTGCAGATCCCCGTCAATACGATAACGAACTTTTACGTTTTTTTCGAAAGGTTCAATATGAATATCACTTGCTCTGTAAGGAATTGCTTCTTTAATAATCGAATCAACCAATCTAACAGAAGCATTATTTATAACTCCACCATCTAAAATTTGGCCTGAAGACTCATTCTCTTCGGAAAATAAAATCAAATTGCCCTCAGAATTCAGGTCATCTAATGCAGCAGATGTTGAAATAACAGCCGTAATCGAATCAATATAACGATCAATTTGATTAGGTGGGACCAATATGACATCGATAGGGCAAATCATTTGAGTTGCAATAGCTGACAAGGATAAACAATCCAAAGGTTTACCGGAAGCCACCAATAATGTACCATTTGTCTCCATACATACTGGAATTATTTTGTTTCTTTTCATAAATTCAAAGGAAAATAAATCAAATAAAGATTTATCTATATCCAGCATATCTAACTCAACATATGGCATGCAATTAAAATCACCCAATACCGGCAATTCCTTTACATCAGTCACATACTCTTTTGCCAGCATATAATCTTTGACAGAAACATTTAAGCGTTCACAATCCTCTAAGATTTTTTCTGCCTGCTTTTTTTTGATTATTTTTTTGTAAATGTAAAATTGCAGCAATTCCTTATTAATATTCAAAGAAATACCTCCCTACAATAATCCGCTCATAATAGATAACATTGGCGTATAAACAGCCAAAAATAATGACCCGACAACAAGTCCCATGATTAACAACATAATTGGCTGAATTTTATTCGTTAGCGAACTCAAGCTGGACTCTACAATCTCATCAAAGAACTTACAGGTTCTACCAAGAACTTCATCTAATGAATTTGTTTTTTCAGCCACCGCAAGCATCTGTATCATTATGTCAGGAAATAATTTATATTTTTGAAATGCATTTGTTAATGTAGCTCCATGGCACACCTCTTCTGCCGCCATTTTAAATTTTTCTTCCATATAAGAATTTCCTAAAATCAGTGACGCAGCATTTAATGAAGAGGCTAAATCCATGCCACTTGATAACAGGATGCTGAAAGCCCTTGCGAATCGTGCAGTTATCAGCTCAATTGTTATTTTTCCAATAAGAGGGCACTTTACCTTAAATACAGCAAAGCTTCTCTTTCCAATCTTTGTATGAAAAAACAGCAAAATACTGCCAACAAATGCAAAAATAGCAATGACTATCACCCGCCAATAAGCGATTAAAAAATCAGACAACCCATAAACTAATTTTGTGTATCCGTCTAATTCTATTTCAAGGTCCATCAGAGCATCTTTGAATGTAGGCACTACAAAACTAAGCATCAGCACCAAAATAGCAATTGTCATCCCTATGAGCATTAAAGGATAAGCTAAAGCGCCCTTCACTTTTCTCCGCAAGGCAGCATCTGATTCGTAATAATCTGCAAGTGAAATAAACACCATTTCTAATTTTCCGCTTGTTTCCCCAACATGAACCATACTTACAAAGAAATCTGGAAATACTTTTTTGTGCTTATCTAAAGCCGCTGACAGCACTTTTCCGCTTTTGATATCTTCTGAAATCACACCTAAAATGGATTTAAAATAAGAACTAAAGGACTGGTTCTTTAACAAATCCAGACAGTCTGAGATTTGGATTCCAGAATTAAGCATTATTGCAAATTGTCTGCAAAATGAGGTAAGCTCTTTTAAATTTACCTTTCCGGTTCCTGTCGTAAAAAAAGCTGATGGAGTACCTCCCTTGTATTCGGAAGCTGATACCAGATACAGATTCTGCTTTGTTAACTGAATCGCTAAATCTTTTTCGTCCTCAGCTATATATTTCCCTTTGAATTTTTGGTTTTGCAAATTTACTGCGACATACTTATATGTTGGCATATTATTCTCCTTACATTCCAAGCAAACTACAGTACCACGTAATAATTGGATTTCCGGCAAATAAAGCTATCGCAAATCCAACCGTTAAAAATGGGGCGAAAGGATATTCTGTATCCCTTTCTTTTGTTCTTTTTGTTAACAACAATAATAGAATACTTGCTGTTATTGATGCAATTAAGATTGCCAATAAAAAGCGCTGCCACCCCAATAGCAAACCACACACTGCACAAAGCTTAATATCTCCTCCACCCAAGCCTTCTTTTCGATAAATTGCAGTAAATATAATGGATATTCCGTAAAAGACCAAAAAGGCAACGCATCCGCCTATTAGATGTGAAATCCAGCTATAATATGGATCGAGCAAAGTGCCTAATAAGCCGGCTATTCCCAAAATTAAAATAAATCTGTCATAAATGAGCTTATGTTCCAAATCGATAAAGAACACACAAATAAACATGGAAGACACAATTGCCGCCACTATAGCATATCCCAGGCTGTTTTTCCAAAACATATGGACCGAAAGTAGCCATAACAACATATTAGCAATTTCAACCAACGTATAACGAATTGATATTTTATTTTTACAACTTCTGCATTTTCCGCTAAGTATCAAATACGAGAAAACAGGAATGTTATCGTACCATTTTATGGCATGCTTGCATTTGGGGCAATGAGAAGCAGGGAAAGCCAGATTTAGTGCACGCGGAACTCTGTATATAACAACATTTAAAAAGCTTCCAACACATAACCCTAAAATTGCAGCCAAAACATAAGCAACTATTTGATAATATTGTGTCATCTGATTATAGTAGGGGATTCCCGCCCTTATGGGAGGATTCGAAATGCGCTTGCAAGACACTTTTTTACCCTACTTACCTCCTTCCTAAAGTGAATTATATTGTTTGACACTCCCCACAGTTAATTTAGTGGGGTTATGGCGATGTCCATTAATCAGCGGTTCTCGCTTGATAGCTTAAATATGATTTCCTGCAAATGTATCCATTGAAATAGACTTGAAGTCAATTTTATTTTCTTCTTTTTCTTCATTTACATTATCAATCACATAATATAGATCTTGAGGCAAATTTACCAACACAAACTCCGGTTTATCAATATTCGTAATTTTTTCATTTGCGCCTAATAATGAAAGAGCCCACTTTACAAATACTCGGAAATTTTCACAAATAATTTCATCTTCTGCTTCCGGGATCTGTCGGAGCATGAATTTTGGCAATTTACGAGGAGTTTTTTTTGCCATATATTTTGGAGAAGCCTTCTTTGACCCCATAGGCATAAGCTGCTCTGTTGTTGTGGACGAGCCCTCTTCATCAGGAAAATTACTTAGCCTTTGAAACAATTCCTCTTCATCCAATTTTTCTGCAATGCTATCGTCTGTTTCGGCAAGAATGCTCATTCTTTTTGCCTTGGCTTTTTCTTTTGCATTTAGAACCGCTAATTCTGCCAGACTGTGATCAAAAAGCATATCCTCTTGCACGTACTTTGGAGTTTCCAAAAATTCCAAACCAAAAGGAAGATCATAATATCCGGCCGCTCTTCCCTTTATGACAAAAATAAATTTTGCGTAAGTATCCTTAATATCCAAAAAAAGATAAGAGGCGTTCTTCATTTTAGGTTGCAGAGTATTTATGGATCTGATGGTTGCTTCTGAAGCACAAATTGTAGTTTTTGCCAGCAACTTATTTTCCGAACAAACTGAATACATTTCTGTCAAAATCTTTTTTTGTATTGCACTAATGTGATATGTGCTGTACTGCTTATTTTTCGAAAGCATATTAGGCGTAATTTTTAGTTCTGCATAGTTTTTATAAAGATTGCTTAAAGTCGTAGTCAATGCGCTTTGCATTAATTTTCTTTTTTTCAAAGTAGGAATGTTTATGATATCTTGAGCTACTGCATTATCCGGCAAAATAAGAGTTATATTCTGTATTGACTTAGACGGAGAATTTTCTGAAAGCTCCGTAACCGTCTCCCTAAATCTTTCATAAAAAGTGTCGCCAAAATGCGTTCCAGTAAGTCGGATCGTAGCCATG
>JAZNMF010000111.1:0-14592 GCA_045579545.1 Acetatifactor sp. | reverse complement strand
TTTCGGCGTATTTAATTAGGGATAGACGATACCTCATATCTTGTGTTATACTTGTCATGCGAGAACCAACTCCTTTTGTATTTTTTGTTGTGGTGACTTAAGTATAACAAAGAGATGGGTTCTCGCAATTTTTATTTATTTTGTTGTAACACATGTATTGTAATCCTACATTTATTAAGATGTCGGTGGTGCGTGTCGGTTGACAAGGATTGCGGAAACAAGTTATAATATTCTATTAGGGGAATGTGCAGGGGTGTAGTCGGAGGTTACATGTTTTTACAGAAGATAAAGCAGTATAAGATGCGCATTGCCATCATCTGTTTGTCCATGCTGTTTTTGTGTACGTTTGTTGTGCAGAAGCATGGTTTTTATGTGGATGAGATTCTTTCCTTTCAGCTGGCGAACTCGGAGTTTACGCCATGGATCATGCCGAATCAGCCGGAAGGCCGTCTGGCAAAGTTTGTGAACCAGCACATTGAAGGGGACAACATTGTACAGACAGTTAAGAATATTGCATATATAGTGAAGGATACGCTGGAGAACAGAGGACACAGCATTGTGGAGACTTTCAAGGCGGATGTGTACGATGCGCCTGTGTGGATGCCTGCGGAACATTTTGAAGATTATGTGGAATGCGACAGTGAGGATTCCTTTAATCTGCTCAGCGTATATTATAATTCCAAAGACGATATCCATCCTCCGCTGTATTATATGATTTTGCACCTGGTAAGCTCTGTTTTTCAGGGTGATATCACAGTATGGCATGGCTGCATCATTAATCTTTTGAGTATTGCCGGCGCACTGTGGCTTTTGGGCAGTATCGGAGAACTGGTATTTAAGAGAAAGAGCAGTACATATGCTCTCATGCTTCTGTATGCCTTTTCCACAGGGGTTATCGCTACTGCGCTTTGGGTTCGCATGTATGCCCTGCTCACCCTTTGGCTGGTGTGGCTGTTGTACCTGCATGTCCGCAAGTACAAAGGTCATGGGCAGGACAGTTTTTTGAGGGTCAAAAAGAAGTCCGGAAGGGCAAAGTGGATTGGAAGCTACGGTCTTTTGTTTCTTGCGCTGGCTGTTTTCTGGACCCAGTATTTTGGACTGTTTTTTCTTCTGCCGCTGGCGGCATGTACTATGCTTCTGCTGTTTAAAGAGAAGCGTTTCCGGGAGTGTCTGGCTTATTTGCGGACCATGATCACAGCTGCTGTCATTGGTGTAGGTCTTTTTCCGTTTGCCATCGGTGACGTGTTCGGTTCTGCCTTCGGTGATATTGTTCTATCGCAGATGGAGAACGGTGTTGCGCAGTACTTTGCAAGTCTGGTTGCTTTTTTCGGTATGCTGGCAGAGAATGTGACCGGAAGTGTATTGCTTCTGATCCTGTCGTTCCTGGTACCCGGCTTGTGCCTGCTGTATAGGAGATTTAAGAAGGGCAAAGACGAAAAGCCGGAGAACATGCCCATTTACTTATGTGTGATCCCTACGGTCATCTGCTTTTTGGTGACAGTTAAAATGGCTCCTTTCTTTGCAGAGCGTTATCTGATGCCTGTCTTTCCGTTGGTGATCCTGTTGATCGTGTTGGCTTGGGAAAAGGGCTTTTTGCCTGTGCTTAGGGAGAGGCGATACGATATTGTTTGCATCGCACTGTCAGCCCTGATTCTGTTTGTGCAATGTCCTGACAGGGATTGGGAGCAGGACTACTTCAACAGTGATTATAAGGAGCAGCTTGCCCTTGCGGAGCAGTATTCGGAATATCCGCTGGTGTGCCTGTATACCGGCTTCACCATGTCTGAGAATGTATTTGAAATGCAGCGGTACAAGGAGTCCATTCTGGTGTATGAGTATGAAATGGAACTGCTTCCTGAGGATCGGTTTGAACATACGAAAGACGGATATGTGGCGATCATTAAGTATCCCGTGGGAGAGAGAGGCGAAGAGCAGCTGCGCAAGGTAATGGATGCCTTTGGCGGAAAGAGAGCGGAGTTTTTGGGGAAATTTGACTCTCACTCAGATGCGGTTTATCTTGTGACTCCCTAGCGTGATTTACTCATGTGGAATCTTGCAAAAACAAAAGAATTCAGATATAATAATTATCTGGTATTACAATCATTTTAAGTTAATTACTGGCCCGTCATATGTCCGGGCGGATTGGAGTAAGTATGTATCATAAGAATCGTAAGAAGACGCAGAAGATTGTTTCGGCAGTGATCATTATTTTTCTGATCCTGGCAATGGTTCTTCCGATGTTGGCTTATTTGTTTTAGGGTTTTTGGAGGAGTAGTATGAAGAATTGGAAGATAACAGCGGCACTTCTGGGGGCATTGGTGTCTGTTGTTGTATGGTATCAGGGTGAGGCGACAGCGTTTGCTTCTCCGGATGATACGATGAAAAAGGGTATTTTTGCAGATGAGATCGATCTGTCCGGTATGACAGGGGAAGAGGCAGAGCAGGCGATCGAAGATTATGTGGAAGAACTGCGGGATGTGAAGATCACCCTGCTGGCCGCTGATGACAATCAGGTGGAGACCACGGCAGGTGAACTGGGTATCACCTGGGCGAATCCCGGGCTGGTGCAGGAGGCCTTGCAGATCGGCACCACAGGCAACGTGATTGAACGGTATAAGATCATGAAAGATCTGGAGCATGAGAATCAGATCTATGAGGTTGATTTTGAGTTTAATGCCACTGCAATCCGTGATATTCTGGTGAAGGAATGTGCGAAATTTGACCGTGATGCGGTGAATATGTCCCTGAAGAGAGAAAAAGGGGCATTTCAGGTGGTGGAAGGCGTGACCGGCTATAAGCTGGACACAGAGGCTTCCGCGGATATGGTATACGATTACCTGACCACTGAGTGGACCGGAGAAGCGTGCGAGATCGCTCTCAGCATTGCCACTGAGAAGCCCAAGGGCAGTGAAGAGGAACTTCTTATGGTCCAGGATGTGCTTGGAACCTTTACCACTTCCTTTACCACCTCGGGTGCTTCCAGAACCGCCAATGTGGTCAACGGCTGTAAATTGGTCAGTGATATCACGCTCTATCCCGGAGAAGAATTTGCCATGCTTGAGAGGGTGACTCCTTTTACCAAAGAGAACGGATATTTCATGGCAGGCTCTTATTTAAACGGTAAGGTAGTGGACAGCTATGGCGGTGGTATCTGTCAGGTGTCTACCACACTTTACAATGCTGTGCTGTTGTCAGAACTTGAGGTTACGGAAAGATACAATCATTCCATGACCGTAAACTATTCGGAACTGTCTGCGGATGCGGCCATTGCCGAGAGTGCGGGCAAGGATTTCAGATTTGTGAACAATACCGATTCCCCCATTTATATTGAGGGAATCATTAAAGATAAACATATCACCTTCAATATTTACGGTGTGGAGACAAGAGACGAAGGCCGTAAAGTAACTTATGTCAGTGAAATTCTGCAGACGATCATTCCACCGGCAGATATGATCTATCAAGATGCGACCCAGCCCATCGGATATGTTCTGGAGGGCGGCAGTGCCCATATCGGTTACAAGGCCAGACTGTGGAAAGTTGTGACAGAGAATGGAGCGGAGGTAAGCCGTGAGGTGGTGAACACCAGCAATTACAGGATGACGCCCAGAAGTGCTACCGTGGGTGTGGCAACTGCCGATCCGGTGGCTTTGAATGAGATGCAGGCGGCTATCGGAACCGGAAGTATTGATCATGTGAAAAACGTGATTGCTCTTCTGACCGGTCAGGCGATTGCACAACCGGATAACGGCGAAGTGATCGACAGTGAGCAGCCGATAGAGTAGAAAGAGGCATAAGGCGTATGAAAATTGGCAAGATAACCGGGAATGCCTTGAAGCGTTCGGTTTTGAAACCAATCACCTACAAAAGAGAAGAAGTGATAAAAGGTGCAGCGATAGGTGCAGACTGCGCCTTTTTTGCCGTTCCGGAGGGATTTGTAATGACCTCCTGTGTGCAGGCTGGTATAGTGGCGGATGCCACAGATCTGGAGATGCTTATCGGCAGAGGTGTGAATAACCTGGCCGCAGGAGGAGCAAAACCAATGGCAGTGATGCCGGGGATCTTTCTGCCGCTAACGGCAGAGGAAGTGCAGTTAAAAGAAGTTGTGACGAAGATGCATGAAATCTGCAAAGCATACGGAATGCAGATTGCCGGAGGGCATACCTCGGTCAGTGCTGCCGTAAGTCAGTTAACAATGACGGTGACTTTCTATGGCTTGCAAAAAAAGGAGTATGCCACGGGAAACAGCGGCTTTTTGAAAGGCGCCGCCCCGGGGCAGGATATTGTACTCAGCAAATGGATCGGTCTGGAAGGGACCGCTCTCCTTGCAAAGAAGCATGAAAAAAGCCTGCAGACCAGATATCCTTCTTATCTTGTGGAGGAGGCTGCAGGGTTTGGCCGTTTTTATTCCGTTCTCCCTGAGGCATCAGTTGCCGCAGAGAATGGTGTCTGCCATATGCATGACGCTTCCGAGGGTGGTATTCTGGCTGCGCTCTGGGAAATGGCCGAAGGCGCGGGCACGGGTCTTACCATAGACCTAAAGAAGCTGCCGATCCGCCAGGAGACAGTGGAGGTCTGCGAACATGTGGGCATCAACCCTTACGAACTTCGTTCCGGCGGCTGCCTGATCATGACGTCGGAGGACGGGGAGCAGTTGGTCCGTGCACTGGAGGAAGCCGGTATTCCGGCAGTGATGGTGGGAAAGCTTACCGACAGCAGAGAGAGATTGATCCTGAATGAGGACGAAGTGCGATATATGGACCGTCCAAAGGTGGACGAGATCTACAAAGATGACAGCAAAGCCGAGGACTGACATGTCCAATCAACTGTCTATACTGCAATAACCCACATGGATTAAAACATAAATAACGGAGTGATACCATGCATATTATTTTACATCAGCCGGAGATACCGGCCAATACCGGCAATATCGGGCGTACCTGCGTGGCAACCGGTACGTCGTTACATCTGATCGAGCCCCTTGGCTTTCGCCTGAATGAAAAGGATATCAGACGGGCAGGCATGGATTACTGGCAGCAGCTGAATGTGAGCCGGTATGTCAACTTTGAAGAATTCAAAGAAAAGCATCCGGATGCTAAGATTTGGATGGCGACCACAAAGGCAAAGAATGTTTACACAGACGTTGCCTTTGGCCCCGATGATTTTATTATGTTTGGCAAGGAGAGCGCAGGAATTCCGGAAGAAATTCTGGTGGATTACGAAGATACCTGTATCCGGATCCCTATGCTTCCTGCCATTCGTTCTCTGAATCTATCCAATTCTGTAGCCATCGTTCTCTATGAGGCACTGCGCCAGACTGGTTTTCATGATATGCAGCTGGAAGGCGAACTTCACAGGCTTAATTGGAAAGAATAGTCCGGCCAACAGATGCCGGGCTAAGGGAGCGGAAGCTTATCTGAAAGGTACGATCTCCAGCCAGTAGCCGTCAGGATCCGTGATAAAGTAGATTCCCATTTTGGGATTCTCATAGCAGATGCAGCCCATTTCTTCGTGATGCTTATGGGCAGCCTCGTAGTCGTCGGTGCGGAATGCCAGATGGAATTCGCATTCCCCCAGATCGTAGGGTTGTGGATGATCCTTCAGCCAGGTAAGCTCCAGTTCAAAGGTGCTTTCCTCATTGCCGATAAATACAATAATAAAATCGTCCTTCACATTGCGGCGTTTTTCCTTAAGTCCCAGAGCTTCTTCATAGAACTTCAGGGACTTTTCCAAATCTGATACATTGTAATTCTCGTGATACATTTCAAATTTCATTGCTATTTCCATCCTTTCTCTGAATGATGTCTTTGTACTGAGGGTGTTCTTCCAGGAATTGTGTTATGATCTGCGATTTTCCCCAATCATGCATGGGATAAACTTTCTGTGCATTTACTTTTTCCAGAAAGTAGAGCATCCCTCTGTCATACTCTTCTTCCTGCCTGGGGTCCAACACTACAAAAGCACAGTTCAGGCTTCGGCCTCCCAGGTGATCGGCCAGAGCGTCAATCTGTTTCCGGTACTGAAGTGTCATCTGTTCGTTGTATTCCCGAGTCTCTTCCTCCCACACCCAGTCGTTCAGGTCTCCTGCGTGATAGATGAGAGTTTCCCCTTCTTCTATGAGAAAAGCTACACCCTGATCGGTAGAAGGATATGTGGTCAGCTGCTGTCCCAGAGAAAGTGTGTATATCGAGCGGGGGGCTACACGCATGTAATCAATCCCTTCCGGCACGGTATCCGGTGAGATGTCATCGGACAAAACGGTGTAAACCTGCTGTTTCTGAAGCTCTTGCAGCATAGAAAAAATATCCGGATTGTAATGATCATGGTGACTGTGGCTGAACAGCAGAAAGAGTGGCTTTTCCTTATGCAGCGGCGGCAGAGTTCCCATGTAATAGTCGAACAGATAATAACACAGATCGGTTTCTAAAAGGAAACTGCTGTGGCAGATATATGTTACCTTCATGTGTATTCATCCCCCTCGAGGTTCATTGACAGATTTGTGCGTGTACCGGACTATACTTGATTTTATCACAGTTTTATCTTGCAAGGAACATTTTTTTAAAACATTTTGCTGCGGCTTTTGAGAGGTGTGACGGTGCGGGTTTCCCGGAAACTGCAGAGAAAGGATTGCACGTAGGTATCAGATTGTGATATATTATTCTTAATAATACAGTTGGAGGTTTTCCTATGGACTTTACAAACCTGAAGCGATTTATGGATTTTATGGCGGCTGAGCGCGTGCCCGGGAATGCCATTGAGGTGTACCTTGGCGGTAAGAAAGTGTTTCGCTATTTCAGTGGCTGTGCGGATCTTGCCACACAGACACCGCTGACGGGAGATGAGATGTATAATATCTATTCCTGCTCCAAGATCACCACCGTGACGGCGGCGATGCAGCTTCTGGAACAGGGGAAGTTTTTGATAAATGACCCGCTGTACGCATACATACCGGAATTTAGGGACATGTATATCAAAAACGAGGATGGGAGTCTGGTAAAGGCTAAGAATCCCATTACCATCGGTGATCTTTTTTCCATGACTGCGGGATTTGTCTATAATTTCGATACGGAGGGCTTCAGAAAGGCCAGAGAGATTACCGGGGGCAAAATGGATACGGTGACCACGATTAAGTGCGCAGCTGCCGATCCTCTTGCGTTTGAACCGGGTACTCACTGGAGGTACAGTATCTGCCACGATGTGTTGGGAGCTTTGATCAGCGTCATTTCCGGACAGAAGTTCAGGGACTATGTAAAAGAGCATATTTTTGATCCCCTCGACATGAAAGAGGCAGTGTACCATCATACGGAGGAGACTTTAAAGCGCACTCCCACGCAGTATTATTTTGTGCCTGACGGCAGTGAGGAATTTGATATTGTGGAGGCACAGAAGCACGGAAAAGGCAATGAGGGAGTGTTCAAGGATGTGGGCAAGGCTGTGAGCCATATCCTGGGAGAGGAATTTGACAGCGGCGGAGCCGGAATTATCACGACTGTGGCCGATTATGCAAAGCTGATGGCGGCGCTGGCCAATTACGGAACCGGACTTACAGGAGAGAAGATTCTGTCAAAATATTCCATAGATCTGATGCGTACCAACAGGCTGACCAAAGAACAACTGGCAGATGTGGAATGGGGGCAGCTGGCAGGCTGCGGTTATGGCCTGGGCGTGCGCACCCATATGGATCCCGCTAAATCAGGAGTGATCAGCAGTATAGGCGAATTCGGCTGGGGCGGCGCGGCAGGTGCCACAGCGATTATTGATCCGTCCATTAATCTAGGTGTATTCTATGCGCAGCATGCCTTGAATCCCAGAGAGGCCTTCTATCAGCCAAGACTTCGCAACGTCGTATACTCTTGCCTGTAGAAACGGGCACAACCGGTTAATAACAGAGGCAGGGACCATGAAAACAAAGATCATATATGAAGATGACCATATACTGGTGTGTCATAAGCCTCCGGGGCTTGCCACCCAGACTTCCGGAGTGGGGCAGCCGGATATGGTGAGTGAATTGAAAAATTATCTTTCAAAGCGCACCGCACCGGGAAATCTGCCGGGAAAAGGGGCACAGCCGCCGTATCTTGGAGTGATACACCGGCTGGATCAGCCGGTGGAAGGACTGCTTGTTTTTGCCAAGGATAAAAAAACTGCGGCAAAGCTCACAGCCCAGTTGGCTGCGGGGGTATTAAACAAAAGATATTATGCGGTGGTCTGCGGTGAGCCTGCAAAGCAGGAAGCTGAGCTTGTAGACTATCTTTCAAAGGATGCGGGCAGTGCCATCGTGACAAGCCAGGCAGACGGCGGTAAAAAGGCAGTTCTGCAGTACCGCGTGATAGGGCGGATATCCGCGCCTGCACCCATTTCCCTGCTGGATATTCACATTGACACCGGGCGGTTTCATCAGATCCGGGCACAGATGGCCCATGCGGGTCTGCCTTTGCTGGGTGACCGTCGCTACGGAAGTGAGGAGTCCGGACTTTTGAGTCGGGAGCTTCAGGTACACAATGTGGCACTGTGCGCTTGTCAGATTACTTTAAAACATCCAGTGACCGACAAGACAATGGAATTCAGCGTCAGACCGGCCGGAGAAATATTTGCAAAATTTGCGTAAGAATCTTTAAAAACAGCCATACTACCTGTAACAGAAGAAGGCAGGGAGGAAGCATATGGCAGAAAAGATCATTCAACACAAAGGGTTTACACTGTTCCTTATCATAGGAGCAGTGTATTTTTTTCTGGAATATCTGACCCCGCTCCTTGCTCCGCTTCTTGTGGCAATGTTGTTTGTGACTATGTTTGGGCCAACGCTGAAGAAAATGCAGACAAAACTCCACGTTCACCGTCAGGTAGGTGCGGTGATTCTGCTTTTGATTGCCTGCACGGTGGTGTCTCTTCTTCTGTGGATTCTGTTTTCCTGGGCAGTGGGAAGTCTGCCTACTATTTTGGGGAAGTTGGATACCATAGAACAGCAGATTGGAGAAATGATCCATAATCTCTGCAGGTCCGTGGGGCGGACCATCGGCATCGACAGTGAATATCTGGAGGAAATACTTCTGGGGCATCTGGAAAAAGGAATTGACTATATTCAGCAGGATGCCTTTCCGGGAATGTTGTCCCAATCGTTAACCTATCTGAAGGCAATTGCTGCGGCAGCCGGTTTTCTGGTAACCTTTCTCATTGCAACCGTATTGCTTGCCAAGGATTACGACCGCATTATGAACAGCCTGCTTGACCGGGAGGAATATCACGTGGTTCTGGAGGTGATCTGCGGTATCATTCGCTATATTGCCACGTTTGTCAGGGCCCAGCTGTTGATCATGGGCGCCATCGCAGTGCTGTCGGCCGTTGTGCTCTCCATCGTGGGAATCGAAAACGGAGCTTTGTGGGGGATTTTGGCGGGAGTACTGGATTCCCTGCCCTTTGTGGGAACCGGAATTGTGTTGTTTCCGTTGGCGATGGTGCAGCTTTTTTATGGGCACATGGGGCAGGCTGTGGTCTGCCTGATCCTGTTTGCATGCTGTGCTTTTTTGAGGGAAATGCTGGAGCCCAGACTGATCGGAAACAGGATCGGTGTGTCGCCCATTGCGGTGCTTGCCAGTGTATACGCCGGAATACGGCTTTTTGGAATTTGGGGAATCATAAAAGGTCCTCTGGGATTTATGATTATCTTTCAAATCTGGAAAAGTATCCGGCGCAGAAACGGGGAAGACAGAAAAGCGGTTGACGAACCACGAGAGAATCCCTTATTATGAAATTGACAAGTAGAACAAGGGAGTAAAAAAGAATGAACCCTGAAATGTATGATCAGCTGAGGCAGATAACGGAAGAGGAGGCAGAGATCCTCAAGGGGCGCAGCGAAATAGATAAAAAGCGGTATATCAGAGAAGAAGGCGGCATCCGTGAACAGGAGAACGCAGGAACCAGTCTGGATCTGGACAGTAAGAAACTTTTGGACAGCGGTAAACTCATACAGATCCGCCCTCACACCCGGTTTATCCATTTTCCCAGACATACCCACAATTATGTGGAAGTGATCTATATGTGCTCCGGGCAGACCGTGCATATCGTGAACGGTGACAGAGTAGTGTTGAAGCAGGGAGAATTGTTGTTTTTGAGTCAGCGGGCAGTCCAGGAAATTTTTCCGGCGTCGGAAGAGGATGTGGCAGTAAACTTTATTATTTTGCCGGAATTCTTTGACCAGGCTCTTTATATGATAGGGGCAGAGGAAAACCTGATTCGCAAATTTATTGTGGGCTGTCTGCAGGGAAGAGAGAACGATATCGGCTATCTGCACTTTAAGGTGGCAGATGTGCTTCCCATTCAGAATCTGGTGGAGAATCTGATCTGGACGATCATGAATAATCAGCAGAATAAGCGCAGTATCAATCAGTTTACCATGGGACTTTTGTTTTTGCAGTTGGTAAACTATACGGATAAGGTGGAAGTGGGAAAAGATCATTTTGACCAGGAGATGATCCTTTCTGTCTACCGGTTTATTGAAGAACGTTACAAGGACGGGGAATTGTCGGAGCTTGCCAAGGAGCTGGGGTTTGATTTATACTGGCTCAGCCGACGGATCAAGAAGCTGACCGGTCATACATACACGGAGCTTTTGCAGAGTAAGCGACTGTCCCAGACCATGTTTCTTCTCCAGAATACCAACCTGGCGGTGGCGGACATTGGCAGGGCAGTGGGTTATGACAACTTAAGCTACTTCCATCGCATCTTCCGTGAAAAATATGGTGTCAGCCCCAAGCAGTGGAGAAAAAATCCACCCTTGCAGGGTTAGCTTTTGTATCTTCCTCTCAAATTCTCGCGGTCACAAACAGGGTCGGCGGGACAGAGTTCGTATAGCGGCACGCTCTCGCTCCGTGAAAAAGCGTAGCGGACACTAAGCTCAAGACATACCTGCGGTTGTCTTTCACTAAGTGCCGACGTTTTTCAAGGGCCTTTTATACGAACTCTGCCCCGTCGGCCCTGTTTTTTTTCGCGAGAATTTGGGGCGGAAAGTCAATCCTGCATCGATGTATAAATTGAGTCTCCTGTGGGAGAATAATCCCGAGCAGGTCTGTGCAATAAAAGGCAGGCAACGATGGGAGGCGCATTATGCAGAGAAGTGCAGAGGGAAGAGGTCGTGCAGACCGCACGAAAGAAATAAGGCCCTTTGGCCTGAGGGATAAATTAGGCTATCTTTTTGGTGATTTCGGAAATGATTTCAGTTTTGTCTTTGCCAGCAGTTATCTGATGGTATTCTATACAAAGGTTTTGGGCATCAGCGGTGCGGCAGTAGGTGTACTTTTTCTGGCTGCACGGTGCGTGGATGCATTCACGGATGTGACTATGGGAAGGATCGTGGATCGGGTTCGCCCTGCATCAGACGGGCGCTTCCGCCCGTGGATCCGCCGGATGTGTATCCCGGTGGCGGTGTCCAGTACCTTGATGTATCTCTATTTTGTCCGGGATTTTTCCTATCCTGTAAAAATGATCTATATTACGGTAACGTATCTTTTGTGGGGCAGTTTTTGCTACACGGCCATTAATATTCCTTACGGTTCCATGGCTTCGGTGATCAGTACCGACGCGGGAGAGCGGGCGTCCCTTTCCACCTACCGCAGTATGGGTGCAGCCCTTGCGGGACTTGTGATCGGCAGTCTTGTACCTCTTCTGGTATATGAGACGGACAGTGCGGGTAATCAGATTGTGAATCCGGTTCGTTTTACCTTGACGGCTGTGGTCTTTGGCGTATTGGCGGTGATCTGTTATCTTCTCTGTTATGGGCTCTGTACAGAGCGTGTTACCTTTGAGAAGAAGGAGGTGGTGAGAAAGGAACAACGGGGAGCACCGGGACACCTGGTGTCAAGCCTTATATCTAACCGCCCGCTTCTTGCCATTGTGGCAGCAGCATTGGTACTTTTGTTGGCGACCATGCTCAGCCAGACAATGAATACCTATTTATTCCTGGATTATTTCAAGAATGCCAAAGCGCTGGTATGGGTTAACCTGGTCAGTGTGGGAGGCATGCTGCTTGTAGCCCCTTTTTCTGCCAAAGTTGCCGCCACAGTAGGCAAAAAGGAATCCGGTTCCGCAGCGGTCCTTTTGGCGGGAATCGTTTATATCGTTTTGTTTTTTCTGCGGGTCAGGACAGTCCCCGTTTTCATGCTCTTTCTATTATTGGGCATGACTGCAATGGGTTTCTTTACCATGATTACATGGGCCTTTATCACAGATGTGATCGATCATCAGGAGGTGGCGACAGGCCGAAGAGAAGACGGAACCGTATATGCGGTTTATTCCTTTGCCAGAAAAGTGGGGCAGGCTTTGGCAGGCGGTATCGGCGGTTTTGCTCTTACTGCCATCGGCTATATCTCAGAGGCTTCCGCCCAGACGCAAGCAGTCTCTGAAAGAATTTATACCGTGGCAACGCTGATACCGGGTGTCTGCTATCTTTTGGTATTTCTGATCATGCAATTCGGATATCCTTTAAGCCGCAGAGCGGTAGAGAAGAATACGATTATCCTGAAGGAAAGACGTGATGCAGAAGCTGACCGTCGGGAGGAAGGAGGCACTGATGATCAGGTTTGACAAAGAGGCACCGGGCATGGGCGTGGACGCGGCTACGGTCATGGGAAACGGAAAAGCGGAGATCAGCTTTTCTGTTTACCTGACACAGGGAACCGAGACCCAAGTCCCGAAAGGGGAAGGAGAAGAAAACCGTCGTTTTGTGGAGATTACAATGTATGACCCGGACGGAAAGCAGGCTGCCAGGATGCGATTGAAAGTGCCATCGCAGTGCAGGGAGGCTTTGACAACCCGCACATTGCTTGTCTATCCGCAGCTTTGGCAGTCTGTAGAAAATCCCCGTGTGTACCGGGTGGAGGCACTATTGGTAGCAGGCGAACAGATAGTTGATCAAAAAAGCTTTCTTTATCCCGTATGTGAAATGCAGTGTATTCCGGGGAAAGGCTTTTTCCTGAATAACAGACCATTAAATCTGAATGCCGTCAGATATAAAGTGAGCAGAGAGTGGCAGAATCATCTGGAAGAAGATCTTGATATTTTTTTGGAGTTGGGTGCCAACTGTATTTGCCCGGACCGTTTTCCGAAAAACAGTATGTTTTATGAAAAATGCATTCAAAAGGGGCTGATTTTGTGGAAGCTCATGGGAAAAGAGGAAAGGGTGCCGCTTTTTGCGGGAGAGGAAGGGGCGCTGCTCTGTGCAGACAGACTTCGCAGGAGAGACTTGTTTTACAAGTATCAGGCCTGTTGGAGTAAGAGAGAGGTTCTTCATATCTGTGATCCTGTGAGAATGCCGGGCCGGACTGCTTCTTTGGTCGTGTATAGCAATCAGAAAAAGGCGGCTCTTTATGTAAATGGTATGCTACACGAATTTAAGCAGACGCCACCGGAATTTATTTTTGAAGATATTCCGGCCAAAGGGGACCACACTGTTCTGTCTGTCCAGGCCGGGGAGCGAATCACCTCCGTCACCTGGTCCTTATAAGAGATGGGGACCACCGATAGCACACTTTCAGAATAAGGAACATATACTGTAGTAATGATGCTTAGAAAAGAGCCATTATGTATAGTAAATCCTTGTTTTCTCAAAATCAGCGTGATGATATGCCGGTAATTCCCCTGCCCAATCCGGGAGAGGGGGGACCTGTGATGCCGGGCGAAACCGTTAACGGAAATGAGACGGAAATAAGTCCCGTAATTCCTCTGCCTAATCCCGGGGAAGGCGGACCGGTATTTCCCGGGAATACCGGATCCGTGGGCGGACTCAATATTCCTGCCATTATCGGTACGATCATCACTACCTTTCCGCGTCCCAACGCACCCTGCCGCTTTTGCTCCAATCCCGGTCAGTCATATGGTAATGTGAGATTTTTGAATGCGGCCAGTGATTACAATCCCTTCCGGATCTATATCAATGATCAGATGTTTGTTTCACAGCTGAATTCTTCGGAGGTTACCTCCTATGAAAAGGTGCCGAGCGGGTATCAGATCATAACCGTAATGGGCGACAACCAGTATATCTATATTCAAAAACCTATTATGGTGCCCAAAGACGGTTCGATCACCGTGGCAATCTGCAATACCGAAAGCGGTCTGGATCTGTTTGTGGTGTCTGACAGCTCCTGTCAAAAGACCGGTTTTCTGTCTTGCTTAAGAGTCTGCAACCTTTCCTTTAACAGCGGGCCTTTGAATGTTGTGGTCGGTAACAATGACTTGCGGTTTATGGATGTCAATTATCAGGAAGTGACCAATTTCAGAATATTGTCCCCCGGAAATTATCTCTTTTATGTGATTAACAATAACCGCAATATTATCCTGTCTTCCAGCCTGAACGTGGCAGCAAATGTAAGTTATACCATGTATCTGTTTAACTGGAACCTCTCTTCTCCGGATGCTATTACCGTGCTCATCGTAGAAGAACACTGAGTAAAATAAAGGGGCTTCCCGGCAAGCCAATGAAGGCTTGAGTTTCCCGTATTTCTCGTAAAAACCGGCCCTGCCGGAACATTTGTGTATAAAAGGCCCTTGAAAAACGTCGGCACTTAGCGAAAGGTAACCGCAGGTTAACCTTGAGCTTAGTAC
>JAZNMF010000110.1:0-8557 GCA_045579545.1 Acetatifactor sp. | reverse complement strand
AACGCCTGCGCTTAGCGAGGTACTTTCGAGCTTAGCGACAGCTGCGTTTTTCACGGAGCGGGAGCGTGCCGTTATACAAATGATAGATTGGCGGTTTTGTGGCCGGGCGGAAATAAATGCCTAAACTACACCAGGGGATATTTGTCGGTCAGTTCCTGCACGATGGCGCGGGCTGCGGGAACTGCCGCCTCGCCTTCTTTGATGACCATGGCAATGGCCTCAGCAATCTTGTCCATATCCTCGGTATTCATGCCTCTGGAGGTTACAGCAGGAGTTCCGAGGCGGACACCGCTGGTAACGAACGGAGACTGGGGATCATTGGGAATCGTGTTCTTGTTACAGGTAATGTGGGCTGCGTCCAACAGCTTCTCTACATTTTTACCGGTAAGGCCGAAGTTGGTCAGATCTACCAGCATCAAATGGTTGTCGGTACCGCCGGAAACAATCTTGATACCTCTGGAGATCAGTCCCTTGCAGAGTGCCTGAGCATTGTCTGCAATGTTCTTCTGGTATGTCTTGAACTCATCACTGAGGGCTTCTTTAAAGCAAACTGCCTTTGCTGCGATCACGTGCATCAGAGGGCCGCCCTGAATGCCGGGGAAAATAGCCTTGTTGAAGTTGTACTTCTCAGCAGCTTCCTTATTGCACAGGATCAGACCGCCTCTGGGGCCTCGCAGAGTCTTGTGAGTGGTGGTGGTCACAACGTCTGCATAGGGAATGGGGCTGGGATGAAGGCCTGCTGCCACCAGTCCTGCAATGTGGGCCATGTCTACCATGAGCACAGCTCCCACCTCGTCAGCGACTTCACGGAACTTCTTGAAATCAATGGTGCGTGCATAAGCGGAGGCACCTGCGATGATCATCTTGGGCTTAGCTTCCAGAGCGATCTGGCGTAATTTATCATAATCGATGAATCCTTCATCATTGACACCGTAAGGCACGATGTTAAAGTATTTACCGGACATGTTAACCGGGCTTCCGTGTGTCAGATGTCCGCCGTGATCCAGATTCATACCCATAATGGTATCGCCCGGCTTACATACCGCAAACTGCACTGCCATGTTGGCCTGTGCACCGGAATGGGGCTGTACGTTGGCATAATCACAGCCAAACAGCTCCTTTGCTCTTTCGATAGCCAGATTCTCTACTACATCCACGCACTGACATCCGCCATAATATCTCTTGCCCGGATATCCTTCTGCATATTTATTGGTCAGAGGGCTTCCCATTGCCGCCATGACAGCCTTACTCACCCAGTTCTCGGATGCAATCAGCTCTATATGACTGTTCTGCCTCTCCTGCTCTTCCACGATCGCTGCCGCTATTTCGGGATCCACATTTCTCACATCATCCAAAGAATACATCTTTTTCCTCCTTCACGGGCACAACCATGGTGCCCTCACTTTAATACAGTAATCCACGAAAATGATTATAGCATAGATTTTTACTAAAGCAAAGTAAAAATTCCATTAATATTGATGATTTTCTTGACAAAGTGTGGTAAAATATTTGTATATGGCAGAGTTTGGACTTGTCCGCAATCCGAGTTCATCTTAACAACTACGAAAGAATGAGGTGTTAAATGTACCATATTATCATCAATCCCGCTTCCCGTTCCGGCAAGGGTCTGAAACTGTGGAAAGAAATCGTTGAACCTGCATTATATAAAGAAGGGATCAATTACCGCTCTTATTTTTCCGAAAAGGCCGGTGACGTGGCACGCCTTGCCCGTGAGATCACTTCAGCCACAGACTCCGGCGAGGAACCACTGCAATTGATCATCCTTGGCGGTGACGGCACGGTAAACGAAGCACTTCAGGGAATTGATGACCCCTCCCGCATCGTTATCGGCTATATTCCTACCGGTTCCAGCAACGATTTTGCAAGAGATTTAAAGATCCCCAAGGATCCCATGCAGGCTTTGGACCGCATCCTCCATACCGGAATGGTACATCCCATGGACATGAGCACGATCCTTTATCCGGATGGAGAGGTCAGACGATTTGCCGTCAGCTGCGGAATCGGCTTTGATGCCGCCGTGTGTGAAGAATCCACGCGATCTAAGATCAAAGCCTTTTGCAATAAGATCGGCCTCGGCAAGCTCACTTATCTTGGTATTGCCTTAAAACAACTGTTTACCGCACCTAAGGTATCCTGTGAGCTTCAGTTGGATCAAGGTACCCCCATACGGATCAAAAACTTTTTGTTCGTTGCCTGCATGAACCACCGCTATCAGGGAGGCGGTTTCAAATTCTGCCCGGACGCCGATGCCAATGATGGCATTATGAATCTTTGCACCGTAGGAAATCTTCCCCGGCTGGTAATTCTCTTTGCCTTGCCCACAGCCTTTTTCGGAGCGCATTATATATTCAAAGGGGTAACACCGTATCGCGCCACCCGGGTACATGTAAAAACCTCCCGCCCGCTCTGGATACATACCGATGGCGAAGTAACCAGACAAACCACCGAGTTTACGGTGGAATGCCGGAAAGATGCCATGAATATCATATATTGATCACTTCCCGAAATTTTTATAAAAAGACCTTAAACTTTATAAAAGCCGCTTGCAAAATATTGAAAAACGATTATACTGTAACTTGTTGCCCAAGTATAAACAGTGACACTTTGACATACAGGAGTATCTTATGAAGAAAGTAAAGGCATTTATTGCCGCATATAAGCACGGATTTCTCGCACTGGGTTATCTTGTGGGATATATGGCATGGTTTTTTTATTTGGAACAGACGGTGACCAGACACTACACCGTGATACATATGCCCTTGGATGATTACATTCCCTTCTGCGAATTATTTATTATCCCCTACTACCTTTGGTTTTTGTATATAGCAGTTGTTGTGATTTATCTGCTCTTTTTCGATAAGAAGGAATACTACAGGGCCTGCGCCTTTCTCTTCACCGGAATGACAGTTTTTCTGATCGTGTCCACACTCTGGCCCAACGGTCAGCACTTAAGACCCTTCACCATGCCGAGAGACAATATATTCACACAGCTGGTTGCCGGCCTGTATCGCACAGATACACCCACCAACCTCTGGCCCAGCATCCATGTGTTCAATTCTCTGGGCGCCCACATCGCTATTATGAAAAGTCAGAAACTGGCAGACAAGAAATGGCTGCGGACGGGATCCTTTCTTCTGTGCACCTCCATTATCCTGTCAACCGTATTTTTAAAGCAGCATTCCGTATTTGATATGATCACTGCTTTTGTGATGGCCTTCATCCTGTACGCGGTGGTTTACAAATTCGACATCATCACTGTATTACAGCAACGCAAGGCTCCGCACCCCCGCAAGAAATCAACTCCCCGAACTGTATAATATCGATTGAAAAATTTACCGGCCCCCGAAATCAGAACCTTGAATCTGACTTTAGGGCCGGCTTTCTATAAGAGGTAGGAGGGATAATTTACGTTACCATTTTGCCGCCCGGAAGCGACCCAGGTGGCGCTTGTTACACCACAATACACTGGCAAAGACAATTGCCATACCGCAAAAAGCTGCATACTTCCTTATATTTCCGGGAACAAAAAGCGCTATAATCAGCACAATACCTAGACTCAAAACATTCATTCTCTGGTGAAACAGATATCCTTTGACCGATTTCCCTTTCTCAGAAAATTCCTGTTCCAGCGCTTTCCCTAAAAGGAACTTTGGAAAAAAGACAGAACCTATAGCCCACAAAATCAAGAAGATCCCTAAAATGATCAACGTCAAGTTAAGCGAAGTATATTCATTCCATGTCATATTAGTATCCCCTTTCTATATCGTATTTTACACAAAACTTCTGATTACCCTTTTACAATAATTTCTATTCTCAAAAATACTTGTCGCAAAATAAATTCCTTTTATCATTATACATCCTTATTATACAAAATATTATCCTTTTTGTCAATGCATTGTCTGTTTATTTGTCGTTCTCTCTACTATTGTCAGTTTATTATTTTATAAAAATAAATTTGTAACGCAAAAAGCCGGCACTTGTGTGCCGGCAGTCAGCTTCTTCGTCATTGCTTTAATTAAACTTAAAAATCTTCTGAGCAATCCGATAGCCTTCCACGGATATCTTGCGTCCGCCTTTACCGGGCAGGTTCATGGCCTGTCCCATGATACCGCTGCGAAGCCGGCGATACAGCAAAAGATCCTTACTCTTCAGATACTTCCACAGTTCCTTTTTCTGGGCCAGATGCTCCTCAGTGCCGGAGCGGATCATCAGAACGGAAGATACGATGGTGATGATCTCCAGATAGTTCCTCATATATTGATAGAGACGCTTTTTCTTTAAAATCTGATGTTTGTGCGAAACAAAATAATCGATCATGATCTTGTTCACTTTCACCTGCTGGTCCAGTCTGGAGATCATAACCGTTTCATTCACGGACTGGTCCTGTCTGCCAATATAATAGCGGTAAAAGTTCACGTCCAAATAGTACATGTTTCTCACAAAAGGCAGCGGCTCAAATACATAAATGCTGTCCACATAGAAGGTGTGCTCCGGCAGCTGTACGCCGCATTCTTTCAACAGTTTTGTGCGGAAGATCACGGAGTGCATCAGGATATAATGTCCCTTCATGAAATGACGGCAATCGTCCCAGGTAAACATTTTATTTTCCGGCAGAGTATGATGATAATGGATCACCTTCTTGCGCTTCTCGCCTTCCTTCTCATACACATAATTACTGATAAGCATGTCCAGCACTTCATCGCCGCCGGCAAGACGGCGCAGGGTGTCAAGGATCTTCTTGTACGCTTCTTCTTTTACCCAGTCGTCACTGTCCACCACTTTAAAATACAGACCGGTGGCGTTGGCAATTCCGGTATTCACAGCTGAACCATGACCACCGTTTTCCTTGTGGATCGCCTTAACAATGGTAGGGAACTGAGCCGCATATTCATCTGCGATCTCCGCCGTCCGGTCCTTGGTGGAACCGTCATCTACGATCAAAATTTCCACATCCTCTCCGCCCACCAGCAGAGAATCAATGCATTTATGCATATATGCTTCCGAATTGTAACAAGGTACTGCTATTGACAAAAGTTTCATCCGCAACTTAACTCCTTTCAACGTCTTCGTACTTTTCATTGCCCAGTTTGATATTCAGGTATCCTGTGTAAGCCGAAAATGCTGTGGGCACAGGATATCTCTCCTGAGTCTCCCAGGGCTCGATAAACAGCCAGTCTGCAGTTTCCTCCGTCAGTGCTTTGGGAGCCAGTTCATCTACACGGACCACATAACCTTTCATATGCCATTCCCGGTGGGTGAAAATATGCTTTGCTTCCTCCAACGGCTGAATGCGCAGAGTGCGTATGCCGTTGGCTGCCAGATAAGCGGTTACCTCCTGGGCAGTCCGATATCCCTCCAGTGAAGGAAATTCATACATCCCGGCCAGAAGCCCTTTGGAGCCTCTTTTTTTCAGTGCCGCCTTATTCTCGTCCCGGATAATGAGCACAGTCTTTTCCTCTATGGTACGTTCCTTTTTGGATGCCTTCTTGGGAAATGCTGTCTCGCAACTGCTTAAGTGTGCTTTACAGAAAGACGCAAGGGGACATTCTTCACACCTGGGCGCACCGTTTGGTATGCACACACAGGCACCAATCTCCATCATAGCCTGATTAAAATCACCGGGCCTGTTCTGTGGGATCACCTGCATAAGATCCTGCTCCACCGAAGCTTTCACCTTCGCATCCGTGATCAGTCTCTCATCCATGCGGATACGGGAAACAACTCTGAGCACATTGCCGTCCACCGCCGGAACAGGGCGCCTGTAAGCAATGGAGGCAATGGCACCGGCTGTATAGCTGCCGATTCCTTTCAGGTTTAAAAGTTCCTCATAAGTATCCGGCATTTTTCCGCCGTAATCCTCCATGATCTGAAGTGCCGCTTTCTGCAGATTACGGACCCTGTTATAGTAGCCCAATCCTTCCCAAAGCTTTAACAGCTGTTCCTCTTCGGCATAAGCCAACGCCGCAATATCCGGCAGTTGCTTCATAAAGCGTTCAAAATACGGTTTGACCGCCTCCACTCTTGTCTGCTGCAGCATAATTTCTGAAACCCATACACGGTACGGTGTCGGTTCCTCCCTCCAGGGCAGAATCCGCCTGTTCCTATCATACCATTTTAAAAGGGGATTGGGAATCGCTTTTAAGTCTCCAATTCTTAAGTTTTCTTTCAGATGCACCGGCACAGGTTCATCAAGCACTAAGCTGTCCGGAGTCACCTTACAGTTGTAAGCAAGCACTTTTACTCCCTGCGAAGCTGCCTCGCAAAGGACCTTTGCAAATTCCGGATGGGTTTCTTCATTGGGGGTAAAATACTTTGCAGCATCCATCTGTATCACAAACAGTACATAGACCTGATATCCTTCCTCCTTCGCCTTTATCAGTTCTTCCACATGCTTCACCGCCCGCTCCGACGGAGCATCAGGAAAGAGGACTACACCGTCTTTTTCCAGTGTAACCCCCTTAACTTCCATAAAAATCTTCTCTTTGGCCGTCTCTATATAAAAATCAAATCGTGAATTGCCGTAAAAAGTCTCCGGCCTTATGGTCACTACATCCTCAAAGAGCTTCCCTTCCCTGAGAAACTCCTCCACCACCATATTGGGTGCCTGCGAGTCAATATTCACCATCATCTCACCTTTTCGCACTCCAACCAGGTCGTATAGGGTCTTTCTGTCCTTTTTATCGCTCTTTTCCAGATAAACCGTTGTCCCCGGCATTAAAAGTTCTTTACACCTACCGGTGTTTTTGACATGTACCGTTTCTTTTCTGCCCTCAACCTCCACATAGGCAATGAACCTGTTAGGCCGTTCCAGAAACTTCCCCTGTACAATATGACTGTATTTCATCCTTATTCTGTTCTCTCCTTCTGCTCAGGTAAGGAACTCTTGCCACCGGCACCACCGAAGAGGCACCGCTCAGATGTACCAATTGATCATCAAAGAAAATATGTGCTCCAAAAGCCTTCAGTATCTCCTGCTTGCTGATGCCGCCCAGAAAAAAAGCCTCATCCATTTCCACCTTCCAGGACCTGAGCGTCTTTATCACACGCTCATGGGCCGGAGCACACCTGGATGTCACCAGCGCTGTCCGGATTCTGTCTCTTATCTCAGGATTCTCCTCCCTGATTTTTGACAGCTTTGTGAGAAATCTGGCAAACGGTCCCGGTTCCAGCGGCGTATCTACAAAGCGCATCTCATTTTCCTCAAAAGCCTGAAGACCTCTCTGCCGAAAAATACGCTCCGATTCATCGGAAAACAACACCGCATCTCCATCGAAGGCAAACCTGATCTGCTCTGTTTCCCGGAACGGATATATAATATTTTCCGGCATAAAGATTACACCCGCCGCAATGCCGCTGTCCACAGCACACTGGACATCCTCCTCACAGGAAGACAAAAACAAATCTGTCTGAAACGCTCCCAGATAGGAGGCCAGAGAAGATCCGCTGACAAACACAGCCCTTGTGATAGCCAGATCATAATGCGAGATGGAGTGAAAGATCCGAAGGGACACGTCCGGGCAGTTGTGTGACATCACAATGACCTCGACCCGATCTCTTTTCATCACTTTGTTCAGTCCCAAAAGTGCCTTCACCAGGCCAAATCCGGGTCCCGGCTTCAGCGGCTCCTTCTCGCGGGCCATCTGATAACTGCGATATGCCAAAGCACCTTCTTTTTCAAAAATTTCATTTTCTCGCCGCATATCAAACAGCGTTCCGGACGAAATGCCTACTACCAGCTTATGCTCCAAAGAGTGTGACATGGATACTCCTTTCTCAGATTGTCAGCAACATCACTCCGTCAGTATCCACGCTCCCGGTATCGGCCTTCCGTCAGTTAACGCATACGGTTGCACTCATATTTTTCCAGTGTCAAAAGACAACTTTTCAGTGCTTCGTAGCGTTCCTCTGTTTCCCCTTCGCCCACCTCGATATCACAGGCAATTGCCATGGTAGTGATCATTTCGTCGGTGATCCGGTGGTGAAGCGCCGCCAGAATATTCAGACGCTGCTCATATGAATCTGCATCTAAAAACTCCAATACCAAAGGATCGATAGCCAATTCTTCCTCTACAGGTTCAACATCGGCCGTCTCTTCCTCCTCCAACTGTCTGTGGCTTTCCGGTCCCTGAAGAGCAAAGCGGAATTCCTGGGTTACATCCGGATACTTCGAGCGGTCTACTTTTGACACGAACATACTTAAGGGGCGTGCATAAGTGCGGAAATCTCCGTACAGTGCCTGATACACCACCAACTGCTCTCCTGTCTCAGAGTGCTCTGCTATTGCTACAATCTGGTACAAATTTCCTTTGAAATGTTTGTAGATTTCCTGTGGTCTGGGTATAAATGCCATGGATGTACTCCTTTCTCCGAAATCAAATGTGTTGATGCTTCGCACCGTCTGTGCTTTGATTTCCTTCCGACAAGCTACATTATACCCATATTTTGCTTAGTTGTCATGTGTTTGTTAGTAATTTAAGGTAAGAAATTCATGGTAAATGGTGTCGGGGACTGTCGTAGGCAGTGCGGAAAGCTGCAA
>JAZNMF010000109.1:0-3911 GCA_045579545.1 Acetatifactor sp. | reverse complement strand
TTTCTCCGGAGTTGTGCATGTGATTTCGTCAAACGCGCTAATTACTTTATTTCTTTGACCGGGTGTAACGGGTTTAAATTTACGTACTGCCATCTCTTAAATGTTGCTGTAGAAATCAATCTTATCTTCACCGGCCAAAGTTACAAATGCCTTCTTATAGTGATTTGCGCGGCCTGACAATAAACCCGCTTTAGTGTAGCGGCTTTTCTTCTTTCCGTGGTAGTTTACTGTATTTACATCTTTTACAGTAACACCATACATTTGCTCAACTGCAGCTTTGATCTCAATTTTGTTTGCGCTGCGGTCAACTACAAAACCGTAACGATTCAATTTCTCGCCTAGAATCGTCATCTTCTCAGTTACTAGAGGCTTAATTAAAATTCCCATCGTTATTCGGTTTATTAACGTACTCTGATAGCGTCCTGAACACCGTCAACAAGAACAAGTTTTGTAGCATTTACGATATCGTAAGTGTTGATCTCGTTGATAGTTGTAACTTTAACGTTCTCAAGGTTACGTGATGATAAATAAATATTGTTTGAATTCTCTGGAAGAACAAAAAGAACTTTTCTATCGTTAGACTTAATGTTGTTAAGAATATTGATGAACTCTTTTGTTTTTGGAGCTTCCATTACAAATGGCTCAACCATTGTGATAGCCTCACCTTTAGCCTTGTAGCTAAGAGCAGAGAAACGAGCCAATTGTTTGAGTTTTTTATTCAATTTGAAACTGTAATCTCTTGGTTTTGGACCAAAAGCACGTCCACCGCCAACAAAAATGTTAGATTTGATGCTACCATGACGTGCACCGCCTGAACCTTTTTGTCTTACGATCTTCTTGGTGCTGTATGCAACCTCAGAACGATCTTTGGTTTTGTGAGTTCCCTGACGTTGGTTTGCAAGGTACTGCTTAACGTCTAAGTAAATGGCGTGATCATTAGGCTCTATGCCAAAAATCGCCTCATTCAAAGTCACTTTCTTTCCTGACTCTGTTCCGTCAATTTTCAATACTGCTAATTCCATAGACGCTTATTCCTCCACAATTACATAAGAACCTTTAGCACCTGGGATAGAACCTTTAACAAGGATAAGGTTGTTCTCAGGGATAACTTTGATAACTTTAAGGTTCAAAATTTTAACTCTGTCGCCACCTGTACGGCCGGCCATTCTCATACCTTTGAATACTCTTGAAGGCCATGATGATGCACCCAAAGATCCTGGTGCACGAAGTCTGTTGTGCTGACCATGGGTTTGTCCGCCAACACCGGCAAAGCCGTGACGTTTTACTACACCCTGGAAGCCTTTACCTTTTGATATTCCGGTAACATCTACCCAAGCCTCTTCCTCTTCAGTGAAGATGTCAGAAACGGTGATTGTGTCGCCTAATTGCAACTCTTTGTTGAAATCATTCTCAAACTCAACAAGTTTGCGTTTAGGTGTGGTGTTTGCCTTTTTGAAGTGACCCAACATAGGGGCGCTGGTGTGTTTTTCTTTTTTCTCGTCATAGGCAAGCTGCACAGCGGCATAACCATCAACTTCTTCTGTGCGAATCTGCGTAACAACACACGGACCAGCTTCAATAACGGTGCATGGTATATTTTTACCATTTGCATCGAAAACGGAAGTCATTCCGATTTTTTTTCCAATTAATCCAGGCATTGGTTTTAATCAGTGTTTTAAAATTAAACATAGCTGCATTGCCAACAATTCCGCAAATACATTGTGATTCAATTGGTTACAGCTCCTCGCATACTTTGCGGGGTTGCAAAGGTAACACTAATTATTTAATTTCCAAAATATTTCACAAAAAACCATTAATATCCGTTATGTGTTTATAACAGACATTTAACGAGTTACAGATGAAAGTCCAAAACTCAGGAATCTATTTTGCAGCCGTTGCAGTGGGAGCGCTGTCGGGGTTGATATGTGTGGCATTCAGATATATTGTTGCCGCCATAGCATCATTGCGCCCATTGCTCTTCAACCACAGCAATCCAATTATTGCTCATATTGGGGTATTTTCTATAATCTTCATTATGCTATGGGTTACAGGATGGCTTGTGAAGAGGTTCCCAAAAATAAGCGGCAGCGGTCTGCCACAGACAAAGGCTTTGCTTTTTGGAAGGAGAATCTACAACAAACCCTTTACATACCTTGTAATAAAGTTTATTGGAGGCGTATTCAGCCTATGTTCCGGACTGTCGCTGGGAAGGGAGGGCACAAGTGTGCAGATGGGTTCCCTCACAGGCTACATAGCCGGCAATATGATGAAGGTGCCCGAAGGTAAAAAACGCCATCTTATTGCGGCAGGAGCCGGAGCAGGCGTTTCGGCAGCCTTTACGGCACCTCTCTCCTCCTCTATCCTGATAATGGAATCACTCCAGAAAGTAACCATTACAACAACATTAATCTGCACCCTGCTGGCAGGAGGCACTGCCGGCATCATTGCCAAACTTATAACACCTTATAATATTTACGACAAAATATCGGTTGAGATTCCGCAAAACCCGCAATGGCAACTGATTCTCATATTTGTAATTATGTCGCTCTTTTTTGCAATTGCCGGAAAGCTCTTCTCAAAGATGCTCATATATGGCAAAGCGCTCTATGCAGATATTGAGAAAAAACACAAAAACCACCCCATGATATGGCTCATCAAGCAAGGAGCATTCCTTGCCGCCATCACTTGGGTTACAGGCCTCTTCTTCACAGGCATGATTGGGGGCGACCAGACATTTCTTGTTAAAGAGAGCATAATAAATTCATATCTGCATCCGGGCATCGCAGGACATCCCGTTCTAACCTTCATACTCAATTTGCTGATACTCACTGCTATCATAGCTATAATATCGGCATTTACCATAATCTCCCATTCGAGCGGATATCCCGGAGGAATCTTTCTGCCCATGATGACAATAGGAGGACTGCTCGGAAAACTTTTCTACGATATTTTATATCTTGCAACAGGGACACTGCTGGCCAAAGAGCTGTCGGGGTACTTTATATTTATAGGTATGAGTGCATTTTTTATTGCAGTTGTGCGCACCCCAATTACCGGTTTTATACTGATAAGCGAAATGACAGGCCACTACGAAACCTTTTTTGCCACACTTGTTGTGGGCATTCTTGTCTATTATCTGACTCAGGCGATAAAAGTTGCTCCTCTCAACGATCTGCTCTACGAATTTATGATTAAGCAGGATTCCATGCAACCACAACGCACCACAATCTACATTGATATCGAACACGGATGCTATCTGCACAATAAAAGGTGCGGAGATCTCATTTTGCCCGACGGATGCAAAATAGCGCACATCATCCGGCCCGAAAAAGATGAAAACGGCAAGCATACAAATAGAGAAATCCCTATCGGACCAGACCTTGTTATACAAGAGAATGATTCAATAGGGATAGAAGTCAATTCTGCAGAAATAGAGCATCTCTATCGGGCCCTTGCCAGTTTTGGTGAGTAATTTGGGCAATCAGAGCCGGCCACTACTCCATATAACTGCTGTTATCCCAGCAATGTGTGCACAAATCACACTTAGGAAGGCCGATAGCTGCCACCAGATCATCAAGTCTCTGGAACTTGAGAGTGGTCAATTGCAAATGTTTGCGCATTATATCAACCATCTCCTTATGCTTCTGGCTATCAGGATCTGCATACTCCATACATATTTCATCGGTAAGATTATCCTTGCCCTCCATATCTCTGATCACTCTGCGGGCATACAAATCGTATGTGCTGCGGGAGGTTGAGAAATTCAAGAATTTACAAGGGAATATCAGCGGAGGACAGGCGATTCTCATA
Organism: Acetatifactor sp.; assembly: GCA_045579545.1. Classification (GTDB taxonomy): domain Bacteria; phylum Bacillota; class Clostridia; order Lachnospirales; family Lachnospiraceae; genus Acetatifactor. The sequence goes on along the minus strand of JAZNMF010000109.1, from coordinate 101 downwards.
TGTATCTCCTTTACTCCGGTATCAAGAAGTTTCACTACATTATCTTTCAACTGCGTTCCCCTTACAATTGAATCATCCATAAAGACAATTCTCTGGTCTCT
>JAZNMF010000108.1:0-6760 GCA_045579545.1 Acetatifactor sp. | reverse complement strand
CAAGGTCTTCAAAATTACTATATTGTTTGCTTTTGCAGTGATTTATCTAATCGAGAAAGGATAAAAGAAATTGCCCCGAAGAGGATAAATCAAATTTGCTGAAACAAGAAACTTTATTCCCACTCTATTGTCGCAATTGGCTTAGGTGAAAGGTCATAGCAAACCCTGCAGACCCCATCCACTTCGCTCAAAATGCGGCTAGTAATCTTCTCCAATACTTCCCAGTCAATTCTGGGTACTGTACAGTGCATAGCATCCACGGTATTGACAGCACGGATAATTACCGGCCAGTAATCGAGACGCTTTCCATCCTTAACACCGGTAGAGGTAATATCCGGAACTACAGTGAAGAACTGCCAAACCTGACCGGTCAAGCCCGCCTTATCAAATTCTTCTCTGAGGATCGCATCGGACTCACGCAGTGCATGGAGACGGTCTCTTGTAATCGCGCCGGTACAACGAACACCAAGTCCGGGGCCGGGGAACGGCTGACGGTCAACCATCGCTGCAGGAAGTCCCAGCGCCTTACCTACCACACGCACTTCATCTTTATATAACAGTTTTACAGGCTCAACCAATCCTTCAAATTTGAAATCTTCCGGAAGTCCGCCTACGTTATGATGTGCCTTCACACCATCGGACTCCAGGATATCCGGATAAATGGTACCCTGCGCCAGGAAAGAAATTCCTTCCAGCTTGCCTGACTCTTCTTCAAATACGCGAACGAATTCTTCGCCGATAATCTTACGTTTCTTCTCCGGCTCAGCTACACCTGCCAGCTTGTCCAGGAAACGGTCTGTTGCGTCGATATAGATCAGGTTTGCATCCAACTGATTGCGGAACACCTCTATAACCTGCTCACTTTCTCCTTTACGCATCAAGCCATGATTTACATGCACACATACCAGCTGTTTACCGATGGCTTTGATCAAAAGTGCTGCCACAACAGAGCTATCCACGCCGCCTGACAATGCCAACAGTACTTTTTTATTTCCTACCTGTTCACGAACCGCCATAACCTGCTCTTCAATAAACTTTTCCGCAAGTTCCGGGGTTGTAATACGTTCCATCGTATCCGGTCTCTTATTGGAATCCATGATTTTCTCCTCCTAAATCATCCTGATTAAACACTTATCGTTAAGTATAAAATACAAAATTAATTATAATAAATGCAGGTTCATAAATCAATCTTTTTTTAATATTATTGTTCAAAACCCAATAATTATGTTTTTAATCCAAACAACCGTAACAACTATTTTTTAGTAATTTATCACCAATCCTCCAAGCAGCATAAGGCTTGTCAGCACAAGATTCAAAAACTGAAATTTCACACTCCATTTTGCCCATTTCCCATAGTTCACATCGGCCAGTCCCAGACTGATCAACAGTACAGGATTGGTAGGGTAAAATACATTGGAAAAGCCATCTCCAAATGCAAAGGCAAGTACGCAAAGCTGGGAAGAAATCCCGAAGACCTGAGCCACAGGTACAATCAGCGGCATAAGAAGAAATGCCTTTGCAGATCCCGAAGGAATAAAAAAGTTCATAACCAGCACGATCAGGTAAATAAACAGAATCACTGACCATCTCGGAAGCATCTGTGCCGCATCTACTGCTCCATGGAGGACCGTATCCAGTATGCGGGCTTCCGTCATAGTGTACTTAATGGAATTGGCCATCAGAATCATCACCACTGCCGGCAATACGCTCACCAGGCCGTCCAGGAAAGTTCTTCCCAGTCTTCCGGCAGTCATACCGCTGACCAAGGTTGCCGTGATTCCGGCCGCAAGAAACATTACTGCTACCATGATCATGGTATAATCCTGTAGTGCCCTGATAAATATTGAACTTAATATCAGCAGGATGCCTGCACTCATAATGACAGCAAAACACATAATGCCACGATCGGTTTTTTTATTTCGTACAAAAGAAGTTCTCTCTGCGAATTCGTTCAGGGGCCGTTCGATCTTTTTGGCATAATGTATCAGGAAGGCCAGCAGCAATCCATAGATCAACAGAAAACAGAGTGCACGGTACCAAATACCGGAAAACATAGGTAGACCTGCCAACTGCTGCGCCACGCCCACCGTAAAGGGGTTGCAGACACCCGCCGCAAATCCGCAGCCGATGGCCAACAGGCTCATGCCGATACCCACCAACGCATCCCAACCGATCGTCACCGACAACGCCACAACGATCGGCACCAGGGGTACACATTCCTCAAAGGAACCGATAAAAGACCCCATTGCCATGAAAAACAGTGTGATCAGCGCCATCAGGCGGTATCTGTTTTTCCCAAAACGGTATGTGATCTTTTGAAGCATGTAGCTCATGAGACCGCATTTGTCCAGACTGTTAAAAACGCCCCCTATGACAAGCAGGAAAATAATCACAGCAATCAGGGCACCGCTGCCCTCAGCACCAAGGACCAATATCGGGGAAAAAAGCCATTTCCAAAACGGGATACCGCCCTCTGCATTGCGAAATCCTCCGATAGTGTCAATGACAGGATTACCGTTTTGATCCGTCACTCTTGCATACTCTCCACCGGGGATCAAAAACGTCAGCAGATAAGTCAAAACCATCAGTATAAAGATGATCATGATGGCAGAGATAAATGATTTTGCGCTGATGTTCAAGCCCCTTTTTTCCGTTTGTGTATTCACATGTTCCTCCTTTATGGGCACGGACAGACTGCGCTTGTGTCAGTCTGTCTGTATCGCTTTTATCGGTTCAGCCACCAGATACCCAGATTCAGATATCCCGCAAATGTCACCCACAACAGATAAGGGATATTCAGGTAAGCTGCCGCTTCAGAAATTTCGTAAAACTCTTTGATCATCCGGATGATCAACACCCAGAGCATGATCAGCCAGAAAAAGGAAAATAGGTACCACTCCGCCACAAAGAAAAATACAGACCAGAGCAGATTTACAATCAGTTGAAGTCCATAGATGGCAAGCGCCTGCCTGCGCTGTTCCCCCGAACTGTTTTCATACACAAGATATGAGGAAATTCCCATCAATGTATACAGGATGGTCCACACAACCGGAAACAGCCAGCCCGGCGGGGACAAAGGGGGCTTGCTCAACATAGCAAAGCTTTCCATACTTCCGCTTGTGAGAAGACCGATCAGCGCACCTCCTATCACAGGAATCGCTATCGCTTTTGCCAACTTCCACTTATCAAACATCATCACGCACCTCCTATCATAAGATATTCCGGCACGCACTGATATATTCGCAGTGGTATTGTAACACACATTTCCATATTTTAACAAGCAAAACAATTACCCTGATCGAAGAAAGGCGGACGACGTTTTCTGTCATCCGCCTTTTCATTATTCAATCATACCTTTATTCTTCGATAGATTTCTTTCTGCTTACTACCACCGTTTCGTCCAGACAGGCAAATACCTGGTCCATCTTTTTCTTATCCATTTTAGGCGTGATCAAACTCACGACCGGTACAATGATCAACCCTGCAATCATTGTGATGGCTCCTGCATTGATGGGAGAGGCGATAAACTTAAAGAACATGTTGGAAACGGTCAGCAGAACGCCGCAGGCAAAGCTTGCCCAAACAGCAGCCTTGGTAACGCCCTTCCAGTACAGACCGTACATGAACGGTGCCAGAAATGCTCCCGCAAGTGCACCCCAGGAGATACCCATCAGCTGTGCAATAAATGTCGGCGGATCCAGTGCGATCACTACGCTGATCACAATAAAGAATACCAACATGAGTCTCATACAAAGAAGCTGTTTCTTCTCACTCATCTCTTTTACAATGTTACCTTTGATCAGATCAAGTGTCAAGGTGGAACTGGAAGTCAGTACCAGAGAAGACAGAGTTGACATGGAAGCAGACAGCACCAATACAACCACCACACCGATCAGAATATCCGGTAGCGTAGAGAGCATACTGGGAATGATCGCATCGTAAACGATACTTCCGCTCTCGGAATAGATGGCCGGAGTGTCAAAGAGACGTCCGAAGCCACCCAGGAAATAGCAGCCTCCTGATACTACAATTGCAAAGAAGGTGGAAATAATTGTTCCTGTTTTAATGGCCTTCTCATCTTTGATCGCATAAAATTTATGTACCATCTGCGGAAGTCCCCAGGTGCCCAAAGAGGTAAGTATAACAACTCCCAGCAGATTGGGAAGATCCGGTCCGAAGAAGGAGGCAAACACACCCTGCTGCCCCATGGTCAAAGGCACATCGCTCTCGAGAACAGACAGGCTCCTGATGGCTTCGTAAAAACCGCCCTGACCGTTTAATACAGCCACAATCACTGCGATGATGCCACCAATCATGATAATACCCTGGATAAAGTCGTTGATGGCAGTTGCCATATAGCCGCCCAGGATAACATAAACGCCGGTTAAAGCAGCCATGGCAATTACGCATACAGAATAAGGAATATCAAAAGCCATGCCGAATAATCTGGACAGACCGTTATAAACAGATGCGGTATAAGGGATCAGGAAAATAAAGGAAATTGCAGATGCCGCGATCTTAATGGCATTGGAATCATATCTCTTTCCAAAATAGTCAGGCATGGTTGCTGCTGACAAATGTTTTGTCATAACCCTGGTTCTTCTGCCCAGTATCACCCATGCAAGCAGGGAACCGATCACCGCGTTACCAATTCCGATCCAGGTGGCAGAGATACCGTATTTATAACCGAACTGCCCTGCATAGCCCACAAATACAACCGCGGAAAAATAAGAGGTTCCGTAAGCAAAAGCGGTCAGCCACGGTCCTACACTTCGTCCGCCGAGAACAAAATCATTTACACTTGTTGCATGTTTCCTTGAGTAAATGCCTACTCCGACCATTACTGCAAAGAAAATAACCAGAAAAGCAATTTTCGTAATCATAATAATACCTCCGAGTTTCATTTCGCGCTTTAAACTTTTAAAGTACAACGCTTTAAAGCGATAAAGCCTTTTCATTATACAAAACCCTCGCCAAAAAAGCAAGGGGTTTTTCAAAATTATTCAACAATTTAACAACTTTTTTGCATTATTACACAGGATATTCTCCTTCTCGAAAAGGGATATGGGCAATCGTTTTACCGCTTCTACTCCCCTAAGCGGGTCACTCCAGGGAGAATCCGTTGCAAACAGAATCTTATCCGTGTCATGCTTTTCCATCATTTTCAGGAACATATCCTGTTCAATATAATCGAAGGTAAACGCTGTGTCGAAATATACATTCTCTCCGGCAAGACATTCATATACCTCTTCCCACTGTTTCCAGCCGCCGTAGTGTGCCAATACCATTTTGGCCGGCTTTACCTGATCCAACACTCTGCGCATTCTGTCCGGCGGACAGTGAACCGGTTCCGGGAGACCAATATCAATCCCCGCATGAGTCACGATGATCAAATCCAGTTCATTGGCATATTCAATGATGTTCATATAGCGTGCATCATCGATCATCACACCCTGATAGTCAGGGTGAATCTTGATGCCCGGAAGACCAAGAGTCTTAATCCTGCGTAATTTTTCTTTGTAATCTTCACAATCCGGATGAATTCCGCCAAAGGACAATAACCTTCCCGCATATTTTTGATTGATCTGGGCGGCAAATTGATTGATACTGTCAAACTGTGCAGGCTTGGTAACTACCGGCAGAATTACCGACATATTTACTTCGGCCTGCTCCATGGAATGGAGCAGACCGTTTAATGTGCCGTCTGTAGCTGCCGTGATACCGGAAGTTCTCTCCAGTGCCGGTATCGTCTTAGGGGCAATCGCATCCGGAAATATATGTGTGTGAAAATCTATGACCATTTTATCTTATTACAATCAGAACAATTCGTCCTGGTTTGCCGTCTTAATATCTGCGCCTGCAAGAGCCGCAGCTGCCGCCTGATTATCATCCACACGAAGGATCATGTAAGCACCCTTATCTGCAGATAAGAATGCATAAGTATATTCTACCATTACCCCTGCCTCAGAGAGCACCTCCAAAATCGCTGCAAGGCTTCCCGGTTTATCAGAAATTGCTGTGGCTAACACATCCGTGACGGTAGTGATATAGCCGCCTTCCTTCAGTACCTCATTTGCTTTTTCGGGATTCTCACAAATGATACGAAGAATACCAAAATCCTGGGTATCTGCAATGGACAATGCACGCAGGTTCACTTCGTGTCCTGCAATATACTTAGTCACTTCTGCCAGTCTTCCCTTTTTGTTTTCAATAAATACAGATATTTGTTTTACGCTCATAGAAAAGCCTCCTCTCTACTATAGCCATGTTACGGATTTAATCGTGCAGTTTTCTCTTGTCAATGACTCTGACAGCCTTGCCCTCACTTCTGGCAATGGTCTTGGGTGCTACCAGATGAACCTTCGGATTGATGCCCAGCATAGTCTTGATCGCACCTGCAAGCGCCTTTTCCTTCTTGGAAAGATCCTTCACCGTATCTGAGAACTGCTCAGGTGTCAGCTCCACATACACGTCCAACGTATCTGTATTGCGCTCTCTGTCAACCTCGATGAGATAATTTACGGAATAGCCTTCCTTGATCAGTACGGTCTCAATTTGGGACGGGAATACGTTGACACCGCGGATGATCATCATATCATCGCTTCTACCCATAGGCTTTGTCATCTTGATCAGAGTACGTCCACAGGAGCATTTCTTTCTGGAAAGTACGCAGATGTCTCTGGTACGGTATCTTAAAAGAGGGAATGCCTCTTTATCCAGGCTGGTGAACACCAGCTCACCCTTGGAGCCTTCCGGTAAA
>JAZNMF010000107.1:0-3493 GCA_045579545.1 Acetatifactor sp. | reverse complement strand
TTGATGAAAATGCATCCTGCCACTTTGCCTTGGGAGAATGCTATCCGACCACAGTGAAGGGTGGAGCCTCCATGACAGAAGAGCAATTGGCAGAGATCGGTGGAAATGATTCTGTAAATCATGTTGATTTTATGGTGGGGACAGAGGATCTTACCATCACCGGAATTTGCCCCGGCGGGGAGAAAGTATTGTTGTTTGAGAACGGGAATTGGGCACAGAATTTCCTTTGATGAGATATTCTGTTGAAAAAGTTGATACGAGACAAAGAACGGTCGGCTGATTACAGCCGGCCGTTCAGACTGTAGACAAAGTCCGGCACACACGTGCCGGATTTTTCTCTCATATCAGAGCTTAAAAGTCGCTGTTCTCGAGACTTTCAGGCTCTTTTTGGGTATAATAGAGATATCAAAAAAAGGCGGTGGCAACTACATATGATGACCCAAAATGCAGATAAAAAAAGAGAACAGATGCAGATATTTTGTATGGATGACATGGTTCCACAAGACCATCTCCTGCGAATTATCGATAAAGCAATCAATTGGAACTTTATTTATGATCTTGTAGTTGATAAATATAGTTCCGATAACGGACGTCCAAGCATGGATCCTGTCATGCTGATAAAACTTCCATTCATTCAGTATCTTTATGGTATCAGAAGCATGCGTCAGACTGTAAAGGAAATCGAAGTTAATGTTGCTTACAGATGGTTTCTGGGTCTGGACATGATGGATAAGGTGCCCCATTTCTCTACTTTTGGAAAAAACTACACCCGACGCTTTAAAGATACAGATCTTTTTGAACAGATCTTTTCCCACATACTGCAAGAATGCTATAAATTCAGACTCATAGATCCCAGCGAAGTTTTTGTGGATGCAACTCATGTGAAAGCGAAAGCGAATAACAAGAAGATGCAAAAACGAATTGCCCATGAAGAAGCCTTGTTCTTTGAGGAACTGTTGAAGAAAGAAATCAATGAAGATCGTGCAACACATGGAAAGAAACCATTGAAAGAAAAAGATAATGATGACGATAATCCCCCAACCGGAGGCGGTAGTACAAAAGAGGAAAAAGAAGTAAAATCCAGTACCACAGATCCGGAAAGCGGATGGTTTCACAAAGGGGAACACAAATCTGTCTTTGCATATGCAGTCCAGACGGCTTGTGATAAAAATGGATGGATTTTAGGTTATAGTGTTCATCCCGGTAACCAACATGACAGCAGAACATTTAAAACTCTGTATGATAAGATCAAAAACATTGGAATCAAAACCTTAATAGCAGATGCCGGATATAAAACACCTGCAATCGCTAAACTGTTGATCGATGACGGAATCAATCCACTTATGGCGTATAAGCGTCCAATGACGAAAGATGGATTTTTCAAGAAATATGAGTATGTTTACGACGAGTATTATGACTGTTATCTTTGTCCTAACAATCAGGTGCTGAATTACAGCACCACGAACAGGGATGGGTATCGGGAATACAAAAGCTGCGGTTTGATCTGTGAATCATGCCCATATCAGACACAGTGTACTAACAGCAAGGATCATGTGAAAGTAGTAACGCGTCATATATGGGAACCGTATATGGAGATATGCGAAGATATCCGTTACACAATTGGGATGAAAGAACTATATTCTCAAAGAAAAGAAACGATAGAACGAATCTTTGGAACTGCGAAAGAAAACCATGGACTTCGTTACACACAAATGATCGGAAAAGCCCGGATGGAAATGAAAGTCGGGCTTACGTTTGCTTGCATGAATCTGAAAAAGCTGGCAAAAATGAAGGAAAAATGGGAGCATGAAAAAGAAGAAACCTGTTCTAAAACCTTATTTTTAAATAAGATTACGTTGATTAAAGAAAAAGAGACTGTGAAAGTTTTTCTGTAAATTGATGAATAATAGGGTCTTCTATGATAAAATAAATTCATAGGAGGCCTTTATTATGGCAAGACAAAAGAAACCTGTACACAGAGTACAAATGACAGAGGGAAAACGGAACATTATTCATCAGCTTCTGGAAGAATACGATATCCAGACTGCTGAAGATATCCAGGACGCCCTCAAAGATCTGCTCGGTGGAACCATTAAAGAAATGATGGAAGCAGAGATGGATGATCACCTTGGGTATGAAAAATCAGAACGATCTGATAATGAGGACTACCGAAATGGCTACAAAACCAAACGTGTAAACAGCAGTTATGGTTCCATGGAGATCGAAGTTCCACAAGACAGAAAATCTACTTTTGAACCACAAGTGGTAAAAAAACGACAGAAAGACATTTCTGATATTGATCAGAAGATCATCTCCATGTATGCCAAGGGTATGACTACACGGCAGATATCAGAAACCATTGAAGATATCTATGGTTTTGAAACCTCGGAAGGGTTTATTTCTGATGTGACGGATAAGATACTGCCACAGATTGAAGACTGGCAGAACCGCCCCCTGGACGAGATATATCCAATCCTCTACATTGATGCGATCCACTACTCTGTTCGTGATAACGGTGTAATCCGCAAGCTGGCCGCATATATCATTCTTGGTATCAATGCTGCAGGAAAAAAAGAAGTTTTATCTATAAATGTAGGCGATAACGAAAGTGCAAAATACTGGCTTTCTGTCCTCAATGAATTAAAGAACCGAGGAGTAAAAGATATCCTTCTGATCTGCGCAGATGGCCTTACAGGAATCAAGGAGGCCATTAGCGCTGCATTCCCCAAAACAGAATACCAGCGTTGTATTGTACATCAGGTAAGAAATACATTGAAGTATGTACCGGACAAAGACAGAAAAGCCTTTGCAACGGACCTGAAAACCATATATCAAGCACCGGACGAAAAGAAAGCATTGGAAGCTCTTGAAAGAGTTACCGAAAAATGGAGTCCTAAATATCCGAATTCCATGAAACGCTGGAAGGATAACTGGGATGCTATTTCTCCCATTTTCAAATTTTCTGCCGCAGTTAGGAAGGTCATATATACAACGAACTCGATCGAATCCTTAAATGCGACCTATCGTAAACTGAACCGACAGCGGAGCGTGTTTCCCAGCGACACAGCCCTTCTAAAGGCATTGTATCTGGCGACCTTTGAGGCAACGAAAAAGTGGACCACCACCATCCGGGATTGGGCTAAAGTCTATGGTGAACTGAGTATCATGTACGAAGGCCGGTTGCCGGAATAAGAAAAGAAACAGGACTCACAGGCGGGAATCCTCGCCTGCTCTTGACATGTTTCATAGATACTGTTATATATAAACCAAGAGCGGAAAGCTCATTTTAGTAACTTTCCGCTCAATCATTATCATAGAAGATTCGAATTTACAGACTTTTCTTCACACACTCTTAAAAGATACTATTGATTGCATCCTTGCAATCTTTGCAGTAATGAATTTTCTCACCAAAGATAGTTTGGGTCTCGCAGCGCTTCTCTTCTCCGCAAAAATCACATTCTGTCTTGGTTCCGCAGCCGGTAAGAGCTCCCAT
>JAZNMF010000106.1:0-37263 GCA_045579545.1 Acetatifactor sp. | reverse complement strand
ACAGACGAGACGGTTTGTTTGCTGGAGAGAAAAGGGCGGTAAATCAAGGGATTTCGGCATTTGAGGCATGAGATGGATGTGTGTTTCTGACGCTGTTGAGGTAGTGTATGGGGACTGATTTACCCCGGGGATAGGAGTTGGGGAATGGGAGAGATTTATGGCGGTTCACATACCCATCTGTGCTGCCTGGATATCATCAAAACGAAGAACACTGGAATACAATCCTTCTGGATGGAATGGTTCCGGATAAAGACGTGAAAAGGATGATTGCGGAAAGTTATGACTTGGTAAAGGGACATTGGACAGAAGATAGAAGTTTAGCTTAAGAATGTATTGAGGAGGGCAAGTGCGATGGCATATTCTTTATTAGCACATTTGTATCCGTATATAAAAGGTTCACAAGAAGATATTGCAACATTTTCGTTACAATATTTGTTGACACAATCGGATAATTTGAATAGAGCATTTACAAAACGTGTCGCAGATAGTATGCAAATTGAGTTAGAGGATGTGCTTCAGTATGTTTGCCAGGTTACTGGTAGTGGCGAGGAGAAAGAGCGCCCGGATATGGCGGGGATTGATTCTTCCGGTAAAGAAGTCATACTCTTCGAGATGAAATTTTATGCCTCTTTAACAGTAAACCAACCGATTACATATCTGGAGCGCTTGAAAAAGAATTCCGGAAAAGGTTTAATGTTTATATGTCCGGCTGCTAGAAGAACTAATTTATGGATGAAATTAAAAGAACTTTGCAATGGAATGTCAGTGAAGGAAGTGGCCGATTATTGTGTATTGGTAGATGGTGTGAAAATGGCAATATATACCTGGAGCGAAGTCATTGAAATGTTGAAGCAAGTAGCAGCATCCGTGGATATTGCCTATATAGCTGACATTGCTCAGTTAGAAGGATTTTGTAATCAACTGGATAGTGATGCGTTTATTCCATTTTCTGCAAAGGATTTATCTGCCAATACAGCCAAAAGAGAAGAACGGTATTATATGGTTTTAGATGAAGTGATTGATTTGTTAATGGCTGATAAATCTATACGGACATCCAAAAAAGGGACTAAAGCGACAGCGTATAGAAAAGGTTATACGCGTAGTTTAACAATAGACGAATATTCTATAACGCTGAATTATGATAGAGATTTGTGGAAGAATCCGGCAACCGTAGAAACACCGTTCTGGGTTGCAATACGTGATGAAAATTGGAAAGCATTACCTGATATTGCATGTAAGTTTATGCATATTCCGGAACAGCAAAAGGAACAATTTTGGAATATGTTATTTCTGGCAATAGAACCATTACAAAATGTGACGTTTTCTGAGTTGTGTGAAAACATTAAAGATCAAATATTAAGATATATTGACATGGTTAAATAAATTGTAAATATGATATATAAGAAGGCGATAGCCACCTTGTTGTGTTACAAAAATATTGGTGCATATAATGGGCAAAATGATTGTGCAAGCGAGGAGACCAATTTCATTGAAACATTGACAGATTTATTCAATTATGCGATGCACTTTCCTTCCCTAATGGCTCCACATATGTAGATAAACGATTAGTGGATGTTGTATTAAGAAGAGGTTTTAATGATTTAACAATTCATTTTGATGAAAAAACCGGGATGGACATATACAAGTTGCTAAATGTTTAAAGGGGATGCAAAAATTGGTTATTGTAGAAAGGAAGAATGCAATGAGCGAAGTAATTCCTTACGTTGAACAATTTGAAACAATTGTTAATATTATAGAGACTGCCAAAGAACGTGCATATCGCAAAGTAAATGAGGAATTGATTTTAATGTATCGTGATATAGGCGAGTACATTAGTAGGCAATCCGAAACTGCGGAATACGGGGACGCTTTTGTACAGAAACTTGCTGACTTTTTTGCAGAGAATTACCCTGACTTAAAAGGTTTTAATCGTCGTGGTCTTTATAGGATGAAGCAATTCTATGAACTTTACAAGGATAATGAAAAAGTGTCAACACTGTTGACACAATTGAACTGGTCTAATCATTTAAAGATAATGTCAGCATGTAAGACAATGGAAGAACGCATATTTTATATGAGTATGTGTGTGAAAGAAAAGTATAGTGCAAGAGAATTAGCAAGACAGATTGACAGTGGATATTATGAAAGATATATGCTGTCACAAAAACCTATGACACCTGCCATTGAAGAATCCAGAAAAGCAACAGGCAATGTTTTTCTTGATAATTATGTGCTTGACTTTCTTGATGTTCCGGATACAGTATCTGAACGTGATTTACAGAAATCGATTATACAAAATCTTAAGCAGTTTATTCTTGAAATTGGTAAGGACTTCACGTTTATTGGAGAGGAATATCGGATACAGGTTGGAAAGCACGATTATTATATCGATTTGTTATTCTTCCATAGAGGCCTCTCATGCCTTGTGGCATTCGAATTAAAAATCGGAGAATTTAAGCCGGAGTATGTTGGTAAGATAAATCTCTACCTTGAAGCTCTTGACCGTGAGGTAAAAAGGGAAAACGAAAATCCGAGTGTAGGTGTTATTCTTTGTGCAAGCAAGGATGATGAGGTTGTAGAATTTGCTCTTAGCCGCAGTTTGTCTCCAACGATGGTTTCAGAATATAATTTGAAATTGATTGATAAGAAGCTGTTGCAGAAAAAGTTAAAAGAATATATCGAATTGGCAGGCAACGTTTCTGATGAAGAATAATTGAAGGATTGTGCCAAAGAGTTTGGTGGGGTGCAAAGGGTATCCCCCTTGATGGAAGAATAAACAGTTTAGCAAAAGTCACCACTTTCGCTATGTAGTATAAGAAACAACTTTCATCGCATGTGGAGGTCGCGTGCCTCTTGTAAAGAGAAACCAGGGTACAACCGTTTCAGACTGATGATCGTTTCGAATAGTAATATTTTTGTTTCGCATTATTCATTGCATGTTATGATTAAGGCGAATATAATAAGGGTGTGGCAAAGTGATTCCATAGCAATGACTTTAGGTGAAATGTACTTAGATTGAGACCGACTTATGTTAAGGAAAGATTTCTACGTATGAGTGACGTTCTCAAAACAAGATTGAAAAATACCATTCTATGGAAGATGTGAGCTTGAAAGCAGTAAAAATCCTGATCAATGGATAAAAATATTTTAAAAAAGAGGAGAACAATTATGAGAAAAAAAGTTGGTATTATCGGTTACGGATGGGTTGCTGATGCAAACCACAGATCTTCTTACAATCTGGCAAAGGATTATGAGATCGTAGCAGTTTGTGATGTTAAACCTGCATCCCTGGCTAAAGCAAAAGAGCTCTTCAATCTGGATGATGACTGTCTGTTCACTGACTACAAGGCACTGATCGACAGCGGCAAATGTGACATGGTTGACATCTGTACTCCTAACAGCTTACACTGCGAGCAGGCTACCTATGCATTGAATGCAGGACTTGCCGTAAGTGTTGAGAAGCCCGTTGGTGTTAACAGTGAAGAAGTTAATAATCTTCGTAAGCTGGCAGAAGAAAAGGGTCTTCCTATCTTCATCTGCTTCACATGGCGTCATATGCCCACCACCAGATTCTTAAAGGATACCATCGACAGCGGTGCTATCGGTAAGGTTTACCACTGCTACATCAAGTGTATCAAAGAGAGCGGACTGTGGGAAGGCAGAAGACTTGAGTGGCGTTTCCAGAAGGAATACGGCGGAACCGGTGTTCTTTGTGACTTAGGTTCTCACATGATCGACTTCCTGAACTGGATGAACGAGGATATCGTAGGCCTTTCCGCTAATATGGGTATCTTCATCAAAGAAAGACAGAAACTGGACAGCGACGAATGGGCACCTGTTACCACCGATGACTATGCTAACATTCTTGCAGACTTAAAGAGCGGCGCAACTGCTAATATCGAGCTTTCACGTTGTGCAAAGACCGAAGAGCAGCTGGTAGAATTCGTTATTTACGGTGAGAAGGGTTACATTTGCTTCAGCAACCGCGTTGGCGAAGGTCTTGAGATCTGCTACGGCGACAAGGAGACCATTGCTAAGGGAAGACAGAGAATTGCAACTCCCGAGAAGTACGGTACTCCCGGTGAGATTTATCAGTCCCAGTCCTTCATCGATATGGCTAACGGCAAGACCGATGCATTCACCTCTACCATTGAGGACGGTCTGAAAGCACAGATGGTTATCGATGCAGCTATCAAGTCTCATGAAGAGAAGCGTTATGTAACGATTGATGAGATCAGAAGCAATTTGAAATAATTGTTTGAGGATTTGAGTAAATCGATTGGAGTAAACTGAAGTCCAAAGATACAAAAACGGTGTGATAGGAGAAGTTCCTGTCACACCGTTTATTCGTCTATTTTTTAAATACGCAGATGCTCAATTGAAGCCGGATCAGCCGATGCCTCCCATCAGAATGCCCAGTACCAATACCAGGAAGCAGACAGGACAGAAGAAATACTTGCAGATAGGAAAGAACTTATTGCCGACAGGTTTATTACTGTCCTTGTTTACTTGTTCTTCCACATACTTCTTGCCGCAAACCCAGAAGAACATTACGGCGGCGAGACCTGCTCCCAGAGGGCAGATGTAGATGGAGAGAATATCCATCCAGTCGGATACAATGCCCTGAATAAAGATGGCAACCACAGCTCCGATCACACCGATGACAGCACAGGCAGGAATGCGCTTTATGCCCAGTTTTTCCTGTACGGTTGCAATAGGAGTCTCATAGAGATTGATCAGTGAGGTCATACCTGCAAAGAATACTGCCACAAAGAATACCATTGCAAAAATAGTTCCGCCGGGCATGGACTTGAACAGGTTAGGCAGGAAAATGAACATCAGTCCGGGGCCTCCCTGATCCAGCTGACTGCCGGCAGTTGCCATGGCAGGGATGATCACGAAGCCGGCCAGTACGGCTGCCAGTGTATCAAAAAATGCTACGCGCCTTGCGGCAGCGGGAATATTCTCTTTGTCGGAAAGGTATGATCCGTAGATTAAAGTGCCGTTGCCGGCGATGGACAGTGAGAAGAAAGCCTGCCCCAGTGCATAAACCCAGGTTTTGGGATTTGCAAGCGCTGCGGGATCCACCCGGAAAATGTACTTGTATCCGTCAGCTGCGCCGGGCTGGAAGAGCAGATAGATGGCAAGCCCCACAAACAATGCGAAGAAAAGCGGCATCATCACTTTGTTGGCCTTTTCTATGCCCTTTCCTACACCGAACATCAGAATGATGATGGCGATTACCAGAGCAGCAAGAAGCCAGCCATTGTTGCCGAAGGCGGAAGCCATTCCGCCGAAAGCGGCGCCAAAGCCGTCAACGTCTGAAGCTGCCAGAGTGGTGCCGGTAAAGGAGCCGATCATATATTTCAGGATCCAGCCCATTACGATGGTGTAGCCGATGGCCATAGCAAGGGAGCCGAGAACGGGGATCATACCGATGGCTTCGCCCAGTTTTCTCTTTCCTTTTGATTCACAGGCTACGCCGAAGGCATTCACCGGGCCGGATCTTGTGGCACGGCCAAAGCTCATCTCACCAATCATACCGGTAGATGCGATTAATATTACAAATAAAAAGTAAGGAAGAATAAAGGAGCCGCCTCCGTAAAGGGACGCCCTTGTGGGGAACATCCAGATGTTTCCCATACCTACTGCCGATCCGATACAGGCCAGGATAAAGCCCCATCTGGTCCGGAAGGATTCACGTTTGTTCATAAAATACCTCTTTTCTGCAACTGCCGGGTGTCGGATCACAACGGTGAATGAAAACCCCGGCCGCTGCTGTCTTTTAAATTGGCTGAAATTATTGTAGCACAATTTTTTCTGTGGCTCAAGGGAAAAGAATACCTTAAGTAACATGTCATTAAGAAAGTGGGATTGACAAGGTTGCGCTGTGAGGATAATATATTTTTATAAACAAATAGGGAAAGGAAGGTATTGGTATGTTAGAGAAAAAGGTTGTGGAATTATTAAACCAGCAGGTAAATAAAGAGTTTTATTCGGCCTATCTGTATCTCGATTTTTCAAACTACTATTATGATCAGGGTCTGGATGGTTTTGGAAACTGGTATAAAGTTCAGGCTCAGGAAGAGCGCGATCATGCAATGCTCTTTGTACAGTATTTGCTGAATAACGGCGAAAGGATCACTCTGGATGCCATCGAAAAGCCGGCAGTAGAATTGACAAGTGCCAAAGGTGTTCTTGCAGAAGGATTGAAGCATGAGCAGTATGTAACCAGCCTGATTCATAACATTTATGATGCGGCATATTCTGTAAAGGACTTCCGTACCATGCAGTTTTTGGACTGGTTTGTAAAAGAGCAGGGAGAAGAAGAGACAAACGCAGATAACCTGATCAAGAAATTTGAATTGTTCGGAGATGACCCTAAGAGCCTGTACATGTTAGATAATGAGCTGGGAACAAGGGTATATGCAGCACCTACTCTGGTGCTTTGATAACAAGCAGACAATGAACGTCTCAAAAGCCGGTGGGAATTGTGATTTCCCACCGGCTTTTTTACCATAACAAATTCTTTTTATTTCTTCTTTTTCTTCATTAACAAAATGCCTGCACCGGCAATTGCAACCACGGCAACAGCGCCGATAATGATCCACAAAGGACTGTTGGAACCAGATTCTTCTGCTTCTATCGTTTCTACCGTTGCAGTGAGGCCGGCAGAGTTGTAAATCTCAGCAGCCTGCTTCTGGGAGGTTTCCATAAAGAAATATACGCTGAAATGATCAGTCTTGAAGGTCAGATAACGGTTGTTGGGGTCTTCCCCGTGGTAAACGGTCTCACAGGGCTCTGTTTCGCCTTCCTCAGAGAGGTAATGAACAACGATGGTGTTTTCTTCCGCGATCACGTAGTCCTTGGGAATGTTCATGGTTACTTCCACATAATCGTCCAGCTGGTGCATGTTGCTGCCGTCTTCTTTTTTCAGATTAATGTCGAAAACCTTGATATTCTCCGTCTCGGCGATCATCTTCGCAGCCTGCAATGCTTTCTGGTACTGGGGACCGGCATCCTTCAAAGCCACTTCCAGAGAGGTTCCCTCGGGAAGGGCGTCGGACAGAGCCTGAATCTGGGTGCGGTAAACAGCGTCCAGCGCGGCGTTACTTATATGATCCTTATTGCCCGAAGAGGTGTTTCCACCGGGATTAGAATTGCCCTGATACTGAAATCCGCCCAGGGAAGTGCCATCAGAGGGAAGGGAAGGGCGCTGTGTCTCCGGAATCACGATAGTGCCGTCCGGCTTCTCGGGTTCCGGTTCTTCCTTTTTGTCAGACACGCGGTTATCCACATCATCCGGGGAAGAATCGTCAACGCCGTCACCGTTTAAGTCAACAAAATCCTTTTTGCCGGAGTCGGTCCTGCCGGAATCGGTTTTGCCGGAATCCGAAGAAGGAGTGGAGGTTCCCGACGGAGAGGTCGTGGATGAGCCGGGGATTTCTCCTTTAGGGGTATCAATAGCAACTTCCTCGTCCTCGGTATCGTAAGCTTCTCTGTCTGTAACAGCGGTAGGTCCCTTGGCTGGAGACTCTACTCCGGGAGGAAGCACCTCCTCTGCCGTGTCATAGGAAGAGGTAGGCTTGGTAGCGGCGTCATTCCTGTTGGAGGAAGCTGCGTTCTGCGCTGCTTCTTCCCGCCGGTTGAGAAGTTCTTCCCTGAGAAAGCTGTTGGAAGCGTGAACCACCGGAAGTCCGGGGGAAAGAAGAGCTGCGATAAGTGCAGCTGCCAATAATTTAGTCATTGTTTTTCCGTGATTATGATTCATAATTGATTCTCCAAAATATGTTGTATGTAATACATTACCATTTTACTATAGCACATCAGGGAAATATTTGCAGTAATTATTTTTCAAAAACAGTGCAGGAAGCAGAATGGTCATTTCCCTTTGGACGGGGATAGGGTTTTTTAACATCGGTCCTGTCGAGAAGATAATCAACGCTGACGTGATAAAAGTCTGCAAGGATGCAGAGAGAAGCCAGAGAAATCTCAAGTTCTCCGGTTTCATAGCGAGAGTAGGTTCGCTGGTTCACATTCAGTAGTTTTGCAAAGAAGGATTGCGTTAAATCCCTATCTTCTCTTAATTCACGTATACGACGATATATCATGGCAAAAATCCTTTCACATATAATTACCTATTATAAGATAGGCGGTTTTTGCCTATTTACTTTTAGGCGGTATTCGCCTATAATTGTTTATAACAAAAATACTATACAAAAGGAGAATGCTCTTGTTTTGTTCAAATTGTGGAAACAAAGTGGGTGACAATGCCCGGTTTTGCGGTGCTTGCGGGTCAAAGCTTACGGGGCTCCTGCGCGCAAGGAAGAAGTGCTACCTGTTAAGAAAAAGGAGTCACAAAAGAGCGTTTGAGAGGAGGGTATTTCGCTATGAAAAAGTTATTGTCCGCAGCGGTGGTTATCATTTTAACAGTATTCTTTTGTTGTGATACAGCAGTTGCGGCATCCGAGAGTTACGATCTTATTGAAAAGGGGAATCAGATTATCAATTCATCCGAATGTCGCACTTCTCCTGAAATGCAGGAAACAGATGCTGCCACGAGTGTGCTTTCTGAGGAAGGGAGGATCAATAAGAAAGAAGACACAATCAATAAAGAGAAAGATGCTTTGATGCCGGTCGTAAGCACGATCATTATGGTAGGGACACTTGTTCTTTTTTATGACATGAGTGTCTCGAAAAAGGAAACGCGTACCAGAGATAAGAAGAACCTATCCAGATATGGTAAGATTTGGATTAAGTGTTATTTGCCGATGGTGATAATAGTTACCCTTTTTGGTAAGAAAATTCTGGAAAGGAGAGAGTCACTTATATGGCTCCTTTACACAATTCCCTTTTTTACAGCTTATATTCTTTGTAAACGGCTGGATAGGAAAGAGATGAGTAGCGAAGATAGCGATAATCAGGATCAATAAGTTAACGGAAAGGGACGAGAAAGATGGGAATTTTTACAAAATGGTTGCTTGCGGTGGCGATGCTTTTTTCAACTGTGAGAGGGATTGAAATGCCAACCTATAATGAGACGGCGCCGGTAGATTTATATGAGCCAAATGACAGTAGCGCTTCTGCTACGCTCGCACAAGCTGGAACTACTTACAAAGGGGTTTTGAGTTCGCAATCGGATAAAGATTATTTTTGTGTGCCGGTAAATGGCCATACCTCGTTGTCTTATACCTTTACTCATAGAACCAGTCGCAAGGTTCACGATATTGGTTGGCAAATATCATATGATTCTGTATATGGCAAAACGTCTCGTATGGCGTGGCTGGACGATAAAGAAATTGAGGAGCAATGTGATGATATCGTCAAATCAGACGATTATTTTGTCGTTTGGGTGGAAAGAAGAGATTTAGACTCTTACGAGCAAGAAGTGATTGATTTTGTTTCTAATACAGAATATTCTATCACTTTTTACTACGGAGACGGTGAGGAGACAAAAGAAGAGGAGATAGAAGAGGAAGTAAAAGAAGAAATAGAAGAAGAGATAAAAGAAGAAATCACAGAGATCCCGGAATACGATGAGATTCTTGCAAAAGACAACAGATATTGGTTTTGTGAAAAAACAATAAGTGGATTTGATGTAAACGAAACGGTATACGGGATATGGGATAATGTAGACAATAAATGGGCGATGGAATACACCACAATAGACACGGGAGATAACGGAATAAGCAAGATATACAGTCACGGAGAGGGTGTCTTTAGTTATACGATGTATGATGATGCTGTATATACAAGGTTTTACAGTGCAGAAGCCGGAGGCGGGTTCGGAAGCTCAGATGCTGTCCTTTACAGAGAAGACATAAAATTCATAAAAGGAAAAGCCTTTGTTTTATGGCATAACATCAAAAAGGACAGACTGGTGCGGATGAATGCCAGATTGGAAGAAACGCCGGTGGAAATCCCCGAGTTAGAAGGGCATAGTATATCGTGGGCATGGGGGAAATTAACATATTCTTCCCAAACTGATATATACGCAAGAAGCTTTACGGATTACACGACTGACAAAAAATATATTTATATTTATTTTTATGAAGATGATACCTACATGCTTTTTGATAATCAGAATTATTGCAGCAGACTGGAAGATGGCTCTTCGGAATCACAGTATGTCAACTCCCATGTAGAAATAAAAAATGGATTACTCAGAATCAGCGGATTAAAGGGAGAAGACGGAAAAGTTTATTACGCAGAATTTGATATGGAAGGAAATCTGGTCACAAATCCCACATATATGTATGGCGGGCAATAAGGAGGGACATACACGTGAAGAAAAAGATATGTATATTACTGGGATTATTGTCGATTCTGATTTTTGCCGGTTGCGGACACAAAATCAAGGATGAGGAAGAAATAAAAGAAGACCTTTTGGAAAGTGACTTCTTTTCTATAGTGGAAGGAAGCGAAATTGAAGAATTTGAGATCATTAAAAGAAGAACTGACAATGACGACAAAGAGGACAAGGTATGGGTGGCTTTGGAACTTGATCATGAAAATGCCAAAGAGACCAGAGCTTACATATTATATTATGAGGAATATAATGACGGATGGGAGTTGGACGATTACGAAATGTATTCGGACAAAAACCATGAATGGAAGGTAACGCCGAAGAGGATGCCTTCTGCGGAAGAGGTTATGGAGGGGTTGAAGGAATGGTCTGCAAACAAGATGAAAGAAGCAGACGATAATGATGTTTTAACCCTAGATATCATTATGAAGTACTATTTTTCGGATAATTCTTATTTGACCAAAATATATAGTGGAGAAAAGAGTGCCGAATATAGTTATCAGTGTATTGCGGAGACGGATCGCATTTGGACAGATCAAAGGTCAAAGGTGGTACAGTTGATCCATTTGTATTTTAATGATGAAGTTTATGAATGGATGATTTTGTTTGATGAAGTGATTGATTATCAGTGTTCCGCCAATGAGGGAACAGGACTCGAACAAGTTGGCATGATTGATATGACCAACAAGCAAAATGTGGATCCTTATATTGAAAAAACGGAGGAGTATCTGACCATATTATATGAAGAGCAGGATATGGAAAAAATAGCGAAAATGCGGCATCCTTCATATGAAGATAGCTTTTCTTATTTAGTGCACGATGTGAAGTTAAATATGTCAGAACTTGTTGACGCTACCTTACTGGATGTAATTCCCTATTATTTCATTATTTATGACAAAAATAGTGACATTTATAAATATAATAAAGAAGATTTCAAGGAATTTAATATAGACCTTGAGGAAATTGCCGAATGCTATTTCTATGTAAAAGTAGAATATGATGGTGAGATTTACTATTATTCAGAGAAAAAATTTTTTATAAAAGAAAACGATAAGATTTACTTGGTTGTACATGAAGAATAATTATTTTGTGCGAAAAATACTTGCCATATTCCCTCATAATGTGTACAATTATATTACAAACATCAAAAGCCTGTACACAACAGGCTTAGGAAAAACATAATGTTAAATGGAGGGTTTATTGATGAAAACAAAACTTGGTATTTCTGTAGGACTGCTGGGTGCGCTGGTTTACTTAGGAGGATTATTCTCCGGTTACACCGTACTGGTTCTGGTTGCTGCTTACATTCTTCTGTGTGAAGAGAACGCATGGCTGAAGCAGGCTGCTGTTAAGGCAATCGTAATTAACATCGTATTTTCCGTATTGTCCGCATTGATCGGTTACATTCCCAGTGCTATCGGCGTTATCGACGATTTCCTGAGAATCTTCAACAGCTATCTCTACATCGAAGTTGTGACTGAGATTGTGAACTTTATCAGAAGCGTACTGAGCATTGTTGAAAGCGTTCTGCTGCTGGTACTTGGTCTGAAAGCTCTGCATCAGGGAACTGTTGCTGTAAAGCCTATTGACAAGCTGGTTGCTCAGCACATGAAAGCTGAATAAGGATAGAGCATACCGGGTCGCTAAAGGTGAGCTTGACCGTACATAGGATTTGAAATTGGAAGGCGGTGCACTGTAAAGGTGCACTGCCTTTTCCTCTGATAGGAGAGCCCCTGTTAAGCTAAAGTATAAAAGGCATTTCTATCATATTGCGGAGATGATAATATGACGGATAGGAAGAAAAACAGTATCAAGCCGTTCTGGAGCTGGAATGACAAACTGGATAAGACGGAGCTGGAAAGCCAGATTGTTAAGATGCAGGAAAAAGGTATCGAAGGATTTTTTATGCACGCCAGAGGTGGTCTGAGAACAGACTACATGAGTGAGGAATGGTTTGCTATGATCGAGACCTGTCTCGATAAAGCGGATGAGCTGGGCATGCAGGCCTGGGCGTATGATGAGAACGGATGGCCCAGCGGCTTTGCCGATGGCGTAGTGCCGAGGCTTGGTCTTTTGCATCAGCAGAAGACGCTGCAGTTCTTTGTCTGGGGAGAAGAGCAGGGAGAAGGTTTTGTTAAGGAGCAGATCTTAGCATTATACTGCAGAACAGAAGAGGGATTTGTCCTGACGGATCAGCTTAAGGAAGGCGTTTATGTATTTTACTATGCAGTGAATCCTTATTACGTCGACGTATTTCAAAAAGAGACCATAGCGCAATTTTTGGAAAATGTTCACGATAAATATTATGCGCGGTTTTCAGACCGATTTGGGAGTTCCTTGAAAGGTTTTTTTACGGATGAACCACAGTTTTGCGTTTCTCCCTGGTCCTTTGTGTTCCCGGAAGAGTTTGAGAATCGTTACGGATATGAATTAATACCGGAACTGCCGCTGCTTTTTTTTGAGGAAAAAGGGCATGAAGCAGTTCGAAATGATTTTCAGGAGATGGTTGCCGCGCTGATGCAGGATTCCTTTATCCGGCAGATGTATGACTGGTGCACTGCGCATCATTGTATGCTGACCGGTCACATGATGGGGGAAAACAATCTGCATACCCAGATGTGCAGCACCAATGGTGTTATGGCCTGCTATGAATATTTTCACGAGCCGGGCATGGATCACTTAAAAAGAATTGTTTCTTCTCCTCAGCAGCCGAAGCAGGTGAGCAGCGTGGCATATCAGCTGGGCCGGAAAACGCTGACGGAGACCTTTGGTTTAAGTGGTTGGGATGTGAGTTTAAATGAGCTGAAATGGATGGCTCAGTGGCAGTTTGTAAACGGAGTGACCTCTCTGTGTCCGCACCTGGTGGGCTATAGTCTGCGGGGATTCCGGAAAAGGGATTACCCTGCGTCCTTCTTTACCCAGCTTCCCTGGTTTGAGGAGGTTCACGGTGAATTTGCGGATTATGTTACCTCTCTTGGGGCGTTGCTGGATTCCGGCAAGGACATAGCACCGCTTCTGGTGGTTCATCCCATGCATTCGGCATATCTGCTGCATGATTCCTGCAAATCTCCCAAGCTGTCAGCGTACAGTGAGAGATTCGAGGCCTTTACGGAGGAATTGAACAGTCAGCATGTATTGCACCATTATGGTGACGAGACGATCATGGAGCATTACGGAAGGGTAGAGCGTTTCGAGGAAGGAGTTTTCCTGTCCGTCGGAAAGTGCAGCTACCGGGCAGTTTTGCTACCGGATCTGATTAATCTGACCTCGAATACCGTAAGACTTTTGTTGGAATTTATAGAGGAAGGCGGTTGTGTCTATGCCCTCGGAGGACTGCCGGAATATGAAAACGGAAGAAAAAGCGAGAGCCTTACTAAACTGCAGGCCGGTGTGAAGATTTGCCAAGGCCTGTCAGAGCTGAAACAGCTATGCAAAGAGATTTCTCCCGTGGAAGGCATCACAGACAACCCCGCCATTCATCTTGCTTTGAAAGAATGGGAGGACGGGCGTAAACTTCTTTATCTGGTGAATCTTTCTAAAGAGGAGCAGTCCACTGTGTGGTCGGTGCAGGGAACCTATGAAGTGAGTGAAAAGGATCTTTTGAAGGAGACCGAAGAAAAGATTTTCGTAAACTATGTAAATGGGCGGACTGAGATTGCGTTAACGTTTGCGGAGTACGGCAGCAGGATTCTCACGCTTACTGCCGTAAAGGAAGGGTCTGTGAAAGCATGCGTAGAAGGCGGGAGTGCAGAGATTTCTTTGAAAGCAGAGAAGAAAAAGGCGCAGGAGCTGATTTCTCTTGGAGACAGATTCCGGATAGAAGAGTGTGACGATAATGCCATTACACTGGATAAATGTACCTACCGTGTAGACGGCGGGGAGTGGCAGCCCGAAATGGCAGTCATCAATCTCCATCAGAAATTGCTGGAAATGAGGAAGCCCTGTGACATAGAGATGCAGTTTACCTTTGAAGTAGCCGAGGCGTTTGATTACAGCAGTGTGAAGCTTTGCATGGAAAATCCGGAGAAATACGGGATCGTGGTCAATGATCAGATGTATGTCTTTAAGGATTGCGGACAATTTGTGGATTCTGCCATCCGACAGAGCAGGATCGGTGATCTGTTAAGGCAGGGAACCAATACTATCCGACTTTCCTGCCGGTATACGCAGCCGGAGGAAGTATATGAAGCAATGCTTACTCCGGGAGTGCACCAAAGTGTGCGAAACAAAATTACGTACGATACAGAGCTTGAGAGCATCTACCTGACCGGCCGGTTCGGGATACGGATGGAAGAACCCTACAGATTGGGAGAGCGCAGATGTCTGCACGGCGGAAAGACCTTTTGTTTGACCAAACCTACAGAAGAACTGGATATCCGTGATATTACCCACCAGGGGTTCTGGTTTTTTGCAGGAAGAATGGTTCTCTCCCAGTGTGTCAGGGTGGGAGTGAAGAGCGGTCAAAACTATGTGATCTCTCTGCGCAGATTAAACGCACCGGCAGCACAGGTATATGTGAATGGATTCTTTGCGGGCAATCTGATATTTGCCCCATTTGTACTGGACGTCACAGACCTTATGAGGGACGGGGAAAATGAGGTGAAAATCGTAATGCTTTCCGGCAACCGTAACCTGCTGGGACCCCATCACAAGCCGGAGGGAGAGTCTTACTCCGTGGGCCCCAGCACCTTCAGTGATAAGAGGGGCTGGTCAGACGATCCCAATTTGCCCACGTGGACGGATGATTATAATTTTGTATTGTTTGGATGTGAATTACAGTAAGTAATATGGGAGGAAATGCAATGACTTGTAACAAGGTGGTAAATATTGTGAATTTTGTCAGAGGGGTGGAGCCCAGAGAGGAAAAGGATCTGTTGACCCCTGTGATAGAGGAAATCAGGCTGAACAAAAAATACGGATTTGAAAATACATTTCTGCTGCAGTATGATGCCATGATGCGTCAGGACATGGTAGACCTGTTCCATAAGGAAAAAGATGAGCACATGGAGCTGGGTATCTGGATCGAAATGGCAAGATGTCTGGTAGAAAAGGCCGGGATCCCCTGGAGAAGTAAAAGAGGCTGGGATTGGGACTGGTACGTGAATCCGGGATTTTTGCTGGCCTATACCAGGGAACAGAAGGAGCGTATTATTGACCTGATTATGGAGAAGTTCAAGGAGCTTTTCGGATATTATCCCAAGTCTGCCGGTTCCTGGGTCATGGACAGTGACTCTGTTGCCTATATGAGTGAAAAATACGGCGTTCAGGCTTTTTGCATCTGCAGAGAGCAGTGGGGAACCGATGCCTATACCCTGTGGGGAGGCTATTATAACGGTCCTTATTTTCCCAGCAAAAACAATATCCTGCATCCTGCACAGACCAAGGAAAAACAGCTTCCTGCGCCGGTGATCCGAATGCTGGGACCGGACCCTATACACTGTTATTATGAGAAGATCGCCGATTATAATAAGATGGGCGTATTGGTATATTCTCTGGAACCCGGCTGGGTTTGCGGCCGTGATGAAAAATGGGTGGACTGGTATTTCAGAAACTTCCTGGAGAGAGAAGACATGGGATACAACTATACCCAGACAGGTCAGGAGAACTCTTTCGGCTGGGAACTGATTGGAAAGGGGCTTCCCATGCAGATGGAATATCTGGATGTAATGGTAAAAGAAGGAAAAGTAACAGTAGAGAAGCTGTGTGATACAGGTCGTCATTTTACTGAGAAATATGAGATGACGCCGGCTACCGTTTACTCCGCATTGGATGACTGGTCAGAGTGCAATTGTCAGTCTGTATGGTATAGCTGTAAAAAGTATCGCTTGAATTTGTTCCGGGAAGACAACAGGGTATTTATCCGCGACATCCACAAATTCGATGAGAACTACAGAGATATTTATCTGGATACACCTTGCATGGAGAATGATGCTGTGCAGGACGCTCTTCCCGTAATGGACGGACTGCGCTTCAGCGATGAAAAGACGAAAGCCGGTATTTTCTTGGGAGAAGGAGAAATCCTCGACACTTGCAGAGACGGGGAGAAGTTCGTGGCCCGGATCAGCGCAGACGGCAAAGAAATCGTGCTCACCCTGCAAGAAGACTGTATGGAATTAAAATGTGACAGCGACTTCTCCGCACAGTTTGTTGTCAAAGAGGACTGTCCGCAGATTTGCGACATCACCGAAAAACAAATCTCCTACCGCCACAACGGTACAGAATATGCCCTTTGCCTCAAGCAAGGAACCTTTGTCGATCACTATCTGAAATCTTCAGGCGGCTGTATTGAACTTATGTTGAGATAATGCTGAATAATGCAGGTCTGATCTGCAACAAAGCAGTGAGCAGGGAAAAAACCGTGCCTGATAAAAGGGCTCCTTATGTTTGACATCTGTGAGAAAGTGTTAGTAACACTTAGAACGCGTTCCGGAAGTATTAACGCCCCGGCATCACATGTTCGAGCAGCGTAGCTGCGAGTTCGTGATGTCCGGAGCGTTGTCTTTTACTTCAAGAACGCGTTTTTAGTGTTTCTTACACTTTTGAAATTGCAAACGTAAGGAGCCCTTTTATCAGGCACGGTTTTTTCCCGGTTTACGTTCTTTTCTGCAGACAGGCGTCACAAATTTAACCGCCGAGATAAGCTTTTTTGACCATTTCGCTCTCAGAAAGCTCTTTTCCGGTGCCGGACAGAACAATCTGTCCGTTCTCCAGCACATATGCCCTGTCAGAGATGGCAAGAGATTTACCGGCGTTCTGTTCTACCAAAAGAATGGTGGTGCCATCTTTATTGATGTCCTTGATAATTTCAAAGACTTGGTCTACCAACAGAGGAGAGAGTCCCATGGAGGGCTCATCCAACATCAAAAGCTTGGGATGGCTCATGATGGCGCGGCCCATGGCAAGCATCTGCTGCTCACCACCGGAAAGGGTTCCGGCCACCTGATTCTTCCTCTCCGCAAGACGGGGGAAACGGGTATACACAGCGTCCAGATCATTTTTAAATCCGGAGGAATCCTTGATAGAGTAAGATCCCATCAGAAGATTCTCATATACTGTCAGCTCCTGGAAAATACGTCTTCCCTCGGGAACCTGAGTCATGCCCAGATGCACGATCTTGTGGCAGGGAGTCTTGGTGATATCGGTTCCGTTAAAGGTAACGGTTCCGCTGCTGGAGGGGATCAGACCTACCACGCTCTGCATGGTGGTAGTTTTGCCGGCGCCGTTAGCGCTGATCAGGGTAACGATCTCACCCTCATTTACTTCAAAGCTGATGCCTTTCAGTGCCCGGATCACGCCGTAGTGTACTTCAAGATTTTTAACTTCCAACATTGCCATAGACTTAACCTCCGATATATGCCTTAATGACTTCGGGGTCGTTCAAGGCAGTCTTGGTGTCGCCCTCTGCCAGCACCGTACCAAAGTTCAGAACGGTGAGCTCGTCGCAGAGACCGGCAACAAACTTCATGTCATGCTCAATGAGAAGGATGGTCATGTCAAAGTGATCGCGGATAAACTTGATCGTCTTGACCAAATCTTCCGTCTCATGAGGGTTCATACCGGCAGCAGGCTCATCCAGCAATAAAAGCTTGGGATTGGTGGCAAGTGCACGGGCGATCTCCAGCTTACGCTGTTTGCCGTAGGGCAGATTGCAGGCAAGACTGTTTCTCTCCTGCTCCAGATCAAAGATGCGAAGCAGCTCTTTTGCCTTTGCACGCATTTCCTTCTCCACTTTAAAATGACGGGGCAGGCGGAATACGGACTGCAGCACGCTGCATTTGAATTCCGGCTGATTGTGAAGTCCCACCATAACATTGCGGACTACCGTCATATTGTTGAACAGACGGATGTTCTGGAAAGTACGGGCAATGCCCTTGTGATTGATCTTCTCCTGGCTTAATCCCTTCAGCTCCTCGCCGTCCAGATAAAAGGTACCTGCTGTGGGCTTGTAAACTCCGGTCAGAAGGTTAAAGATGGTAGTCTTGCCTGCGCCGTTGGGGCCGATCAGACCGTAGATCTGATTCTTTTTAATACGGATATTTACATCCTGTGCGGCTTTCAGACCGCCGAAGGAGATACCGAGATTCTTAGTTTCAAGAATGTAATCAGCCATTATTTCTCTCCTCCGTTCTTTTTGATGTAGTTATCATTGGGGTTCAGATCGGTGGAAAGAACCTCATTCATCTCAATCTTGGTAGGAACCACATCCCACTTCGCCTGGTCATCCGCAATCTTGGCAGGATCTACGGTGCGCTTGGTGATCTTGCGCGCAAGCGTCGTAAAATTGTACTTGTTGCGGAAGCCCTTCAGAGCAGGGGAGTTATTGTAGATAATGATCACGATCAGTACAAGTGCGTACAACAGATTCTGCAGGACTGCAAGATTGCCTGTAAGCACTGTGGCCAGTTTGGTGTCAAGGTATGTAATCAGCGCTGCGGAAATAATGGCACCGTTGATGCTGCCCATGCCGCCAAGAACGACCATTACCAGGATCTCGATGGAATAGTTATAACCGAATTTTGCGCTCTGCACCGTATAGTTGCTGAAGCTGTAGAGCACGCCGGCAATTCCTGCAAAAGCAGCAGACAAAGTAAATGCTACAAGCTTATACTTGGTAACATTGATACCGGTAGCGCGTGCTGCGATCTCATTGTCGCGGATGGCGGTAACGGCACGTCCGTGCTTACTGCGGATAAAGTTCTGGACAACAGCCAGCGTGAGTAACACCAGCAAAAACGCCCAGATGAACAGATATTGCTTGTCATAGCGGGGAGTGCTCAGTCCCAGCGCTCCGCCGAAGGATTTGTCAGAGGAATTCTGGAAAAGGGATCTCACGATCTCGCCAAAGGCAAGGGTGACAATCGCCAGATAGTCTCCCCTTAATCTCAGTGCGGGAATACCGATAATAATACCGCAGATTGCAGCAATACCACCGCCCACCAGCAGAGAAATTAAAAGCGTAAGGGGACCGTTCCCCAGAGAAGGCGCTAACAGAGAGGCTGCTTTACCGCCCAGATAAGCACCTACACACATAAAGCCTGCGTGGCCCAGGGAAAGCTCTCCCAAAAATCCAACAACGATACTTAAGGAAACAGCCAGTATAATGCTGATGCCGATTTTTTCAAACAAGAACAGCAGGGAGCTGTTAAAATGCATGCCGCCCAGGGCCAGTGCACCAAAAACGACAGTGAGAAGTCCGATCACCATATAATTGAGGTAATGGTTCCATTTGATCTTGCTAAGCTTCGTCATACCTTCTCCCTCCTTACCTTACCCAGGAAGCCGGTGGGCTTCACCAGAAGAATGATGATCAGGATGGAGAACTCAATGGCGTCCGTGTAGGGAGCGATGGCAGTGATCTTGTAAGAGATGCTTTCTACCACACCCAGAAGGATACCGCCAAGCATTGCTCCGGGGATGGATCCGATACCGCCGATAACGGCAGCAGTAAATGCCTTGATACCGGGCATGGCACCCAGAGTGCTGGAAATGCTGGGGGCTTTCAACAGATAGAAAAGCCCCGCCAGCGCTGCCAGCGCAGAACCGATTGCAAAAGTTATGGTGATGATTTTGTTTACATTGATACCCATGAGCTGAGCTGCACCTTTGTCCTCGGAGACAGCCACCATGGCACGACCGGTACGGGAGCGCTTGATAAACAGGGTAAGCACTGCCATTACAACAGTAGCAACCGCAAGGGTCACCAGCGCGGAAACCTGAATGGAAACGCCCCAGATCTTGATGGATCCCAGTTCATAAACCGTAACCATCTTGTTGGCTGTGCCGAAGATCATCTGTGCGAGGCTCTGTAAAAGATAGCTGACGCCGATAGCAGTGATCAGCACCGCAAGAGGGGAAGCTCCCCGCAGAGGCTTGTAGGCAACCTTTTCAATTACAATGCCCAGGATCACACAGCAGATGACTGCCATGGCTATGGCAAGCAGCGGATTATGAAAAGACATAAATACATAGATCACATATCCGCCCACCATGATAATGTCACCATGTGCAAAGTTAAGCATCTTGGCGATACCGTAAACCATGGTATAGCCAAGAGCGATCATGGCATAGATGCCGCCAAGGCTCAAACCGTTAATGAGTGTCGATAAAATCAATTCCATGTTAATATCCTTTGATTATTTAGCTTCTTTGATCACGTACTGGATAGCGATCTTGTTTACATAGCCGTTGGATTCCCACTTGATGTTGGAGCCGGTAACAGCGTTCTCAAGAGTGTAGCCGCCCTGGAACTGCTCTTTCAGGATGTCACAGAGATCGGAAGCGCTCATGGTAACAGAGATCTTCTCGCCGGCCTTTTCAGCTGCCTGCATTGCGCCGTAGATTGCATATACACAGTCATAAGCGGAAGCGCCGAACTGGTTCAGGGTAGATGCGTCATACTTCTCAACATACTTGTCGATGAACTCCTTTGCAAGACCATCTTCTGCCTTGGAGTTGAAGTGGGACAGCATGGTAACTGCCTGAGGGATGGAGGTGATGTCAAAGCCTTCGATATTGTCGATGCCGTCGAAACCGTCACATCCGTAATATACAGCGTCTGCTGCCAAAATGTCCTTAGCCTGCTGCATGAACAGGGAAGCAGGAGTGTAATAAATAGGCATAAAGATGAAGTTGCAGCTCTTCAGAGTGTCGATCTGAGTAGAGAAGTCAGATGCATTGGCATCGGTAAAGGTGGTCTCAACTACCTTAACAGAAGCATCCAGGTTGTCCTGGAACTGATCGTAGATACCCTTGGAATAGGGATCATCGGACTTGAAGAATACGCCGATGGTGGTGCCTGCATAGTTGGCATTAACGAATTCTGCAGCAACCTTACCCTGGTTACCATCTGCAAAGCACATCTGATAGCCGTTGTCAAACTCAGGGATTGCATCGCCGGATGCAGAAGGAGTCAGGAAAAATACGTTGTCATCCTTGGACAGGTTCTTGAACTCCAGACCGGGCTGAGTGGTAACGGTTCCCAGAGAAACCTGCATACCGCTCTCATACATAGCGGAGTAGTTGGTAGGAAGCTTGCTGGCATCATTTACATCATCATAAGAGATGAGCTTGAACTTAATGCCGTTGAAGCCGCCTGCAGCATTGATCTCGTCAACTGCCATCTGTGCGGAGTTAACAACTGCAACACCGTACATTGCTGCGCCCTCGGTCAGAGGTCCGGAAACACCAATTACAAATTCAGTATTGTCCTTTGCGTAGTTTACTTCTTTTGCACATCCGGTAAATGCACTGAGGCAAAGTACTGCGGAAAGTGCAAGTGCAAAAATCTTTTTCAGTTTCATAAAAATATTCCTCCCTTATTATAATTAGGTATATTTAG
Source organism: Acetatifactor sp. (assembly GCA_045579545.1). Classification (GTDB taxonomy): domain Bacteria; phylum Bacillota; class Clostridia; order Lachnospirales; family Lachnospiraceae; genus Acetatifactor. The sequence goes on along the minus strand of JAZNMF010000106.1, from coordinate 15,619 downwards.
TATAATATAACGCTTTTTATAAGAAAGTCAAGATTTTGAGAGAGAGAGTTGCAAAAAAAATGTAAATTGGCCGATTTAAAGCGTTAAAGTGCTGGCTGAGCCCCCAAAAACGTTAAAAAAGAATTCTATATTAATAGGAAAGAGTTCTTTTGCAAGGATCCCGATTCGCGAAATTTACATGTTCTCCTATGTAGGCGATAACAGTCGAAATAAGTCGTTGACTGCACGCAGCGTGCAGTTTTAGGCTGAAAAAAGGAGGATATATGGAAAGTAATAAAACCTTGCATGAACTTTGTGATGCGCTCGGAGTAACCAGACGCGCTGTTCAAGGATACGAGAAGGCAGGACTGGTCCGGGCGACGGCCCGGAACAAATACGGGCACCTTCTCTATGACGAGGGCTCACAAAAGAGAATCGCGAAAATCAGGTTATATCAACAGTTTGGTTTCAAGATCAGAGAAATCAAGTGGCTGATTGATGCTCCGGGGCAGGAGGTCAAGGCTGCTTTGGAAAAAAAGATACTTAGCCTGGAAGAAGAGCAGGTACAGATTGGGGAACTGATCGAGAAGGCAAAGGAGTTGATAGAGGGTATGTGATTGTGTAAAAGAACAGCGGAAAAAGTGGATTAAGGAGGAACAAAGAATGAGAATGAAAAAAATAGTCCTTGCATTAATGTTGATTGCAGTTATTATGGGCTTGACGGCATGCGGGCAGAAGAAGGAGATATCCGGTGAGAGCATAATTAAGGGAAGCCAATCCCGGATAGAGGAAACTGACACTCGGGAAAGTGTCAGTGAGGACAAAGAAACAGAAGAGAAGTCCGAAGAAAAACAAGATCCGGCAGCAGACCAAGAAAAATCTTATGACATAAGCGACCTTGAGAGTATCCTGGCCGCTATGACAACGGAATTTGAAGAGGCCGCACAATCCATAGAGAACGAGTCCGTTATTGTGTTTGAAAAAATTGGGGGAAAATATGCTTCTTATGCGGAAAACAAGGATGTAGTGACCGATTACTACAACAATTCCTTGCATAAGGCTGATACCTTATATGGCGATGTAGAGGGGATTGCAATAGATTACTTTAAGTGTGTAGCGAATCAGGGTATTGAGGATTATAACATCTGGAATGATGCTATGAGGGACTTGTACGACACTTGGGATGACGGCATAAAAGATTTGTATGATGTGTGGGATGATATTTATAAAGAAATCTATGACAAATGTGATGAATTGATCAAAGATGCCTCTGACGATCTCGCGTATAATGAATATTCAAGTGTTTGGTCTGCCATGTATCAGGAATACTCCAATGCGTGGTCTGCCATGTATAAGTCTTACTCGGATGCATGGAGTTCCACTTATAAAGGGTATTCTGCCGTAAGGAGTGGATTTTACAAAGGCGAAACAGATGTAGAGGCAATTTTGGAAGAGGCCAGTGAGGCTGCAAGTGAAGAGACAAAAGAAGACATTGTAGAAGAGACGGTGGCGGAAAGTACAGAGAGTATTGTGGAAGAGTCCGTCGCTTCTACCGAAGAAGCTTCCGATGATGATAAAATTTTCGGCAGTGAAGACTGGCGCCAGTTCCTGGCGGATTATGAAGCATGGGTGGATGATTACATTGCCCTGTTTAAGAAATATAAGGAGAATCCTTCAGATTTATCTATTTTGGCTGATTATACGAAAATGCTTTATGAGATGACGGAGTGGTCAGAAAAAGCCGGGAACATGGAGTTGGAGATAGAAGACACGAAAGAGGCATTGGAATATTCGACAGAACTTTTAAGAATTGCCGCTAAGCTGGCGGAAGCATCATATAAATAAGCACAAAGGAGAATATATAATTATGAGAAGTAAAGCACTTTTGGTATCCAATATTTTAGCAACCGCTTATTCTGCATATTTGTTGTGGATCTTTGGAGGAATTATAATTGAAGCAGGCGGCTTGGATTTTGTCAATGCAGTCGGAGCCTATTTTGAAAGCATGTTTGTAGTGCTTGAACTGTTCGGCATGAGTTCTTCGGCACTTACCTTTTTATATGTGATTATGGTGTTGCTTTGTGTACATATTGCAGTGTTTGTACTCGGAAGTTTGATCGGATGGATATCTTATGCGGGCAAAAAAAGTGGTGGAGCAAAATTTGCGGCGACCTTATATCTGATCGGCACAATATGTTTCCCCATATATCTAATATTTGGATTGCCCATTACGATTATCGGATTTATCGGTGGAGGAAAGCAGAAAAAGATAAACAATATGGCAGTGGCGGCATAAAAAACATGATGATATAGATAGAAGGTCTATGTAAAAGGTTAGAATTACGGGGGTAATAAGAAGGCTATCGGGAATAGGTAGTCGAGTAGAGAGTGCGAACAGGGGGTGTTCCAAAAGTTATGAAATCGTGGTTATTTCCGAGAATTAAAAATACAAACGCGTCAATAATCACAGAAGTTTTGACATGTACACAGAAATCATGTAAAATAGAGTTATCATATGAAAAGATACGCCACACGGCAGAAAAGGAGATAACACTATGGGATTTTTAACTGGTAAGACAGCGATCATCACCGGCGCAGGCAGACCCGCACCCTTAGCTGATGGAACACCGGGTTCCATCGGATACGGTATTGCTACCGCATATGCAAAAGAGGGCGCAAACCTTGTAATTACAGGAAGAAATATGCAGAAGCTGATTGATGCAAAGGAAGAGCTGGAGCGTCTGTACGGCATTAAGGTGCTGGCAGTGCAGGCTGACGTGAGTGCCGGCAATGACAACGAGGCAACGGTGCAGAACGTGATTGACAAGACCATTGCCGAGTTCGGACGCATTGACGTTCTGATCAACAATGCACAGGCATCCGCATCCGGCGTACCTCTTGCAACACATACCACAGAGCAGTTTGATCTGGCTATGTACTCCGGTCTGTATTCCACCTTCTATTACATGAAGGCTTGCTATCCTTACTTGAAGGAGACTAAGGGTGCTGTGATCAACTTTGCATCCGGCGCAGGTCTGTTCGGCAATAAGGGACAGTGTTCCTATGCAGCAGCCAAGGAAGGTATCCGCGGCCTGACCCGAGTAGCAGCTACTGAATGGGGTCCTGACGGCATTAATGTGAATGTAGTATGTCCTCTGGCATGGACCGCACAGCTGGAGCAGTTTGAGAAGGCATATCCCGAGGCGTTCAAGGCCAACGTACACATGCCTCCTATGGGACACTTCGGCAACACCGAGCTTGAGATCGGCCGCGTATGCGTACAGCTGGCTTCTCCCGACTTCAAATATATGTCCGGTGAGACCCTGACCCTGGAAGGCGGCATGGGACTCAGACCGTAATTCTGATTTTATAAAAATATGCGCTGCCACCGGCCTTTGCGGGAAGTGTAACTATCTTGGGGGAACTCTTCGGCGGCAGATATCATTCGTATAGCGGCACGCTCCCGCTCCGTGAAAAAGCGTAGCGGACACTAAGCTCCATTACAGCCTGCGGCTTTATTTCGCTAAGTGCCGACGTTTTTTAAGGGCCTTTTATACGAACAATATCTGCCGCCGAAGAACTTCCTCCAAGAGTGTCACAATGCTGCAAAAGCCGGTGACGGCGCGTTTTTTGTATCATGAGAAAGTCTTTTTTGTAATGGTGGGAATAAATAAAATACCTGAGGAAATAATAACGCTATCCATCAGGGAAGCGAACTGGTGGTTTGTTTCCCGATAATCATATTTTTCTGCGAGAAAAGGAGGATAGCCATGGAATATTCCGATACCGAAAAACTGCTCAGAGAATGTGATGCCGGCTCCAAAATGGCAGTCACCTCAATCGATGAGGTGATAGACAGTGTGAAAGATCAGGGCATGAAGCAGCTGTTAAATGAGAGCAAGGATCACCACGCAAAGCTGGGAAATGAGATCCACGCTCTGTTAAACAGGCATGAGACCGACGAGAAGGATCCTTCCCCCATTGCAAAGGGCATGTCTAAAATGATGACTACGATGAAGATGAGCATGGACGGAAGTGATGCGAAGGTAGCGGACCTCATAACTGACGGCTGTAATATGGGAGTCAAATCGCTGAACAGATATTTAAACCAGTATAAGAATGCGGATGAAACATCGAAAGGAATCTGCGACAGGCTGGTATCCATTGAAGAGCAGTTGTGCAAAGATCTGCGTAAATATTTGTAATGGAGATGGCGGGGCAGTATGCAGTGTTATTGTATATTGTCCCGCCAAAGTCATGAAAGATTTAAACGAATACATAGTGCCCTTAAAACAGAGATTATAATGCTCTGAAAAGTACGTAAAATGTTGAGGAAATGTGAAAATTGTGTTACACTTGAACTAATCATTTTTTAATCAGGAGGTACTTATGAAAAAGGCAAATTACAAAGCACTTCTTCCCATCGGGGTATTTCTGGTGCTTTATCTGGGACTCGGCGTTATGTTTGAATATGTGTTGAAGATTAACATGGGATTTTACAAGATTCCTATCGTGGTAGTCTTCATGGTGGCATTGATGGTTGCATGCTTCCAGAATCCTAAGCTGAAGTTTGAGGACAAGCTGGGTATCATGGCAAAGGGCGTGGGCGACAAGAATATCATCACCATGGTCCTGATCTTCATGGCGGCAGGTATGTTTGTAGGCGTAGTGGGCAGAAGCAGTGCGGAGAGTGTAGCATATTTTGTACTTTCTTTTATTCCTGCAAGGTTTGCGGTTCTTGTACTGTTCGTGGTGAGTGCATTTGTATCTCTTGCCATGGGTACGTCGGTAGGAACCATCACTTTGATCACACCCATTGCGGTTGCAGTGGCGGGAAGCTCCGGTTTTGGCGTTCCTTTGTGTGTAGGTTCTGTGGTGGGCGGTGCCATGTTCGGTGACAATCTGTCCTTCATCTCTGATACCACTATTGCGGCGTGTAACGGACAGGGATGCGCCATGAAGGATAAATTCCGGGAAAACTTCGGCATTGCATTGCCTGCAGCGATCGTAACCATGGTCATTATCCTTATAAAATCTCTGGGATCTGACGTGGGAGAGGCTGTAATCGGAGAGTATAATCTGATACAGATCATTCCTTACCTTGTGGTACTGTTGGGAGGAATTATCGGTATTAATGTATTTGTGGTGTTGCTCATTGGTATTGTATGCGGCGCCGGTATCATGCTTGCCACCGGGGCCACAGCAGCAACGGATATACTTTACAATATGGGAACCGGTGTATCCGGAATGTTTGAGACAGCCATGGTTGCGATCCTGGTATCCGCCATCTGTGCCCTGATTGCAGAATACGGTGGATTTGCTGCCTTGCTGCAGCTGATCAAGAAAGTGTTCAAAGGAAACAAAGGCGGTCAGCTTGGTATGGGACTTTTGGTTGGCGCGATGGATATTGCCACGGCGAACAATACGGTAGCCATCGTTATGGCGAACCCTATTGCCAAGGAGATGTCCGAGAATTATGAGATTTCACCCAGGAAGGCAGCGTCCATTTTGGATACCTTCTCCTGTATTTTCCAGGGAATCATCCCTTACGGTGCGCAGATGCTGGTGGCACTAACCGTGTGCGCAGAGCTGGGAAGCCCGGTTTCCGCATTCCAGATCATCCCCAATCTGTACTATCCGTATATGCTGTTAATCAGTGTACTGGTATTTATTTTCCTGATCGGAAAAAAAAGAGAGAATAAGAAGTAATAGAAAGAAAAGACATAAATTACGGAGGTCATGTAAATGACACAAGACGGAATGAAATGGTGGCAGAAAGCGGTAATCTACCAGATTTATCCCCGCAGTTTTCAGGACAGCAATGGTGACGGTATTGGTGATCTGAACGGTATCGTGCAGCGCCTTGACTATCTGGAAGAGCTGGGGATCAATGCCATCTGGCTTTCACCCGTATGCAAGTCCCCACAGGACGATAACGGTTATGATATCTCGGATTATCAGGATGTGGATCCCGTGTTCGGCAGTCTGGAGGATTTGGAGAGGCTGATCCGGGAGGCAAAGAAGCGGAATATCAGGATCCTTTTGGATCTGGTGCTGAATCATTCTTCCGATGAACACCGATGGTTTACAGAAGCAAAGAAAAGCAAGGACAACCCCTACCATGATTATTATGTATGGAGAGACGGGGAAGAAGGAATACTACCCAATGATATGAGGTCCGTTTTCGGAGGCCCGGCGTGGGAGTGGGTTCCGGAACTGAAACAATATTATTTTCACCAGTTTTCCGTGAAGCAGCCGGATCTGAATTGGGAGAATCCCAAGCTCCGCAGAGAGATTTACGACATGATTCTCTGGTGGATGGACAAGGGAGCAGGGGGATTCCGCATGGATGTGATCGATCAGATCGCCAAAGAGCCGGATTTAAAGATTACCTGCAATGGACCGAGGCTTCACGAGTTTCTCACAGAGCTTAGCAGAGAGACCTTTCAAAAGGGAGATCTTCTCACGGTGGGAGAAGCCTGGGGTGCAGACACAGAGCGGGCGAAGCTTTACAGCAATCCTGACGGAAGTGAATTTTCCATGGTATTTCAGTTTGAGCACATCGGACTGGATCAACAGGGCTTTGAAAAGTGGGATCTGGCACCGCTGCCATTTCTGAAGCTGAAAGAAGTGTTGAGCCGGTGGCAGGAACAGCTGTATCAGCAGGGTTGGAACAGTTTGTTCTGGAACAACCATGACCTGCCCCGCATTGTTTCCCGCTGGGGCAATGACGGTGAATACCGGGTGGAGTCAGCCAAGATGCTGGGAATGCTGCTTCACGGCATGCAGGGAACTCCCTATATCTATCAGGGAGAAGAACTGGGAATGACCAATGTGCGGTACGAAATAGAAGATTATCGCGACATTGAGATTCGTAATATGTACAGGGAGCGTCTGGAGAGAGGGTATCCGGTAGAAGACATCATGCGGTCCATCCACGCCAAAGGTCGTGACAATGCCCGCACACCCATGCAGTGGGACCATTCGGAGCATGCCGGTTTTACAAAGGGAACACCGTGGATCAGGGTCAATCCCAATTATACCGTGATCAACGCCGCGGATCAGAAGAAGGATCCGGATTCCGTATTTCATTTTTATAAAAAACTGGTACAGCTGAGAAAAGAGCAGACGGTTCTGGTGGACGGCAGATTTACGCTTCTGCTTGCGGAGGATGAGAATATTTTTGCTTACACCAGACAAAACAGAGACAGGAAATTGCTGGTAATTTGCAACTTTTTTGGTCGTACACTCTCCGTCCCCCTTCTTAAGGAGTGGGAGGACAAGGAACTTTTGCTCTGTAACTATAAGGAGAGCGGAGCGGTGCAGGTGCTCAGACCTTATGAGGCAAGAATGTATTTGCAGCGGAGCAAAGAAGCAGAGGAATAAACATGATATTGTATTTTACCGGAACAGGAAACAGCAGATACGTGGCAGAGAAGATCGCTGCAGTCACTGAGGAAAGTATCCTTAACCTGTTTGAAAAGATTCGCCACAGGGATGTTTCTCCCATGCGGTCAGAAACTCCCTGGGTTTTTGTGGTGCCCACATATGCCTGGCAGATTCCACGAGTTGTCAGGGACTGGATCAGAGCGGTGGATTTTGTGGGCAGCAGGGAAGCATACTTTGTTATGACCTGCGGTACGGACAACGGTAATGCCGCAAAATATTTACAAAAATTGTGCAGAGAAAAGGGTTTTCAGTACCGTGGATGTACTTCTGTTGTAATGCCGGAAAACTATATAGCCATGTTTCAGGCGCCGGACGAAAAACGTGCTAAAGCCATTATCCGGAGGGCAAGAACGGAGATCAAAGCCTGTGCGGAGAAGATAAACAGAGGAGAAGCGTTGCCGGAGAAGAAGATCAGGATCTTTGACCGGTTGAAGAGCAGCTTGGTGAACGGGCTTTTTTATCCGTTCTTTGTGAAGGCGGAGAAGTTTTATGCCAAAAACAACTGTATTTCCTGTGGAAAGTGTGCAAAAAGCTGTCCCTTGGGGAACATTGAAATGGGAGAAGGAATCCCCTGTTGGGGAGACGCCTGCACTCACTGCATGGCATGCATCTGCGGCTGCCCTGTTCAGGCCATAGAATACGGGAAGAAGAGCAGAGGAAAAGTCAGGTATCAATGTCCTGAAAAGTTGATTGTGCGTCAGTCCGGTGTGGAAGGAGAAGAATCTCATGAGTGATTTTTACGGAATCGGTCAGGAAAAAATAAGAGAGTATGCCCGTCTGGTAGTGCGCATGGGTGTGAATGTGCAGCCGGGGCAGGAGATCGTGATCAACTGTCCCGCAGAGCATTATGAATTTGCGCGGTTATTGATTGAAGAAGCTTACAGCGCCGGTGCCGGCGAAGTCATTATGCGCTGGAATGACAGTGTGGAGTCCAGACAGTTTTATGAACATGCGTCGGAGGAGACGCTTGCTACCGTGCCTTCGTGGAGGGCAGAGTCCTGCAATTACTATTCCAGAAGAGGGGCCGGATATATCTCCGTGACCGGCAGTGATCCGGAGAGCATGAAAGGTGTAGATCCCAAAAAGATGCAGCTTAGAAATACTGCCATGGACAAGGCACTTCAAGAGCATTATAAGCTGATCATGTCCAGTGAGATTCCCTGGACCGTGGCAGCGGTTCCTCAGAAGCAGTGGGCAATGAAGGTGTTTCCCGGCTGCTGCGAAGAAGAGGCAATGAGGAAGCTTTGGGAGAAAATTCTGTGTGCCGTGCGCATCGGTGAGAAGGATGCGGTGGAAGAGTGGCGTGAGCATGACCGCTTTTTAAAGGAAAAGTGCCGGAAACTCAATGAATATGCATTTGAAAAGCTGCATTATAAAAACAGTCTCGGTACTGATTTTACGGTGGGTCTCGTGAAGGATCACATCTGGGAGGGCGGCTCTGAGACCTCCGGAGCGGGTACAGTTTTTGAGGCAAATATGCCGACGGAAGAGATTTTTACCATGCCGGATAAGAGAGTGGCGGAAGGCACTTTGGTCAGTGCACTTCCCTTAAGCTATCACGGAAATCTGATCAAAAACTTCCGTCTTACGTTCCGGGAAGGAAAAGTGGTGGATTACGCTGCTGAGGAGGGGCTTAAGACGTTACAGTCTCTTCTGGAAACTGACGAGGGTTCCAAGCGGCTGGGAGAAGTGGCACTGGTTCCTTATTCCTCTCCCATTTCTCAGATGAAGACGTTATTCTATAATACCTTGTTTGATGAAAATGCATCCTGCCACTTTGCCTTGGGAGAATGCTATCCGACCACAGTGAAGGGTGGAGCCTCCATGACAGAAGAGCAATTGGCAGAGATCGGGGGAAATGATTCTGTAAATCATGTTGATTTTATGGTGGGGACAGAGGATCTTACCATCACCGGAATCTGCCCCGGCGGGGAGAAAGTATTGTTGTTTGAGAACGGGAATTGGGCACAGAATTTCCTTTGATGAGATATTCTGTTGAAAAAGTTGATACGAGACAAAGAACGGTCGGCTGATTACAGCCGGCCGTTTTATGCTGCCGAAAAGGTATTTCTAAGAAAAATTTAGGAAATCTAAATTTTGAAAGCAAAAAAGTTAGTGTCTCCAGATTTTGCTTGGCTGTGCCTTAAAGGTGGGATAGCGAAACAGCAGGGTTTTCAGGGCTTTTCCGTTAAATGGGTACAGTGGCCAAAGATAACTTTTATGCCCGAAGGCGGGAGTTGTGGCTACGGAGATTGAAACAAGAACCATTCCGGCCAGAAAACCCCACAGTCCTCCGACGGACGTGGCAACGACCAGAAGCATCCGGTAAATCCGGAGGCCGTCAGCGAAATCAATGCTGGAAAGGGAGAGAGAGGTCAGCAGAGTCACTGCGGCGTAAAATAGGATCTCTACACAGGTCCAGTGTAGTTCCACGGCAATATCTCCGATGATCAGTCCGCCCACAATGGCCAGAGAACCGGAAAAACGACCGGAATTCAGGGCGCCGGAGTACTTGAACAGGTCCAGTAAGAGTTCTGCTGCGATGGCATAAAAGATAATGGTAGCGCCCGGTGGATCTTGTGTTGACAAAAGACCCAAGCGGTCTGAAAGCTGTGGGTAATAGACCGTGATCAGTAAAAACAGCGGAATCAGAAGCAGATTTACGGGGATGCACAGGAAACGGATCAGGCGGAAGTAGGTTCCTACGGCGGGACTTTTGTAATAGTCCTCGGGTGTCTGTGTAAAATGAAAGATACAGCAGGGAAGGATTAACACGGATGGGGAATTGTCCACGATTACGGCTATATGTCCTTCCGCCAGATAGCTGCAGGCGGTATCGGGCCTCTGGGTCAGATGAAAAGAGGGCAGCGGATGGAACCATTTCTTGGGGACCAGAAGTTCCGCAAGACTTTTGGCGCCCAGAGTCAGGGAGGACACATTCAGCTCCTGTAGTCTGTTTTTCAGTTGTGTCAACAGTGCTTCGTCGTAAAAACTGTCGATATAAGCGATCGCAACATCTGTTTTACTCACGGATCCCACGGAAAGGACCTCAAAAGTCAGCCCGGGATGGCGAATTCTTCTCCGGATCAGATTAGTGTTAAACAGCATGGTTTCCACAAATCCGTCTCTGGCGCCGCTGGTCACCTGTTCTGTCTCGGGTTCATCAATTCCTCTGGTTGGATAATTGCGTACGTCAAGAAGGATAGCGCGGTCAAAGCCGTCGATAAAAAGGACGGAGGGGCCGCTGAGTACGTTTCGGCAGATAGTTTCCCAGTTGTCGGTCAGGGAGGCTTGGGCGTATCCGATCCGTGTATTCATGTAATGTTGAATCTCTTCCACCGTAGTGTCCCACATATACAGAGGATTCTGCAGATCCGAAAAAATCTGCTGTAAAACGTCAGTGCGGCACATGCCGTTGATGCCGATCCAATAAGCTTTGGTCTCACCCAGGTACAAGTCTCTGGTGACAATATCGAAGCTTTGGGGAATCGGAAACAGTTTTTTCGCATATGAGATGTTTTCGTCCAGATGCGTGGAAAGTTTTGTCATGATAGTCTCCCTTTCGGCAGAAGGATCTTCTTTGTAGTCAATAGTTTGTGCCGGGATGGAATTTTTATACGGACAGGCGTGAGCCGTAAATTTTTCTGTACAGGGAAAGGCTTTTTTGTTACAATGCTCATATACATCACTCAAGGAGGGACGTACATGAAAGAGAGACTGCTTGGCCGTATCCGGGGCAAGGAACTGAAAGTGTTCAGTATCTTTTCAGCAGTGCTTCTGTATGTGGCAGCATTTGTGGCAGGATCACCGAAAGAGATTGCCGAAGGAATGGCAACGATAGTGCTTTCCAGAGATGCGCTGATCACAGATTATTTTGAACTGGCAGGATATGGAGTTGCTTTCTTTAATGCTGCTTTGATCCTGACCATTGCCATTGCTCTTGTGGTAGCGGTTAAGATACCTTTTACCGGCCTGACAATGGCCGCACTGTTTATTGACGCAGGTTACGGATTGTGGGGGAAGAATCCGGTGAATATTCTCCCTGTGCTTTTGGGAACCTTTCTCTATGCCAGAATGCACAAATCCCATATGAGCAGATACATTTATACGGCGTTGTTTGGTACCTGTCTGGCGCCGATCATCACAGAGTTGGTTTATCTTTTTCCCTTCCACCAGAGTGTGGATTTAATTCTTGCTGCACTGATCGGTGTGTTTATCGGATTTGTGCTGCCACCGTTATCCATGCATACGGCCTCTATGCATATGGGTTATAATCTGTTCAATGTAGGTTTTTCCGGCGGTATTGTGGCTTTTGTGACGGTATGTATTTTGAAATCCTTCGGTTTGGAAAGCGAGGCTGTATTTATTTGGAAAACCGGACAGTCGATTGCACTTGCCGTGGGGTTGTATGTGTATTTCGCAGTGGCTGTGGTTCTGGGGCTATTCTGCAGCGGAGGTGATCTGAAGGGGTATCGCAAGATTTTGCGCCATCCCGGCCGTGCGGTAGCGGATTTCGCCATAATGAACGGCCCGGAAGCGACATTGATCAATATGGGTTCCATGGGAATCGTGTCCCTTACCTATGTGCTTCTGGTGAAGGGAGATCTCTCGGGACCTATTGTGGGAGCCATTCTGACAGTAGTGGGATTTTCCGCATTCGGTGCACATGTGAAAAACTATCTGCCGGTGCTGGCGGGTGTATTTCTGTCCACTTTCCTGACGCAGTATGAGCCATCGACGCCGGGTATTTTGCTGGCAGCCATGTTTGCGGTGGGCTTGGCACCCATAGCCGGTCAGTTTGGTGCGGTGGCCGGTATTCTTGCAGGCTTTTTACATTCTGCAATTGTAATGTGCACGTCTTCCATGTACGGAGGACTGAATCTTTACAATAACGGATTCAGCGCCGGTTGGGTGGCCATTATTATGGTTCCTGTGCTGGAAAGCTTTATGAAGCATTTTGAGGACCGCAGACATCGAAAGAAGAGTCGGATGAAATAAAGAGAGGTTGAGGAACGGATATGACACATGAAGAGAAGAAAGTTGCAAAAATTGTGGAAGAGTTGACGATGTTTTTCTTCGCCATCGGTGCAGACACCATGGAGTCCGGGATTAAGAGGGACGGTTGCCAGGTTGTGATCACCTTTGAGGCAAATTACCAGGAGGAGTATGAACACAAGATTGCCTCTCTGGAAAAATATATGAACGAGCCGAAAAATGAAGGAATTGAAGATATCTACTGGGAATTGGCGGGAAGCGGAGACCCGGGAGAGACAAGCCAGCTTTTGCTGATCGGCATGATGATTGATCGGGCGGAGATCGTTCACGGAGAAAAGAAAGTGAAACTCACTCTATATAAAGAATTGTTGGGATAAGTCGGGATTATGTAGGAATGCCTGTGACTTGCAGCCATAAGGATGGTTGCAGCATGGGCATTTTCTTTTGCTCGGCGAAATTCTTTTGTATGAATCATAATAACGGGAAAATTCCCAGGATTGTCAGAAGAAGGCCGCAAAGTAAGTCGGAAAACGGTTCCGGGATCCGGAAAATATTCAGCCGGCCAATGAGGTTCCCTACAAACAGGAGGAAAAAAGAAAGTAAAAAGATCAGAAGGCAGCTGAATGCTAGGGGGAGTCCTGCAATTCCTGCACCAATCCCTATTCCCAGATTGTTGGCGGACAGGGCAAAGCTAAGGAGCAGGAGTTTATGGCGGGAAAGGAAGATATCCGTGGGAAATTCCCTGTGAGGAACCGAAGAGGCCTCTTTGTCCGGCGGCTTTTCGGGGGCAGTCGGCACATTTCTTTCTTTTGACCATGCAGTCAGGGCTTTGATCAGATAATAAGCACCCATACCAAACAGAATGGAGCTACCGACAATGTCCTCCAATGTGGAAAGGAAGGTTGTGGAAAATAGCAATGTAAGGGAACTGCCCAGTCGGATGGCCAGAAAGCTTCCAAGCAGTGTGATCAGACTGATCAGGAGATTGTGGTGAAAGGGAACGCGAATTTTTCGCAGTCCCAGAAGGAGACCTGTCAGCAAAGCATCCAGACTGGCAGATAACGCAAATAGGACAGAAGATACATATCGCATTATGGCCTCCGTTGTCACTTCTTGTTACTTTCAGTATATTCCGGCGAGGCGGCCGGGGTGCAAGTCAGAGCGAGGTTTTGGGTTGAGTTTCGACGGCGCGGGTGTTATACTATGGAATATAACAATTAAATTTTTTGCTCAGGATGAAATATGATGAAGAACAGATGGAAACAGATTGCAGATTTTGCAAAGAGAGAGGCCGTGCTTACAATCGCCGTGGTGCTTGCTATCGTGTCCTGCGGGATAGTGCTGCCTGACAGAAAATACGTTGACTATATTGATTTCAGGACGCTGGGGATTCTCTTCAGCCTTATGGCGGTCATGGCCGGCCTGCAGAAGATCGGAGTCTTCCATCAGATTGCTCAGGCCATGATCAAGAGAGTAAAGGGAACCCGATCGCTGGCGTTGATTCTGATTTTGCTGTGTTTCTTTTTCAGCATGGCAATCACAAACGATGTGGCGCTGATCACCTTCGTGCCTTTGACCTTTACGGTGCTTAAGCTTGCCGGAGATAAGGTCAGTGAGAAACTGGCGGTTCCAGTGGTGGTGATGCAGACCATTGCGGCCAATCTGGGAAGCATGCTGACACCCATCGGCAATCCTCAGAATTTGTATCTGTACGGTCAGTCTGGCATGGGACTGGTACAGTTTATTCTTCTGATGCTTCCGTATACCGTGATATCACTGGGACTTCTGCTGATCTGGTGTGTGTGGCAGAAGAATGAAAAGACAGAAGGGCTGGAAGCAGCGGATCGCGCGGACGGCGTCACCTGTGAAGAGACATTGAAAAAGCATGGCGGTCAGCTGACCGTGTACCTGATCCTGTTTATCCTGTGCATCCTGACCGTGGCGCGGATTGTGCCTTACGGCATTACGCTGGCGATTGTGGCTTTGGTAGTGTTTGTGATGGACCGGAAGGTTCTTGCAAAGGTAGATTACGGTCTGCTTGTAACCTTTATAGGTTTCTTTGTATTTATCGGAAATATGGGAAGGATCCCGCTGTTCCGGGATTTTCTGGAAAGGATGATCACCGGCAACGAAGTGCTGACTTCCGTACTGTCCAGTCAGGTGATCAGTAACGTGCCGGCAGCGCTGCTTTTGTCCGGATTTACCGGTAATTATGAGGCGCTGATCGTGGGAACCAATCTGGGTGGTCTTGGCACATTGATCGCTTCCATGGCGAGTTTAATTTCTTTTAAATACATAGGAAAAGAGAAAAAAGAATCCAGAACAAAATACCTGATTTATTTTACACTGGCCAATCTGATATTCCTGGCAGTTTTGGCAACATTTTATTTTTTCGTGGGATAGCATCTGAGTGACAGAAGGGAGATTATCATGTCAGAAGAAATGGTGGGATTTGATTGTGTGAGTGAATTACAGAAAATAGAGGACGAGGCATATGAAGCGGCTTCGCAGATTCTTGCGGCAGCAGCCCTGAAAGAGGGTCAGTTGTTTGTGGTGGGATGCTCCACAAGTGAAGTGGGAGGTGCAAGAATCGGGACCTTTTCCAGCCCTATGCTGGCGCAGGCCGTGTTTGACGGTATTTGCAAAGCTGTGAAAGAGGCCGGGGTATATTTGGCAGCCCAGTGCTGCGAACATTTGAACAGAGCGCTGATTCTGGAAGAAGAGGCGGCAGAGAAATACGGATACGAGACGGTGAATGTGGTTCCTCAGCCCAAGGCCGGCGGAAGCTTTGCCACTGCGGCTTATAAAGGGTTTGCGTCTCCTGTGGCGGCAGAGCATATTAAGGCTCATGCAGGAATGGATATCGGCGATACTCTGATCGGCATGCATCTGAAAGATGTGGCAGTGCCGGTGAGGATAGGGAGAAAGCAGATTGGTGAGGCCCATGTAGTCTGTGCCAGAACCCGGAGAAAATTTATTGGTGGCAGCAGAGCCATGTATGACGAGCAATTGCTGTAAAAGAGAATCCTTGTTCGGATATATCAAAATTCCCATGGCAAGGAACCGGCCGGATATCATTCGCATAGCGGCACGCTCTCGCTCCGTGAAAAATCGCAGCGGATGCTAAGCGCGAGACAGAACCAATGGTTCCGCCTCTTGCTAAGCACCGGCGTTTTTCAAGGGCCTTTTATACGAA
>JAZNMF010000105.1:0-59886 GCA_045579545.1 Acetatifactor sp. | reverse complement strand
TCTGCCAGTTCTTCTTGGGTAATATTTCGTTTTTTCCTGATATATTTTAAATTTTCTGCAAAACTCATTTAGTCAGCCTCTCCTATGACAACATCCTACATAATATTTATAACACTTTTTTCATTACTTATCTACCATTCTGAGATTGCTTTTACGCAATATAAAATAGCTTTTACTCTGATTCCTAATATACTTGATTTTTTAGTTCAAATCATTATGCTATAATGCATATCGTTAGATTAGCTGTTCTTGCAATTTATATTTTTTCGTCTCATATTATAATGCGGAGCCTTACACCCCGCACCTCATCATATAATTATCATCTCCTTCATCACAATCTCCTCTGCCGTACTCATCACATTATTCATCAGTCCAACCCACTTCATTTGATCAATTTTCTTCAATTCCTCAGTAATTCCGGCTCCTACCTTCATCTCTTCCACTAGTTTCTCCACACTTTCATGACACTCCCGATCCATTTCATACAGGTATTCATTCAACTCCCTGGACATCATCAGTTTGATATATTCTTGTCTACGATATTTCGCCAGATATTCCATCCTCATTATGCCATATCTCCCGATATCGAAATCTGTACCTTTCGGCAATTCTAACTCTGGGTAGTACATTCCATCTACTCCAAGTGTATAATGGATGCCATTTTCTCCTACAATATTTTGCTCCATCGCTTCCTTATTTTTCATTGTTTCACTCATATCCTCTGCCTCCTATCTGCTCCATTCCATACTGCGGTTCCATTTTCTATGTTCACGTTCTCTTTCTTCCACTAATTTCACATTATCAACTATCCGCTGCACTCTGTCTTCGCCCATATACTTTTTTACACGATTATAATCCACCACTTGTTCTTCTAACTGTTCTGTATGGTATTTTTGCATCATCCTTCAGCCAGTATATCTCGCTTTCCATTGATGAAATCTTCTCTTATACGCATGTGTATGTAGATTTATGGTTGCTCCAATTAATGAGTTTTACACAGATCTTAATAAAGAAGGCTTCTCAATTCGGCATTATTCACGTTCAGGCTCTTTATATAATTTAGATATGGAAATATACGCAAATGTGTTTGAAGCAAGAAAAGCACTTCCTCACAAACGATTACGTGGAAAAAGTTAACCAACTATAGATGTTATTATTACTCTGCAGCCTATAAAATAGGTCATCGTAATAATTATAATTTAGGAGTGTAAAACATGGTTGATTTAAAAGAATTACAAGCAAAGGTATATCAAAACAAAATAGCACACGGATTTAATACCAAGAATATTGAATTTGAATTCTGCCTTGCATACGGTTAAATGGCAGAAGCATACCAAGCCTATCTGAAAAAGAAAGATGATTTAGGAGAAGAGCTTGCCGATGTAGCAATCTATCTTCTTGGTCTCTCCGAAATCCTCGGAATTGATCTGGAACAAGAAATTTTAAAGAAAATTGAAAAAAAAAGCAAGAGCATTTACAAGAAAGTAGATGGTGTAAACATCAAAATCGAAGGATAATTTAAATTTTGTTATAAAATTGTTATCACAGCCAGCCGACCGACCTCAAAACCCGATCGGCTTTTTCATTGCATTTCGCTATTCTTTTTCAAATTTTATGGACATGAAAAAACCCCAGAAGCCTTAGCCTCTGGGGTAAAATTCATTTAGTATCGTGATAACTATCTACCGATGTAATTAGATTACTCGATGATAGTAGCTACTCTGCCTGATCCAACGGTTCTACCACCTTCACGGATAGCGAAGGTAAGACCCTGCTCCATAGCGATGGGATGGATCAGCTCGATGCTCATCTCTACGTTATCACCAGGCATGCACATCTCGGTGCCTGCAGGAAGGTTACATACGCCGGTAACGTCAGTTGTTCTGAAGTAGAACTGAGGACGATAGTTGTTGAAGAAAGGAGTATGACGTCCACCTTCATCCTTGGTCAGAACGTAAACCTGAGCGGTAAACTTGGTGTGGCACTTTACAGAGCCGGGTTTTGCAAGAACCTGTCCTCTTTCGATTTCAGTTCTCTGAACACCACGAAGCAGAGCACCGATGTTATCACCAGCCTGTGCCTCATCCAGCATCTTACGGAACATTTCGATACCGGTTACAACGGTCTTCTTGGTCTCTTCCTTGATACCAACGATTTCAACTTCATCATTCAGATGCAGAGTACCACGCTCAACACGTCCGGTAGCAACGGTACCACGACCGGTAATGGTGAATACGTCCTCTACAGGCATCAGGAAAGGCTTATCGGTATCACGCTGAGGATCAGGAATATACTCATCAACAGTAGCCATGAGCTCCATGATCTTGTCGCCCCATGCGCCCATGGGATCGTTCAGAGCCTGCAGAGCAGAACCCTTGATGATAGGACAATCTGTGAACTCGTACTCTTCCAGCTGCTCGGTGATTTCCATCTCAACCAGCTCTAACAGCTCTTCGTCGTCAACCATATCACACTTGTTCATGAATACTACGATGTAAGGAACGCCTACCTGACGGGACAGAAGGATGTGCTCCTTGGTCTGAGCCATAACACCATCAGTAGCAGCTACTACAAGGATAGCGCCGTCCATCTGAGCAGCACCGGTGATCATGTTCTTAACGTAGTCAGCATGGCCCGGGCAGTCAACGTGTGCATAGTGTCTGTTCACAGTCTGATACTCAACGTGTGCGGTAGAAATGGTAATACCACGCTCTCTCTCTTCGGGAGCCTTATCGATGTTCTCGAAATCTACCTTAGCGTTACCAGCTACTCTCTCAGCCAGAACCTTGGTGATAGCAGCGGTCAGAGTTGTTTTACCATGGTCAACGTGACCGATGGTACCAATGTTACAATGGGGCTTGTTTCTTTCAAATTTAGCTTTAGCCATTATTGCAGTCCTCCTTAAAATAATAAACTGTTTTTTCGCCGAAGTGCTTCTCCCGCATTCGGCGTGATTAAACTCGGCTACCTTTGATTATATTAAATAATCAACTGTTTTTCAAGTTCTTTTTTCAAAAACAGGCATACTTTACGGACTTTTTTCGCCCGCAAAGTACTTTCCTGTATTTTTTTAATAAATTATTTAGCCTTTGCTGCAAGAACCTTCTCCTGAACGTTCTTGGGTACCTGCTCGTACTTCTCAAAGAACATGGAGTAGTTACCACGGCCCTGAGTTCTGGAACGCAGGTCGGTAGAATAACCGAACATCTCAGCAAGAGGTACATATGCTCTTACCATCTTACCGCCGCCGATGTCATCCATACCTTCGATACGACCACGACGGGAGTTGATATCACCGATAACATCACCCATGTAATCTTCGGGCATGGTTACTTCTACCTTCATGATGGGCTCCATCAGAACGGGAGCTGCCTTCTGCATAGCTTCCTTGAATGCAAGGCTACCTGCAATATGGAATGCCATCTCAGAGGAGTCAACCTCATGGTAGGAACCATCATATACGTTAGCGTATACACCCACAACAGGGAATCCACCAAGGATACCTGCATGAGTAGCTTCTTCGATACCCTCTCCAACTGCAGGAATGTATTCCTTAGGAATCGCACCACCGACAACGGAAGACTCAAACTTGAACAGCTGATCGCCGTTGGGATCCATGGGCTCGAATTTAACTTTACAGTGACCATACTGTCCACGACCACCGGACTGCTTAGCGTACTTGGAGTCAACCTCAACAGCCTTGGTGATAGCTTCCTTGTAAGCAACCTGAGGAGCACCTACGTTAGCCTCTACCTTGAATTCACGAAGCAGACGGTCAACGATGATCTCCAGATGAAGCTCACCCATACCTGCGATAATGGTCTGGCCGGTCTCCTGATTGGTGTGAGCACGGAAAGTAGGATCTTCCTCAGCCAGTTTTGCAAGAGCTTCACCCATCTTGCCCTGACCTGCTTTGGTCTTAGGCTCGATAGCCAGCTCGATAACGGGCTCAGGGAATTCCATGGACTCAAGGATTACAGGGTGCTGATCGTCGCAGATGGTATCACCGGTTGTGGTGAACTTAAATCCAACTGCAGCTGCAATATCACCGGAGTAAACCTTGTCCAGCTCTGCACGCTTGTTAGCATGCATCTGAAGGATACGTCCTACACGCTCCTTCTTATCCTTTGTGGAATTCAGTACGTAAGAACCGGAGTTCATGGTACCGGAATACACACGGAAGTAAGCAAGCTTACCTACAAACGGGTCAGTCATGATCTTAAATGCCAGAGCAGAGAAAGGTTCCTCATCAGAAGAATGTCTCTCTACTTCGTTGCCTTCCAGATCCACGCCCTTGATTGCAGGGATATCCAAAGGTGAAGGCATAAACTCTACGACAGCATCCAGAAGCTTCTGAACACCCTTGTTTCTGTAAGCGGTACCGCAGCAAACGGGGATCGCTGTACATTCGCAGGTTGCCTTTCTCAGAACTGCTTTCAGTTCTTCATTGGTGGGCTCCTCGCCCTCAAGGTATGCCATCATCAGTTCGTCATCCAGCTCGCAGATCTTCTCTACCAGCTCAGAACGATACAGTTCAGCATCATCCTTCATATCTCCGAGATCATCGGTCACTGTAATATCGTCGCCCTTATCATCGTTATAGATGTAGGCTTTCATTTCAAACAGGTCGATGATTCCCTTGAAGTTCTCTTCTTTACCGATCGGCAGCTGAATGCAGATTGCATTCTTGCCAAGTCTGGTCTTAATCTGTTCTACTGCACCGTAGAAGTTTGCACCCAGGATGTCCATCTTGTTGATGAAGGCCATACGGGGTACCTGATAGGTATCAGCCTGACGCCATACGTTTTCAGACTGAGGCTCTACGCCACCCTTAGCACAGAAAACACCCACAGCACCATCAAGAACACGCAGGGAACGCTCAACTTCTACAGTGAAGTCAACGTGACCCGGTGTGTCAATGATATTGATACGATGCTCTAAAGCACCGTCCTTCGGCTTGCAGTTTTCCTGCAGAGTCCAATGACAAGTGGTAGCTGCGGAAGTGATGGTAATACCTCTCTCCTGCTCCTGAGCCATCCAGTCCATGGTAGCAGTACCTTCGTGGGTATCACCGATCTTATAGTTTACACCAGTATAATAGAGGATACGCTCAGTGGTGGTAGTCTTACCAGCATCGATATGAGCCATAATACCAATATTTCTGGTTCTCTCTAATGGATATTCTCTTCCAGCCAAGATTTTGTCCTCCGATTAAAATCTGTAATGTGCAAAAGCCTTGTTTGCCTCTGCCATCTTGTGAACGTCTTCTTTCTTCTTTACTGCAGCACCGGTGTTGTTGGCTGCATCAAGAATCTCGTTAGCAAGTCTGTCTTCCATGGTCTTCTCGCCTCTCTTACGGGAGTAAGCGGTCAGCCAGCGAAGACCCAGAGCCTGACGTCTGTCAGCTCTAACCTCGATAGGTACCTGATAGGTAGCACCACCGATACGTCTTGCTTTTACTTCCAGAACAGGCATGATATTGTTCATAGCCTCTTCAAATACTTCCAGAGCGGGCTTTCCAGCCTTCTCTTCTACCTTAGCAAATGCTCCGTATACAATCTTCTGAGCAACGCCCTTCTTACCATCCAACATGATGTTGTTGATAAGCTTGGTCACTACTTTGTTGTTGTATAAAGGATCAGCTAATACATCTCTCTTCTGAATATGTCCTTTACGTGGCACGGTTCTTCCCTCCTTAACAAAACTGAATTGTTGAAAAGAGCTCGCTTCCTTACGGAATCTCGCTATCGGCTATTCGCCGAATAAATCTGCCAAAAAATGTTTCTTTGCAGGCAAGCCTGCAGTCACCTTTTTTGCAGATTTGCTCTTTTCATTAGATACGTTAAATCATCGGTACTCACATGTGTTTCCCCAAGTGTACGTGCTGTTATATCTGTATCACAGAAATCCAACACTTTTCTTAGTTACGTTTGAGTGGTACTCTCAACTGACCGACAGCTTACTTCTTAGCAGCCTTGGGTCTCTTAGCGCCGTATTTGGAACGGGCCTGCCTTCTGTTAGCAACACCTGCAGTATCAAGGGTACCACGGATGATGTGGTATCTGGTACCGGGCAAGTCTTTAACTCTTCCACCTCTGATCAGAACAACGCTGTGCTCCTGCAGATTGTGACCTTCACCGGGAATGTAGCTGGTAACTTCGATTCCGTTGGAAAGACGTACTCTGGCGATCTTTCTGAGTGCGGAGTTAGGCTTCTTAGGAGTTGTGGTCTTAACAGCGGTACATACACCTCTCTTCTGAGGAGCGGAAGCATCTGTAGCCTTCTTGTGCAGGGAGTTATAACCCTTCTGCAAAGCAGGTGCAGTAGACTTCTTAACTGCTGTCTGACGTCCTTTTCTTACTAACTGGTTAAATGTTGGCATTCTGTTTCACCTCTTTCTTAGTATTGATATTTTTTACCATCTTATTCACGGATAAAATCCGCAAACAGTGTTGTAAACTTACGCACCAAAAAAGTGCGCATGCTGACACACTTGAATAGTATACTTGCTTCTGTAAAAAATGTCAAGAGCTTTCCCAATTTTTCTTTCATCATTTGGGAAAGCTCTTTCTATTATAGGTTCAAAAATCTTTTTACATTGTCTGTCAGCAGCGAATCATATACCTTTTGATCAATGCCCTCTTCCATTGTCATATCCCTGACCATGCCAAGGATATGGGCATATCCGCTGCCGCACCGAACCCGGTACAGCATCCGGCTCACTCAAACCATTTTCTCAAACATTGCCGTATACACAGAAATTAACAACTTCCGCCAGCATCAGGATACAGCAGAGCAGCAACAAACCCACTAAAACAGCAATGATCATTTTCAGCTTCACTTTATCCCTCCCCGCAAAAAATAATAAACAGCGACATTTTTTATTATAATACCATCATTCTCTTCAAAATACTTGCACAATCTTTGCTTCTTTTTGCATTTTTCGCCGTTAATGAGTAAAGAAGCCGCATGCGGATTCTCTCGCCCGGCACAATCATGAAAGCGACATTTTCCTTATACGCGCGTACGCATCTTCACGGAGTATTTTTACATGACAGAGAAGCCGTTCACACTTTAGTACCAACGGGTCTTTCCTATAAAGTAAAAAAGAATTTCGCTTCGCGAAATTCTCCGCCTGCGGCGGGTCTGCGAAGCAGACAACTACCGGCAATCATAGATTGCCTTTCGTCGCAGTGCGATCCTCGCGGTGCGTCTTTATACAATAAGAAATCCTGAGGAATTTCTTATTGTATAAAAAACTCCCATTCGCCCGGTCATGTTCTACTTCCGGCTAAATGGGAGTCTGCCTGTTACATTGTTTATTACAAACAACTATACATTTATAATCTCTAAATATCTGCGCAGGGCATCCTGCCAGGCCGGAAGCTTTTCAAAACCATTCTGCACAAGTTTCTCTTTGCTCATACGGCTGTTGGAGGGACGCTTTGCCTTGGCGGGATAACGATCCGAGCTTACCGGGACCACTTTGGTCTCCAGGCCCGCCTGCCGAATGATCTCGCAGGCAAACTGATACCAGTTGCAGATTCCTTCGTTGGTGGCGTGGTAGAAACCGTAGCGGTCCGTCACGATCATATCCACCAAAAGTCTGGAAAGATCATAAGTATAGGTAGGGGATCCAAACTGATCGTTGACAACGGTCAGCGTGTCCACCGTTTTGGCTTTGTTCAGGATTGCCTTGATAAAGTTCTTGCCGTTCACACCAAACACCCAGGCAATACGCACAATAAAATACTTGTCCAGCCTGTCGGTAACGGCCACTTCCCCTTCATACTTGGTCTGACCATACACATTCAGGGGATTCCTCTCATCATCAGGCTCCCAAGGTCTTTCCCCCTGTCCGTCAAACACATAGTCGGTGCTGATGTACATCATCTTAATATCCAGACTTTTACATACTCCGGCAATGTTGGCAGTACCCTCAGCATTCACCTTTCTGCAAAGTTCTTCGTTATCTTCCGCTGCATCCACTGCCGTATAAGCTGCGCAGTGAATCACTGCGTCCGGAGCAGCCTCCCGGATCACTTTATCTACACTATCTGCGTCCGTGATATCCATCTCTTCAATATCAACGCCCACAGCCGTCATTCCCCGTTTTTCAAGCTCCTTTACCACATCATAGCCAAGCTGACCCTTGACACCTGTAACCAATACCTTCATATCGCTGCTCCTCTATTCCTTCGCATATCGGGCCTCTCATATCACCCATTGTATTTATTATAACCTATTTGCCGTAAAATGAACAGTGGTAATCTTGTTTTATGTATAAGCCAAAGGATTTGCGGATCCCTGGGCAGGGCGGGTGGTTGTTTTGCGGCACGCTCTCGCTCCGTGGAAAAACGCAGCAGCCGCTAGGCTCGAAAACACCTCGCCAAGCACTGGCGTTTTTCAAGGGCCTTTTAAACAAGCAGCCGCCCTGCCCGGGGATCCGCAAATCCTTTGGCTTATCCACAAAACAAGTGCCGCAGCATACGCCACGGCACTTGAAGTATAAATACTTATGATTTTTATTCTTCTAAGCTTCCGATCTCTTCCGCCTCAAACTCATCAAATTCAGCCTCGTCCTCTGCAAACTCATCTGTGATCAGGATTTCATCATGATCATCTTCTGCAGCATAGTCCATCTCTTCCTCAAAAGTGCTTTCTTCAAAAGAAATGTCCATGATGGCATCTGTGCTCAGTCTGGTGTCACGGTATCTCTTCATACCGGTACCGGCAGGGATCAGCTTACCGATGATTACGTTTTCTTTCAGACCGATCAACGGATCAATCTTACCCTTAATAGCAGCTTCTGTCAGGACCTTGGTGGTCTCCTGGAAGGATGCCGCTGACAGGAAGGAATTGGTTGCAAGGGCAGCCTTGGTGATACCAAGCATTACCTGCTTACCTTCTGCCGGCTCTTTGCCTTCTGCAATCAGCTGCTCGTTCATATCTTCAAAGTCGAGGATATCTACCAGGGTGCCGGGCAGGAATTCTGCATCTCCGTTGTTCTCGATGCGGATCTTCTTCAGCATCTGGCGAACGATCACTTCAATGTGCTTATCTGCAATATCTACACCCTGCAGACGATATACTCTCTGAACCTCGCGGAGCATATAATCCTGTACAGCGCGGATACCTTTGATCTTCAACAGGTCGTGAGGATTTACGCTACCTTCTGTCAGCTCATCGCCGGCTTCCAGTACCTGTCCGTCCACAACCTTGATACGGGAACCGTAAGGAATCAAATATGCCTTGGATTCGCCGGTCTCATCGTTGGTGATCACCACTTCACGCTTCTTCTTGGTATCGCGGATCTCTGCCTTTCCGGCAAACTCTGCGATAATGGCAAGTCCTTTAGGCTTTCTTGCCTCAAAAAGTTCCTCTACACGGGGAAGACCCTGTGTAATATCGTCACCTGCCACACCACCGGTATGGAAGGTTCTCATGGTCAGCTGGGTACCGGGCTCACCGATAGACTGTGCAGCGATAATACCTACTGCTTCACCTACCTGAACAGCTTCACCGGTTGCCATGTTGGCACCGTAACATTTTGCACAGATACCTACATGGGAGCGACAGGTGAGAATGGTACGGATCTTAACTGCTTCTACAGGTTCACCCTCATCATTTACACCAACGCTTAAAATCTTGGCAGCACGGCTGGGTGTGATCATGTGATTGCGCTTAACGATCACGTTTCCGTCACGGTCTTTGATCTCCTCGCAGGAATATCTTCCTGTGATACGGTCTTTCAGACTTTCAATGGTCTCTTTGCCGTCCATGAATGCCTTTACAACCATGCCGGGAACCTCTGCCTTGCCCTCGCAGCAATCAACCTCACGGATGATCAGCTCCTGAGAAACGTCAACCATTCGTCTGGTCAAATAACCGGAGTCTGCGGTACGCAGAGCGGTATCGGACAGACCTTTACGGGCACCGTGTGCGGACATAAAGTACTCCAATACGTCCAGACCTTCACGGAAGTTAGATTTGATGGGCAACTCAATGGTTCTACCGGTTGTATCTGCCATCAATCCACGCATACCTGCCAGCTGTTTGATCTGCTGGTTGGAACCACGGGCGCCGGAGTCAGCCATCATGAAGATGTTGTTGTACTTATCCAGACCTGCAAGCAGTACATCGGTCAGTTCCTTATCGGTCTCGTTCCAGGTCTCTACAACTGCGCGGTATCTTTCTTCCTCTGTAATGAGACCACGGCGATAGTTGGCAGCGATCTTGTCTACAGTTGCCTGTGCAGCAGCCAGAAGTTCAGGCTTCTTCTCAGGCACGGTCATATCGGAAATGGATACGGTCATGGCAGCTCTGGTGGAATACTTGTAACCGATTGCCTTAACGTCATCCAGTACTTCAGCAGTCTTACTTGCACCGTGGGTGTTGATAACTTTCTCAAGGATCTGCTTCAGTCCCTTCTTACCTACGTGGAAGTCAACTTCCAGCTTCAGCAGGTTCTCAGGAACACTTCTGTCTACAAATCCCAGATCCTGAGGCAGGATCTCATTGAAAATGAAACGTCCCAGAGTGGATTCCACGTTGCCGCTTATAAGCTCTCCGTCTGCATTCTTCTTTGTCACACGAACGGTGATTCTGGAATGCAGGGTACAAGCTTTATTTTCATAAGCCAGAATTGCTTCATTTACGTTCTTGAAGAACTTGCCTTCTCCCACAGCACCGGGTCTCTCCTGGGTCAGGTAGTAGATACCCAGAACCATATCCTGGGAAGGAACGGCCACAGGGCCACCGTCGGAAGGCTTTAACAGGTTGTTGGGAGACAGAAGCAGGAAGCGACACTCTGCCTGTGCCTCTACGGACAGAGGAAGGTGTACAGCCATCTGGTCACCGTCAAAGTCAGCATTGAACGCGGTACATACCAGGGGATGCAGCTTAATCGCCTTACCTTCTACCAGAATAGGCTCAAATGCCTGAATACCCAGTCTGTGCAGGGTAGGAGCACGGTTCAGCATAACAGGATGCTCTTTGATTACTTCTTCCAGTACATCCCACACCTGAGTGTCCAGTCTCTCCACCAGCTTCTTGGCATTCTTGATATTCTGGCTGATACCCTTGGATACCAGTTCCTTCATAACGAAGGGTTTGAACAGTTCGATCGCCATCTCCTTGGGCAGACCGCACTGATAAATCTTAAGCTCAGGTCCTACAACAATAACGGAACGTCCGGAGTAGTCTACACGCTTACCTAACAGGTTCTGACGGAAACGTCCGGATTTACCCTTCAGCATATCGGAAAGAGACTTCAGCGCTCTGTTGCCGGGGCCGGTAACAGGACGTCCTCTTCTGCCGTTATCGATCAGAGCATCTACAGCCTCCTGCAGCATTCTCTTCTCGTTGCGGACAATGATATCGGGAGCACCCAGCTCCAGCAGTCTCTTCAGACGGTTATTTCTGTTAATGATTCTTCTGTACAGATCATTCAGATCAGAGGTGGCAAAACGGCCGCCGTCCAACTGAACCATGGGACGCAAATCGGGCGGGATCACAGGGATCACATCCATTACCATCCATTCAGGTCTGTTGCCGGATTCGCGGAATGCTTCCACTACTTCCAGTCTCTTTATAATGCGGGCACGCTTCTGGCCGGAGGATTCTTTCAAACCGGTCTTTAACTCTACGGATTCCTTTTCCAGATCGATAGCCTTCAAGAGCTCCTGAATTGCTTCGGCACCCATGCCCACGCGGAACTTATTACCCCAAGTCTCTCTGGCTTCCTGATACTCTCTCTCAGACAGAATCTGTTTTAATTCCAGATTGGTCTCGCCTGCATCCAGCACAATATAAGATGCAAAATACAGCACCTTCTCCAGCACTCTGGGAGACAAATCCAGGATCAGACCCATACGGCTGGGAATTCCCTTAAAATACCAGATGTGGGAAACCGGAGCTGCCAGCTCGATATGACCCATACGCTCTCTACGAACGCTTGCCTTGGTCACCTCTACGCCGCATCGGTCACAGACTACACCTTTATATCTTATCTTTTTGTATTTACCACAATGACATTCCCAGTCCTTGCTGGGTCCAAAGATCTTCTCACAGTACAGACCTTCACGCTCAGGTTTTAAGGTTCTGTAGTTGATGGTCTCAGGCTTTAACACCTCTCCGTGAGACCACTCACGGATTTTTTCCGGTGAAGCCAATCCGATCTTTATGGCATCAAATGTCATCGGCTGGTAGTTTTCACTCATTGTTTCTGACATATATGGCACTCCCTTCCATACTAGAATTCGTCGTCTTCTCCATCGAAGGCATCATCGTCGTAATCATCCATGTCCAGATCATCGTCTGCGCTTACGAGTTCTCCGCTGTCTTCGTCAAACTCCTGCTTCTGATAACCCATCTCTCCAAGTGACTCACTGTCCATATCGTTGTACTTGCGGTCACCTTCCATCTCATAACGATAGTCGGTGTCGGCATAATCGATACTTTCCATGATCTCCACTTCTGTGTGGTCCTCGCGAAGCACCTTCACATCCAGACCAAGTGCCTGCAGCTCTTTAAGAAGAACCTTAAAGGACTCAGGAATGCCGGGAGCAGGAATGTTATCTCCCTTGATAATTGCTTCATAGGTCTTCACACGTCCCACAACGTCATCGGACTTCACTGTCAGGATTTCCTGCAGCGTGTAAGATGCACCATATGCCTCCAGTGCCCAAACTTCCATTTCTCCGAAACGCTGTCCGCCGAACTGTGCCTTACCGCCCAGAGGCTGCTGAGTAACCAGAGAGTACGGGCCGGTAGAACGCGCATGGATCTTGTCGTCTACCAGATGATGCAGTTTCAGATAATGCATGTGTCCAATGGTAACCGGACTGTCAAAATATTCGCCGGTTCGTCCGTCGCGGAGACGCACTTTACCGTCACGGGAAATGGGAACTCCCTTCCAGAGCTTTCTGTGATCTCTGTTTTCATACAGATACTCCATTACCTCAGGAAGCAGTTCTTCTTTGTGCTTAGCCTCGAACTCTTCCCACTCCAGATTTACGTAATCGTTGGCAAGATCCAGAGTATCCATGATATCTTTCTCGTTGGCACCGTCAAATACAGGTGTGGCAACGTTAAAGCCTAAAGCCTTGGCAGCCAGAGAAAGGTGAATCTCCAGAACCTGTCCGATATTCATACGGGAAGGAACACCCAGAGGATTCAGCACGATGTCCAGAGGACGTCCGTTAGGCAGATAAGGCATATCTTCTACCGGCAATACGCGGGAAACAACACCCTTGTTACCGTGACGGCCTGCCATCTTATCACCTACGGAAATCTTTCTCTTCTGTGCAATATAGATACGAACTGCCTGGTTTACACCGGGAGATAATTCGTCGCAATTCTCTCTGGTGAAGATCTTAGCATCTACTACGATACCGTACTCACCGTGAGGAACTTTCAGGGAAGTGTCTCTTACTTCTCTTGCCTTTTCGCCAAAGATGGCACGCAGAAGTCTCTCTTCTGCAGTCAGCTCGGTCTCTCCTTTAGGAGTAACCTTACCAACCAGAATATCACCGGCACGAACCTCTGCACCGATACGGATGATACCTCTGTCATCCAGATCTTTCAGTGCATCATCACCTACACCGGGAACATCTCGGGTGATCTCCTCGGGTCCCAGCTTGGTGTCACGGGCTTCTGCCTCATATTCTTCAATGTGAACGGAAGTATATACATCTTCCATTACCAGTCTTTCACTTAACAGTACCGCATCCTCGTAGTTGTAACCTTCCCAAGTCATAAATCCGATCAGCGGGTTCTTGCCCAGTGCCAACTCACCATCCTTGGTGGAAGGACCGTCTGCGATTACCTGTCCTGCAGCCACATGATCACCCTTGAACACAATGGGTTTCTGATTGTAGCAGTTAGACTGGTTACTGCGGGCAAATTTGGTCAGATGGAACTCTTCCTTCTCCCCGTCATCATAAGCGATTCTGATGGTATCGGAGGATACGTAGGTCACTGTACCTGCTTTCCTTGCCACCTGACATACGCCGGAGTCAACAGCAGTCTTGATTTCCATACCTGTTCCGACTACAGGCGCTTCAGTATTCATAAGAGGAACTGCCTGACGCTGCATGTTGGATCCCATCAGCGCACGGTTCGCATCGTCGTTCTCCAGGAAAGGAATCAGCGCGGTAGCCACGGAGAATACCATCTTAGGAGATACGTCCATGTAATCGAACATTGCTCTGGGATATTCCTGAGTCTCCTCACGATAACGTCCGGATACTGTCTTACGCACAAAATGTCCGTCAGCATCCAGGGCTTCGTTCGCCTGCGCTACATGGTAATTGTCTTCCTCATCAGCAGTCATATATACTACTTCTTCGGTAACACGGGGATTGGACGGATCAGACTTATCGATCACACGATAAGGAGCCTCCACGAAGCCATACTCATTGATGCGCGCATAGCTTGCCAGAGAGTTGATCAGACCGATGTTAGGACCTTCGGGAGTTTCGATGGGACACATTCTGCCGTAGTGAGAATAATGTACGTCTCGAACCTCAAATCCCGCTCTGTCTCGGGACAGACCACCGGGGCCCAGTGCAGACAGACGTCTCTTGTGAGTCAGCTCGCCTAAGGGATTGTTCTGGTCCATGAACTGTGACAGCTGGGAGGAACCGAAGAATTCCTTCACTGCAGCCGTAACAGGCTTAATATTGATCAGAGACTGAGGAGATACGTCCTCAGCATCATGTGTAGTCATACGCTCACGCACCACTCTCTCCATTCTGGAAAGACCGATACGGTACTGGTTCTGCAGCAGTTCACCTACTGCACGGATACGTCTGTTGCCCAGATGGTCGATATCGTCATCATTGCCCAGACCGTACTCCAGGTGAATGTTATAGTTGATGGAAGCAATGATATCTTCCTTGGTAATGTGCTTGGGAACCAGTTCATATGCATTCTTCTTAAGAGCTTCTGCCAGCTTCTCGGGATCCTCACTGTACTCTTCCAAGATTTTGGAAAGAACAGGATAATATACCAGTTCACTGATACCGAAATCTCTGGGATTGCAATCAACATAGTTGGTCAGATCAACCATCATGTTGGAAAGCACCTTGACATTTCTCTCTTCTGCCTCAACATACACAAAAGGTACAGCTGCATTCTGAATGGAGTCAGCCAGCTCTCTCGTCACCTTTGTACCTGCAGTTGCCAGGATTTCTCCGGTACCGGGATCCACAACATCTGCTGCAAGAACACGATTTCTGATTCTGTTGCGCAGCATCAGCTTCTTATTGAATTTATATCTTCCTACTTTGGCCAAATCATATCTGCGGGGGTCAAAGAACATAGCATTGATCAGAGATTCTGCACTCTCAACGCTCAAAGGCTCACCGGGACGGATCTTTTTGTACAGTTCTAACAGACCCTCCTGATAATTCTCAGCAGTGTCCTTCATAAAGCTTGCTTCAATCTTCGGCTCATCACCGAAAACTTCGCGGATCTCATCATTGGTACCGATTCCAAGGGCACGAATCAGGACAGTGATGGGCACCTTACGGGTTCTGTCAACACGCACATAGAATACGTCATTGGAATCCGTTTCGTACTCCAACCACGCACCACGATTGGGGATTACGGTACTGGAGAACAGCCTTTTACCGATTTTATCATGTCCGATACCATAGTAGATACCGGGAGAACGCACCAACTGGCTAACGATTACACGCTCAGCTCCGTTGATAACGAAAGTACCTGTTTCGGTCATCAAGGGAAGATCGCCCATGAAGATCTCGTGCTCACTGATCTCCTCTTTCTCCTTATTATACAGACGCACCTTAACCTTAAGGGGAGCTGCATAAGTGGCATCTCTTTCCTTACACTCTTCTATGGTATATTTGGCATCATTCCTACACAGCTCAAAGCCCACAAAATCAAGACTTAAAGAGCCGCTGTAGTCAGCGATGGGAGAGATATCATCGAAAACTTCCTTCAAGCCTTCGTCTAAAAACCACTGATAAGAATCCTTCTGGACCTCGATCAGGTTGGGCATCTCTAAAACCTCTTTTTGTCGTGAATAACTCATACGCATATTCTTGCAGTTCGCAATAGGACGTATTCTGTTTTTTTCCATTGACAGTCACCCCGTTCTTTCAGATTTGACCTATTTGTGTCGGTATTTCACATACTTTCAGGCAGCAAATTGCATACCTTGCCACAATAGTGCATCGTCAATGATACCACATAATTTGTCCCCCGTCAAGGAAATTTTTGCAAAAATTTAGAAAACTTATCCCGACATTTCAGCTTGGAGCAGCATTCTTATTTCTCTGCCTCTTTATACTTATTTTTCATAAAATCAATTCTTGCTTTCAGTGCTGCCTTCGTGGTTTCTGCCTTCTGCACAATATCAAAGCCGTGCATTGTGCCGGTTGTTTCATTTAAGTCAACCCCAATACCGGCCGCCCGAAGTTTTTCCGCATATAAAATGCCATCATCGTGCAAACAATCAAATTCTGCTGTTTCGATATAAGCAGGTGGCAGTCCTTCAAAGTTTCCGGCTTCCACCGGCGAATAATAAATGTACTCAGGCATACTCTTGTCGGCCTTTGTCATGGGCGCAATACGCCCGGAAAGAGTGGAATTCCACATGGGCGTGTCCGTAAATCTTTTGCAGGACTCACTGTTGTTTCGTGCATCAAGAAACGGATAAGGAAGCATTTGAAAAACAAATTTCACAGGATGCATACGGTCTCTTGCCATCATGCAAACGCCTACAGCAAGTGTGGAACCGGCGCTATCTCCGCCGATTCCGATAAGGTTTTGGTCTATTCCATATGTCTCGGCATTGTCATATATCCAGCACATTGCAGCGTAACAATCCTCAAAAAATACCGGATGAGGGTGTTGCGGCGCCAAGCGGTAATTGACAAATAGCACTTTACATCCAACTTCCTTGGCATATCGCATGGCATTTTTGTAGTGATAGCCCGCAGCAGCCAGCACAAATCCACCGCCGTGAAAATAGATCAGGCATGATCCTTTCTCTTTTATGGTTTTCGGAGACATCAAAAAACACTCAATGCTCTCACCGCCATAACCGGCAATATAATGACGGGTTACATCAAGTTCTTTGTCCTTGTAGATAAACTTTGGTGTTTTCATATACGGCACAGCCAGAGCAAGAAATTTCTCGCTGATAGGCGGCGAAAAACACGAAAACGGAAAGAACTCTTTCCTGATGGGATATCTGCTCATATTTATTCTCCCTGAATTTCAAAAACAGATGATGCAAAAACCGCCGTGCAATGCACGGCGGCTCATCATTCTCAAGTCTTAGGAAAATTGACTTATTTAAGGGTAACCTTAGCGCCAACTTCTTCCACTTTCTTCTTGATTTCTTCAGCCTCTTCCTTAGAAGCAGCTTCCTTAATGGTCTTAGGAGCGTTATCAACAACGTCCTTAGCTTCCTTCAGGCCAAGACCGGTGATCTCACGAACAACCTTGATAACCTTAACCTTCTCTGCGCCAACCTCGGTCAGCTCTACGTCGAACTCGGTCTTCTCCTCAACCTCTGCTGCAGGGCCAGCTGCTGCTACAACAACACCTGCTGCTGCGGATACGCCGAACTCTTCTTCACAAGCTTTTACTAACTCGTTTAACTCTAATACGGATAACTCTTTGATAGCATCGATAAATTCCTGAGTGCTTAATTTAGCCATTTTAATTTCCTCCATTTAAAATATAATTGTTATGTGTCGGATCTTTGATCCATATCCGGGCTTTATGCTGCAGATCTCTCCGATCTGTTCTCTGGGTGCCCATCCCGATTTTGTTTTCTGATTATGCCTCTGCAGGTGCTTCTTCTGCTGCAGGAGCGCCGTCCTTCTCTGCAATCTGCTTCAGGACGCGAGCAAAGTTTGCGATAGGAGACTGCATGCTTCCCAGCAATCTTCCAAGCAGAACCTCTCTGGAAGGGATGTCTGCGATCTTAGCCATTCCGGCTGCATCGTAAACGGTTCCTTCTACGACACCGGCCTTGATCTCCAGCTTGGGAGCCTTCTTAGCAAACTCAGCCAGTACTCTTGCGGGTGCTGTAGCATCTTCATTAGAATAAGCCATAGCACTGGGACCGTTCAGATAAGGTGCAAGACCTTCAAACTGAGTGTCCTTGAACGCGAAGTTCATCATGGTGTTCTTGTAAACCTTGTAGGTAACTCCTGCTTCACGTAAGTTCTTACGCAGCTGGGTATCCTGCTCCACGGTAAGTCCACGGTAATCAACCAGAACTACGGACTGAGCGTCTTTGATACCTGCAGAAATCTCTTCTACAACCGGTTTCTTCAACTCGATTTTTGCCATTTTTCTACCTCCTTATAGATTTTCATGCCGAAAGGAGTTCTTCTATCAAAAAAATCCCTCTGAAGACACAGAGAGATCGATCATTACATGGAACTCATCTCCTCGGTAGGATTTACCTTTGTACCTACTGTCTTCGGCGTGGTTTTGTAACCTTGATGATAATACCATAAGGGGCTGGCGATTGTCAACCCCTTATGAATTATTTTTTGCAAGAATGTGGATGTTCAGCTTGCGCCATGCGCAAGATTTAGAATTTTGCAACGCTTACCTTCACGCCAGGACCCATGGTGCTGGTGATGGTAATGCTTCTCAAGTACTGTCCCTTAAGTGCGCTGGGTTTTGCTTTGATGATTGCTTCCATCAGAGCGTTGAAGTTCTGCTGCAGTGCTTCCTCAGTGAAAGAAGCCTTTCCAAGAGGAACATGCACGATGTTGTTCTTGTCAAGTCTGTACTCGATCTTACCTGCTTTAATATCATTGATAGCTTTGGTAACATCCATGGTTACGGTACCGGCCTTAGGGTTAGGCATTAATCCCTTAGGTCCCAACACTTTACCCAGACGACCAACTACGCCCATCATATCAGGGGTAGCTACTACTACGTCAAAGTCAAGCCATCCATCTTTCTGGATTCTGGGGATCAGCTCTTCGCCGCCTACATAATCTGCACCGGCTGCCTCAGCCTCATTCAGCTTGTCGCCTTTAGCGAAAACGAGAACTCTTACAGTCTTACCTGTTCCGTTGGGAAGAACAACTGCGCCACGGATCTGCTGCTCAGCATGACGTCCGTCACAACCTGTTCTGATGTGTGCTTCGATGGTCTCATCGAACTTTGCTACTGCGGTCTTTTTAGCCAAAGCGATTGCATCTGCCGGCTCATAGAGAACTGCGCGGTCAACTAACTTTGCAGCTTCTGCATATTTCTTACCATGTTTCATTATTATACCTCCTAGGTTCCAACGACAATAAATTATTGTCTCCCAATCATTTGATTAATTAGTCTTCTACAACAATACCCATACTTCTTGCAGTACCTGCGATCATGCTCATAGCTGCTTCCAGGCTTGCTGCATTCAGATCCGGCATCTTCAGTTCGGCAATCTCCTGCACCTTAGCCTTGGAAATGGTAGCTACCTTGGTCTTGTTGGGTGCTCCGGAACCGGACTTCAGATTACATGCTTTCTTTAACAGTACTGCTGCAGGCGGAGTCTTGGTAATGAAACTGAAGGATCTGTCTGCGTATACAGTAATTACTACGGGGATGATCAGATCACCCTTGTCTGCTGTTCTTGCGTTGAACTGCTTTGTGAATTCAACAATGTTAACACCATGCTGTCCAAGTGCAGGACCAACAGGTGGAGCCGGTGTAGCTTTGCCGGCAGGAATCTGTAACTTGATATAACCTGTAACTTTCTTTGCCATTGTGGCACCTCCTATAATGTGGTAATTCGGCGCAGGTCCTGATGGTACCAACCTGCTCCCACTGGGATACGTCTCGGCATCCCTTACTGTTGCCTATATTTAACCCTCGCGGGATAAATACCTTACTAATTTAAAAATGTCCTTAAAGCTTTCTCACTTCTGCAAAACTGATCTCAACCGGCGTCTCTCTGCCGAACAATTCTACATTGATGGTAGCTGTCTGCTTGCCATAGTCGAGTTTGGTTACGACACCAACG
Source organism: Acetatifactor sp. (assembly GCA_045579545.1). Classification (GTDB taxonomy): domain Bacteria; phylum Bacillota; class Clostridia; order Lachnospirales; family Lachnospiraceae; genus Acetatifactor. The sequence continues at coordinate 39,872 of JAZNMF010000105.1, read as the reverse complement.
GTATCCTTCCATACTCCGGCAACAACGGCAATGCTGTCTCCTTCTGTGAAATCAATGGAAACATTGTCAGTTTTGATGCCCAAAGGCTTCATCTCTGCTTCTGTGAGGGGTACCGGTTTGCTTCCCGGTCCAACGAATCCGGTAACACCGCGGGTATTGCGAACAACATACCAGGTGTCATCGTTCATCTCCATATTCAGGAGCACATATCCCGGAAACATCTTTTTCTGAACAGTCTTCCTGACGCCATTCTTGATCTCCACTACATCCTGCAGGGGAACTCTGACCTCGAGGATCTGCTCTGCAAGGTGTTTGTTGTTCTCGATCGTCTTCTCGATATTGGCTTTGACCTTGTTCTCATATCCGGAATAAGTATGCACTACATACCATTTTGCCTCTGCCATACAATCAACCTCACTCTAAATTGATGTCAAGAAATTTACACCATACTGAATAACCATATCCAGCACTGAAATGATAATTCCCAAAACAACTGCAATTGCCACAACCACAATAGCTTGCTTCAGAGTGGTCCGTCTGTCCGGCCATGAAATTTTCTTGAATTCAGCTTTGACACTTTTGAAAAAACCGGTCTTCGCTTTCTTTTCTGCGGAATCTCCCATAGTTTACTCCTTCATTGTTGGAACAACAAGTTATTTGGTTTCTTTGTGTGAAGTATGTTTCTTGCAGAATCTGCAATACTTCTTGGTTTCCATTCTGTCAGGATGAACCTTCTTATCCTTGGTAGTATTGTAGTTACGCTGTTTGCATTCTGTGCAAGCTAATGTAATTCTTGTACGCATATTTCCACCTCCGTGCAATATCTGATCTTACTGTTTTTAAGCATAAAAAAAAGACCTAAATCTCATCTCGCTTGTATACTATACCACACAAATGCACTGCCGTCAATCATTTTTTCAACTTCTTTTTGCGGGAATTCCTTAAAAATACAGGGGTTTCCGCATTTGATACACAGAAGGCTTTCCCAAACCGGAAAAGCCTCCGCTCCATATGACTTCCATCTTTCTGATCAGTGCATCTGCGACTCTGCCATCTCAAGCGCCGCCGCGATCACCTTGTCCATGTCATAATATTTATACTGACCCAGACGGCCGCCGAAAAGTACCTTCTCCTCCTTGGCTGCCAGCTCCCGATACTTTAAGTAAAGAGCATTGTTTTTCTCATCGTTCACGGGATAGTACGGTTCATCACCCCTCTGCCATCTGGCAGGATACTCTCTGGTGATTACCGTTGACGGCTGTGTGCCGAACTCAAAATGCTTATGCTCAATGATCCTGGTATAGGGCACCTGCCTTTCGGTATAATTGACCACCGCATTCCCCTGGAAATTATCGCAGTCCGTCAGCACTTCCTCCTCAAACCTTAAGGACCTGTATTCCAGCTCTCCCAGGCAGTAATCAAAATACTCATCAATCATGCCCGTGTAAAGTACCTTGTCAAACACATCCGCTTCTTCACCCTTTGAGGCATTTTCCGAAAGATACTCTCTGTAGGAAATACCCAGACGGACCTCAGCCCCTGCAAGCAGCTTTTCCACGATCCCGGTATAACCGCCAATGGGAATTCCCTGGTACCGGTCGGTAAAATAATTATTGTCATAGGTAAAGCGCACCGGCAATCTCTTAATAATGAAGGCAGGCAGATCTTTGCAGTCTCTGCCCCACTGCTTTTCCGTGTAACCTTTCACCAGCTTCTCATACACATCACGGCCAACCAGTGACAGTGCCTGCTCTTCCAGATTCCCGGGAACCTCTATGGCACACTCCTTCTTCTGCCTCTCAATGATCTCCTTTGCCTGATCAGGCGTGCGGATTCCCCACATCTTGCTGAAAGTGTTCATATTAAAAGGCATATTATAGAGTTCTTCCCCGTACACCGCCAAGGGTGAATTAACATAATGGTTAAATTCGGCGAACCGATTCACATAATCCCAAATTTTTCTGTCGGAAGTGTGAAAGATATGGGCCCCGTACTTATGTACCCGGATTCCTTCCTTTTCTTCCGTATATATGTTGCCTGCAACATTCTGCCTCTTATCGATCACAAGGCATTTTTTACCGATTTTTCCCATTTCATAAGCAAATACCGATCCAAACAGACCGGTACCTACTATCAGATAATCATATTTATTCATTATTTGTTTCTCTTGCCTTTAACTTTATACTTGTCGATCTGTACAAAGTCATCCATCAGCTCCAGAACCTTATCACGGCCGGTCTGATTCAATTTCACATAATACTGCATCACTCTGTTCTCCAGAAGCTGCGCGCCCAGAGAGGCATCTCTTTCCAAAGAAGAGAAATCCACAGGATTCAGGCTCAGCTTGTCACACATCTTGATCACGGTGCCATAAGCCATACCTTCAATACCGCGCTCCAGAGCAGTCACCAAAGTGCTGTAGGGAATATTCATCTCCATTGCAAACTGACGTACACTGCGGTACTGTCTCAAAATCTCTTTCTTCAAAATTTCAGCTTTTGTCATTTTTCTTTCCTCCGCCCCAGAAGGGTAAATTGGTCTGTAGGAACAATATACGATATTCCGTGCAAATTTTCAAGCGTTTTTTCTGAAAATTCAGTAAAAGAAAAGATACCCGCCTGCTCAGATACCGAATTTTTGAATCACTGTCAACAGTTCACTCTCCGCCAGATCTTTAGGGGTCACGATCCACCCGCCGTCACTGTCAAGATCATAACCGAACCGCATATAAACATGCCAGACAAGATGAGAGCAATGAGTTCCGGACGGCACCTCCTCTCCCCTGTCGAAAAAACCTGCCGTCAAATGATAAGGGATCCCCGTCAGATTCTTTGCGGCATATTCCGCGATTTTTTCCCGTTCTTCCCGGTCTGCTCCCTGCAGCCGCAGCACCAGAAAGGAGGGATACTCTTCCCAGTGGTCTAAAGACGTAATCACAGAAGGACTTCCCAGCACCTGTGCTTCCAGCACCAGCCGCCGAGAAGCGTCCACCACCATTCCGGCGTGACCGTTTCTCCACCCCAAAACATGGGAGCAGTTCGTGATCAGAATATCTCCATCTTCCACATAGGGAATCTTTGTCCCTTTCACTGCTCTCCCCGATTCATCCACGACATACTCTTCTCTGGACAGGACAGAGTTTTGTTCACACGCGATCCTGACCGGCCGAAAATACGCCTCCTGCAGTGCAAACAGTTCCTTTTCCCTCCCCTGCTCTTTCATAAAAAACAGTGCCTCTTTTGACAGCCCCGTCTGGCCGGACAAAATCCGGTAATCCGTGGCATCCCAGACACTGCTTTTCAAAATGCGCTCTATGGAAACCCGTTCCACCTGCGGCATAATATGGGCAGAACGCTCTGCAGTTTTCGTCCAGATCACAAGTCCCGACAATACAAGGAGCAAAGCTGCCAATGCCCGGCGGACAGCATTTCTTTTTCTTTTTATCATATACTCCGGCTCTCACAATTCATTGCTTTTAACCAAAGTATGCCCTTAACGGTAGTCCCCATACCTGCGGGTCCTCAAAAACAACTAAGAAAATTTTACTGCCTACGCAAGAGCTTACACAGCGCCATTCCGGCTATCCCGGCCACAACAGTATATATCACAAGATGCCAATAAACAGTACTGTCATATAACGCTCTCAGATAGTAAGCAGGAGGAAACAGGTACTGCGCCGTAAAATGTACGCCAAAATCCAAAAAGACCGGGCAGATCACCAGCATGACAATGGCAAGGAGCGGTACACTTCTTCCCATGTTGCCGGGAGTCCGGAGCAGAATCATGATCAGATTACAGAAAGCACTGCAGGAAATCAGATACAGCAGTAGTAGCAGTAGCTCTTTCAGGGCGATTGCCTTTCCCTGAAGCAAAAACAGAGAAAGCAGTACCACCAGAGCGGCATCCGCCATGGCAACCAGGTGATAAGCACCCGCAAAAAGAAATCTCTTGTGCAGGGGAATCCACGCAAAAATCCCCTTGCTCTCATCCTGCAGGTAATAAATAGCCGAAGCCAAACCGCAGATTGCTATAAAAACAATCAGTATCCCTTTTATGGGCTGCAGCAGATAAGACTCTTCCTCTTCTCTGTATACAATATCCTCCCGATTCAAATAAACTGATTGAAACAACTTCTCTTCCACTGCCGTTTCAGCAAAATCAGCCCGCAGTTCTTCCTCCGATATCTCATTTCCTGCCAACAGCTCATCCTGAATATAATTTTCACAGAGATAATATGCATAGTGATCGTAGAAAACGCCGTAAAGATAGGTTCTCATCAGCTGCAGCCAAACACTGTCCTCTATCGCCACTATCGTGATCAGAGGCTCCTTTTCCCCCTTTGTTTTGGAGGCATAACGGTCTAAGCGGTTTGCAAAATCATCCTTAAAAATCCAGGCGCAATCTGCCTTCCCTTTCTCCACCGCGCTGCACGCCGTCTCTTCGTCCGCTTCCACATAGCGGACTACAGTGTCCGCTGTTTTCAACTTCTCAATAATCTGCGCCGTCATCGGATCACCGGGGTCTTCCGCACACAGATAGATCGTCATGATGCCGCTCTCTTCTTTGGACACAAGCTGCATCCCCCACACAAGGATGGGGATCAGGCACAAAAGGACGATAAATCCCCTTTTGCGGAGCAGACGCTTATTTAACATATACTGCCAAAGCAGAATCTTTTTTATCCTTTTCATCATGCTCTATCTCCCTGCGATCCTGCGCTTCCGCTCCAATGTCTGCAATGCCGCGAAGACTGCCGCAAATAACAACAGCAGTAGTAATTCCGGCCATACGTTGCTTCCGGAAAGGCCTTTTTGAAGATACCGCAGTCCGACTCCCGTGGGCAAATAGTAAGCTGCTTTTTGAACAATCTCCGGAAAGAAGGTGATGGGATAAATACAGCCGGATATATAAGCCAGGCTGACAGCACTGATAAACTGTGCCAGAACACCGTTCACCACCCCGGGCACTATCTCATATAAAAATGCCTGAAAAGCCGAAAGCATCAGGACAACCGGCAGTAATTTCACAATAAATCTCACCCGGCCGGCCCCCAGTGCGTCCCATTCCGGCACATTGATACCGAAGGTATCCTTCAGGAAAACTGCTGCCGCCAAAACACAGCATATGCTGAAAAACATCAGGATCACATAAGCCAGCAGTTCTGACAGCACCTGTCCGGCCGCACCGTACTTTTTCATGTGAAGGATTTTAAACAGAGAGGCATCCTCCCTTGCGAACAGGGACACACTGTTGATTCCCCCAAGCAGCAGAAAAATAAGGATCACACTGCAGAAAAAATAACCCGTCAGAGAAAGGCTGTTGGCAATTCCGGTCTGTCTGATCTCATAAATATCTGTGCGGCTCAAGAAAGCATCCAGAATGTCCACATTAAAATCATCCGTTGCCTCCCACAACACTTCTTCCATACCGTTTTCAACCAGGTACTCCTGCATGGCATAGACAGAATTCTGGGACAAGGTTACCATGTCCGATATCTCGGCTATGAGTTCACTCATCAGCGCGCCGCCCAGTCCCTGGGCCCGAGCAGTTGTCACATAAGTGATCGTCCTGTTTTCCCCCACCACAAGAGAATTGATAAATCCGTCCGGGATCACAACGTAAGCATAGATTTCCCCTGCTGCCAGAAGCTCTCTGGCTTCCGGCTCCGTCATGGACTCCACGTTTATCATGCCTTTGATGGTGTCCAGATTCTTCAAAACATTGATTCCCACGCCAAGATAAGTGTCGGAGACATCTCCGACCACACCCACCTTGACAATCTGATGTTCTTCTTTCGATGCATTGAGGGTAAAAATAATATGCAGCACAAGACACATCCCCAGGGTTAGTACCGCTGTAAACAGCAGCATCCCGGGAAAGGTTTTTGCAGTTCTTTTTATTTGTGCCCCAAAATATCTTGTCCACTTCTGCATCATAAGGTTCCTACCAGGCGGTGTACGTTGCCATCATATACATAAGGATGCAAAACTCCATCCTTCAGTATATACCATTCATCGCACACTTCTATCTCCTGCACATCGTGGGTTGCCAAAAGAACAGTCCCCCCATGTGCCTTAAAATCATGAATATAATTGACAATCCGCTCCTTACACTCCAGATCCAGGGCCGCTGACGGTTCATCCATCAATAAAATCCGGGGATTGCCCGCCACGGCACAGCCGATTGCCAGGCGTTTTTTCATACCTCCGGACATTTTACAGACGTTAACATTCAGGAACTCTCTGATGCCCAGCATCGCGAGAACACCCTCCCTGAGTTCAGTCTCCATCTGCTCCCGTTCATACCAGAGCAGCAGATTGTCTCTGGCCGACAATTCCTCCAGCAGAGGGAGTCCCTGCGGAACATAGCCAATATACTCAGAACGCAAAGATGAGCTCTCCAGCAGGTTTTTACCCTGCCAGAGAAACTCACCCTTATCAGCCTTCAATACACCTGCAAGAGTGGATAATAGTGTGGACTTGCCGCTACCGTTTCCGCCAAGGATCCCCACACAGCGACCACTTTTTGTACTAAGGGAAATGTCCTTTAACACTTCTTTCTTCTTATAACTCTTTTTTAGATGTACAATATTCAGTTCTGATACCACTTTTTCTTCCATCCTAATAACCGTAATAGTAGTAGCTGAGCATTTCTTCTATATCGTAGCAATACTCTTCGATCAGTTCGGTCAGTTCAACCGGAAGCTTCGTTTCATTGATCTTCTTTAAGAATGCGTCAAAGTCAACCGTCATAAGCCAATCGATCAGATCGTACTCATCATCGCACATGATCACATCTTTGGCTGTACCGATTTCCTTTTTGGCGGAACCTGCCGCAGAGGATGCTGTGATCTTGGCAAACATTTCGCCGTTATTGTCCAAAGAGATTGCAAACTCTGCACTTTCTTCATCCACGCTCATTTCAAGAACCAGAGCAAAATTGGAGATCAGGGAAGAAGGTACGCCAAGATCAGCCTGTTCCCAAAGCTCTTCAGTGGGTTTGATGGTAAATATACCCTGAAAGCTTCCGCTTTCTGCGCCTGCATACTGATAATCCTCAACTTTGACCTCAATCAGATCCATGTCGGCAGCGGTTATCACGAATTCTCCGCTCATCTCGGTATCTGTTTTCGTTCCTTCACCGGTCACGGCAACAGTGTCATAACCGTCTGAGAAAGAGAGCTCCATTGCAAAATTCTCGCCGGACTGAGGCATATAATACTTTATTTCAAAGGAGTCATAGGAATCTTCGAAGGTAACGTCTCTTCCTGCCACTTCACCGTCACTATTTACCCAAACCTGCATGATCAGCTTGCCGTCACTGTCCGCATAAGCCTTGGAATCCTTGATACTGTCAAGCAGATCTTCGATTCCCTCTTCAAAATTATCTTCGATCTCATCCACATCCAATTCGTATCCCAGAGACGCTTTCTTCGCGAAATCGGTAATCACCTTAATCAGGTCCTTATCATCCTTAGCTTCTTCCAGGATTGCTTCCACAATGCCAAGCACATCTTTCTCAGTCAGCTTCACCCGAAGAACGGTGCATTTCTGCTCAATATCTTCCACCTCAAGCACTTCCGTACTCTTCTTTACATTGTCGATACTGTTGACAGCCGCAAGGAGATAGCGGTTCAGCATTTCTTCCAGCACTTCCGCATCCGGCATTGCTTTCATGAGATCATCGTAAACGCCCGCAAGTTCACTGTAACTTCCGGAGTCAAGGTAACTGCTCACGTCTGTATACCCCACATCAACACCGATATAGCTGGTGCTAAGTTCCGGAAGCAGGAAATAAACTGCCGCATTTTCCATATCCATAAGCGCTTCCGCTGAAATCAGCTGATCATCGCCAAGAAGCGCCCCGATCGTTGCCCCGAATACATTGTCTTTCATGGAAACATTGAGATCCAGGCCGATTTTTTCGAGCCACTCGGCGTCAGCCGCGCCAAGATAATTTGCCACAAGATCTCTGGCATCCTTGCCCAGTTCCAGTGTAATAGCCGTATCCACACCCATATCGGTCAGATCAACACTGTTCTTCAGAGATTTCTCATAGGAAACAGCAATGGAAGAAGCAAGTTCACTGATCTGAGTCTCTTCCACCTTACTGTAATACTTATCTGCAGGAAGCACTGTCTTCGTCACAAAATTGGATACCTTGGTGAAGTTGAAAGCAACCAGCACCGATGCCGCTGCCACTACTGCAGCCACGGGAACCAGAACTTTCCACAGTTTTCTTTTCTTTTTGACAGGAGTTGCTTGTTTCGGAGCCTGAGCCGTTTCCGTTGCCGGTCCCTTATTCTCCGGTGCTTCTGCCTTCACTTCAGGTTCTGCCGCTGCTTCCGCTTCCACACGCTTGCCGCACTTAACACAAAACAGATCGCCGTCATTTATCTGTGTTCCGCAATTCTTACAAAACATTTCCTTCATCCTCCTTATATTCATCTGTAATGTTCTTCTTATTTTTCACTTTGGCAATGATATTTCTGACTACTGCAACTATGATCATGATCAGCGCAAATACCTGATAAACACAGCCCATGATCAGTCCATTCGTTCTGATGGGAGCCAGGATCACTTCATAAAAATCCGTTCCTACAGGGATCGCGTTATTCAGAATATTCGGTGCAAACATGGTAAAGACACCAATTCCCAGCTGAATCAGGGCAAGGAGTGTATAGCATATACTCACCCCATAGTAACCGCCGTTCCCTCCCCGGTTAGCCGCGAGGACTGCCCAGGTGAACAGGACCATCAAAATGACAAACAGAGCGATTCCCAGATAGGAGAAGCCTATCCTCATGGCCCAGAACACACCACTGTTGGAATCTCTGTACTCTGAAAGATCGGAGACCTCTTCCAGACCGCCGAATGTCACATAATCCGCAAGATGCTCATATGCCTCGTCTGTCCAGTCTACCCCAAGGATCTGATTGAATGTATCTTTGTTATCTTTAAACAGATCTGACACTTCTTCTGTCTCGATAACACCCTCACCGGTAACATAGAACAGATCTTCCACATACTGTAACAGCTGTTCTGTGATAAATTCCTTCAAAAAGTCTTCGTTTACAAGCCTCTCAAGATCATCAACCGTATAAAACTGCTTCTGTACATATGTACTCTCATTATACAACATCTCGGGGAGCGTCTCTCTCTTGCCGTTACCCGAAATAAAACCGGTTCTCAATTTACTGAAATCCATCTCCTCTATCACGGAAGACAGGTTGGACTTTGAAACAAAACGGCGGGCTGAAAACGTTATGGACGTCATCACTCCGGTTACAAACAGCAGAATACAGAGGAAAGCAGTCAATATGCCGCGCAGCACTCTGTGTCCCCCTTTTTTCTCTTTCCCGGCCTTCTTCTCTTTCTTCGGATCCTCCCCGGAAACAGCCTCCTGCACTTCCGGCATCACCGGAGTTTCCTGCACTTCCAAAGTTTCCTGCACTTCCGAAGTTTCCTGCACTTCCGGAGTTTCCTGCACTTCCGGAGCTTCCTGCACTTCTTCTGTCGCCGGCTCCGCCTCCACTACCTGCTCCACCGCTGACATCTGTGCTTCCGCCGGTGTTCCGCATTTGCCGCAGAATCGCGCTTCATCCGACAAAACTGCGCCACAATTACCGCACACTTTACTCATTGGTAGCCCTCCTCCTATCATAAAATAATCACAAAACTTTTCAAATTATCTTTTGTTCATTATAGCACTTCGGTCATAGGCAGTCAATTGTAATAACCGGGAGATTTCTTCCATTCCTCTCAGTACCTTACACATTTTCTTGCATTTTTCAACTTTTTTTAGTATGCTGATAATAAGAGCAAAGCTTGCCCGAATCTATTTTTATTTTGGAGGAAACAAATGTCTAGAAGTGTACAAGATGTAATGGATTTAATCAAAAACAACGACATTCAGATGGTTGACTTTAAGATTGTGGATATCAACGGTCAATTCCGCCATGTCACCATTCCCGCAGAGCAGTTTACTGCCGACACCCTAAAAGATGGGATCGGTTTTGATGCTTCCAACTACGGTTATGCAGTAGTTGAAAAAAGCGACATGGTATTTATCCCCGATCTGGATACCGCCATGGTAGACCCTTTCTGTTCCATCCCCACCTTATCGCTGACCGGCAATGCCATGGTCATCGATTATCCGGAGAACAGACCCCTTAGCCAGTACCCCCGCAATATCGTTCTTGCAGCGGAGCAGTATATGAAAGATACCGGTATCGCCGATACCATGCTGATCCTTCCGGAATTTGAATTCCACCTCTTCGACAACGTGGGCTGGTCCGTGAATCCCAACAATATTTCACTTAATCTGGATACTTCCCAGGCTTACTGGAACAGCGATATCGAAGGCAAAGGAACTATCGTGGCACACCAGAAAGCTTACCATGTGGCAAAGCCTCTGGACACCTCTTATGAGTGCCGTTCCGAAATGTGTCTGGAAATGCAGAAGGCAGGCATTCCCATCAAATATCACCATCCTGAGGTAGGTGCTGCCGGTCAGTTTGAGATTGAGCCCATGCTGGGACAGATGTCCAAGATGGCTGACAATACCATGATGATCAAATATATCATTCACAATACCGCTTTAAAATACGGCAAAGTGGCAACTTTTATGCCAAAGCCTGTTTACGGTGAGGCCGGCAACGGTATGCATGTTCATATGCTTTTGTTAAAGGACGGAGAGCCCGTGTTCTCAGATGACAACGGCTACTCCCATTTAAGCGAGACTGCACACTATTTCATGGGCGGACTGTTAAAACACATTTCCTCTCTCTGTGCCCTGACCAATCCCAGCACCAACTCCTTCAAGCGTCTGGTGCCCGGATTCGAGGCACCTGTCACCGTAGGATATGCAACCTCCAACCGCAGTGCCGTGATCCGTATCCCCGCCTATGCCAAGACACCTGCCCTGAGAAGGTTCGAACTTCGTAACCCCGACGCCACCTGCAATCCTTATCTGTGCTATGCAGCCATCCTGATGGCAGGACTTGACGGTGTAAAGAACAAAATCGATCCTCACGCAAACGGCTGGGGTCCTTACGATATGAACCTCTACAACCTTCCCGAGGAAGAAAAGGCAAAGCTCTCCTCCCTTCCCACCAGACTGGAGGATGCTTTGGATGCGCTGGAAGCAGACCACGATTATCTCACCGCCGGCGGTGTATTCCCTGAGCATCTGATCAAGAATTTCATCGCCACCAAGAGAAAAGAGTGCCTTGAGATGGCCAAAATTCCTCACCCTGCTGAATTCCAGAGATATTTCAATCTGTAAGACAAACACAAGAACCCACAAAAAACGGAGGTGTGCCACCAAGCACACCTCCGTTTATGTTTGCATTAAAACTCAAATAGGATATTCCTGAAAATCAATTAGAAGCTGATATTGCTGAACAGAGCGTCATCGTAAAGTGCTTCTTCGATGAAATCAAAGTAGCCATAGTAATCGTCGAAGTACAGATCGCCATCAGTAATACCGTAGTAAGTCCAGTCGCCGTTTACCTTAAGCACGGTGAAAGTCACTCTCTCACTCTTGAACTCGTCGTCTGCCTTGATCACAAACTTACCTTTTACTTCGTAACCTGCAGAAACCTTAAGATTCTCAAAGGACTTATAATACTTGATCATAGCCTTGATCAGGGACTTTGCCTGTTTCTCCTTGATATCGAGCATATCTGCGTAGTCTTCCAGATAATCCTCATCATCAAGAACCTCTTCTAAATACTCAATGGAGCTTTCCATATAGTTCTCATAATAGGATTCGCACTCGTCCTGAAGATCTTCCAGATCATCCTTATCAATCTTCTTAGCGGACTTCTTCTCGAAGGTCAGCTTCCACTTGCCGTACTCATCTACAGAATCCTCGTAAATCTCTTCCAGATCTTCTTTATAATCTTCCATGTCGTCAGCTGCATCTTCAACTACCTTCAGTGCCTGCTTATACACATTATTAAACTGCTTTGCCGCAAAATCAGGCATCAGGCTGGTGTAAAGCTTCACCATATCGGTGCTCTTCTTGTTCACTGCAGACATAAAGTCATTAACAGGAGACATATATCCCTTGCCACCGGTAAGCAAAGAGATCAAAAGAACAACCACGATCACTGCTGCCACAGCGATCAGACCAACCTTACCCTTTCCTTTGCCCTTGCTCTGTACAGGAGCCTTGGGTGCTGCGTTCTCAACAGGAGCCTGAGGTGCTGCCGCTTCACAAGTACATTTCTGACCATCTTCCAACGGTTTTCCACACTTCTCACAAAAAGCCATAATATCATCCTCCGTATATGATAAGTTTTTCTTAATTATATAACATGATCGTTTTTTATTCAAGATGTCATTTCACAATTATCGCAGACTATTTTTCAATTATCATGAACTATTTCAATTGCGCCACCGCTGACACTCCGTATCAGCCGGTTGAGACCGGAACACAGTCCGCGCAAAATGCCAAAGGACAACATAGGATACGTATAAAAGGCCCTTGAAAAACGCCGTTCCTTGGCAATTACCAGTAGGCTTTCGTGCCTTTCAGCATGCGGACAAGTGCCTCCATGTAATAATAGCAGCCCCAGATGTTACACTCATCCACGCCATTATTCTGGGGTTTCCCGTATACTGCGTGGAGAAGCAGACCGTTGGACTCCGGAGTATCCTTGGTGCTGTAATTCTCATAGAGGGAATACATGATCTTATCAACTACACCCTCGTAAATCTTCTTAAGTTCTGCATCCTTTATATAAGGCAGCATCTCCAGAAAACCGCATACTGCGATAGATGCGGAGGAGCTGTCCCTGGGTTCATCGTCCCCGTCTGTAAAATCCAGATCCCAGAAAGGCACAAAGTCTTCCGGCAGATGATTGATAAAGTAATTTGCCACCTTCTCAAAGAGACCGACCATATCTTCATCATGGGTATATTTGTAGGAAAGGGGCAGTCCGCTTATGATCCACGCCTGTCCTCTCGCCCAGCAGGAATCGTCATGAGCGCCCTGGGCGGTAACTCCTCTGTCAGGGGAACCATCCGCATGGAAATAAAAGGTGTGATGTGTGGAAGCATCAGGACGCACGATATTGTTGATCGTAGCTCTGGCGTGGCTATATGCCTTGTCATAATAATTGCCATCGCCGGTAACTTCAGACGCCCAGTATAAAAGCGGAATATTGTTCATACAGTCTATGATCAGTCTGGGCTGATCTCCCACATTGCCCCAGGCCTGAATGTAACCGCCTTTTTCAATATATCTGGTAAGAAGGTGGTCTGCCGCTTTTAACGCTGCCTGCTTTGCCTGTTCGTCGCCGGAAAGCTTATATGCAGCCACGCAGGAAGGAACATATAAAAATCCCATATCATGATGATTGACACCCACCTTCTCATCAATTCTCTGATAAAAAGAAGGAATGTGAGACAACGCGTGCTCCTTATACTTCTCATCACCGGTGGCCTCATATGCCAGCCACAGCATTCCTGTCCAGAATCCGGTGTTCCAGCCGCCGGTACCGTAATTGAGTTCTTCCCTATAGACATTATTAAAACTTGCAGGACTTGCGAAGTTACCATGTACGTCTTCCCACAGCTTATCAATCTTTATCAGAGCAGCTTCCAATGCAGCCTCCAGCACTTCTTTGGTCATTCTGGTTCCGTCCGTGTATCTCTCCGGATTTACAATTGTTGCCTTCTTGATGTTTTTCATAGTTCCACCCCTTTATTTTAATGTTCTAACGATATCCATCAGCCGTTCTTCTTTGCGGAAAATGTCCGCAACCAGCTTAAACTGATTCCTTGCTCTGTCCAGATTATGGTGTTCCCTGTGAATCTTAAAGTAGGTATCCCCGTTCAGATAGTCCGTGAGAAATCTGATGCCGCATTCATAAGTCATAAGCTTTACGGAAAGAGGAAGCAGTGCCATTTCCGTCTCAGTCAGGGAGCCCTTCATCTCGCTCAGGTATCCTTTTGCAAAGGCCTCAAAAGCCTTTACATCAAACCACACCTTGTCAAGATCCGTTTCATCCTCAGCTCCGGTGGAACCGCCCATACGCAGGGCATCGCCAAAATCATAAAGCATACTTCCCGGCATAACAGTATCCAGATCTATGACACAGACCGCTTTCCCACTCTCATTATCGAACAGGATATTATTGATTTTCGTATCATTGTGAGTCACGCGAACAGGAATGACACCGTTTTCAATCCCTTTTACCACAGTATCAGCCCAAGACGCATGTTCCAGGGCAAAAGCGATCTCAGCCTGAACACTTGCTGCGCGCCCGGCAAGATCCTTACTTACAGCCTCCTTCAATGCCTCCACACGTTTGGGGGTGTGGTGAAAATCCGGAATGGTCTCATATAATTTTTCTACCGGAAAATCTTGAAGCAGTCTCTGGAAATGACCGAAGCCCACACCGGCTTCATAAAGATCCTCCGGCGTCTTACTGTCCTCAATAGACTTGGTATCCGAAATAAATATGTAAACGCGGTAAGCATTCTGCTCATCTGCCCTGAAATATCTTTTTCCATCCTTTGTAGGGATCACCGTGAGCGTCTCTCTGTCCGGATCGCCGCCCTCCGCACTGATCTTTTCCCGCAAAAATGCAGTTACATTGGCAATGTTCTCCATCAATTCATCCGGTTTTTTAAAGATTTTTGTATTGATCCGCTGCAGGATATACTTCTGCGGATTCACCAGATAGGTATCGTTGATATGACCGTTTCCGTACGGCTCCACCTCTACATTTAAGTCAAACTGATTCAAAATAAATCCAAGATCGTTATTGTCTTTTTTCATCGCTTTTTATCCTTTTCTCCGTGCAATGATATGGCACATTGCTTTTTGTACACAGGGCATATCTTCACGATACGTCACACCATACCACCGTTCCGGTGACTCCAGCACTCTGACGGGCATATTTTCCTGGCGCATGCGCTTATTCACCACACTCGGCAGGAAAAATTCCGCTTTGGGAACGGTAATATTGTCCTTCAAAAACAGTTCAAACTCTTTCTCCAGATAAGGGAAAATATCAGGATCCAGCCCCCACATGTTCATGGAAACGATGGTATCAAGAGGAATGCCGCTATCCTTATCCAGTGCCGTGTGTTCCACAATATCAGTGAGATAACCGTCTGATACGCTGCACACACCGCGTGAGACCTTTCCGTTTTCGCTCAGGGTATTGCCCAGCTTGTAGCCTACCATACACATTTCTTTCCTGTTTTTCAGCCAATCAGCAATGAGCTGATAAGAGCTCTGCCCGTAAAAGTCATCAGCATTGATTACCGCAAACGGTGATGTGATCTTATCCTTTGCGCACAAGACGGCATGACCGGTTCCCCAAGGTTTTGTTCTTTCAGCCGGAAGACGGAATCCTGCCGGCAGTCTGTCCAGCTCCTGGAAAACATATTCCACATCGATCATCTTCTCGATTCTTTTACCGCAGGCTATGCGGAATTCCTTCTCGATTTCTTTCTTAATGACAATCACTGCCTTGTTAAAACCGGCTTCTACCGCGTCATATACCGAAAAGTCGAGAATGATCTCGCCATTCGGTCCGATAGGCTCTATCTGCTTCAATCCGCCGAAGCGGCTTCCCATACCTGCTGCCATGATCAACAACTCTGTATTCATGTCAATCCCTCCATTAACCCGTATTATTATTTTTTGGCTCTCCTATCCACTATAACACAGCAAAAAGGTAATATCCATGAACAAACAGATATTTAAAATGTCATTTCAGGTCAGTATACCCATTTTTACAATCCGAAGGATTTTTCCCGGTCTCCCGCTTAAACGCCTTTGAAAAATAGCTCTGACTGCTAAATCCTAACTTCCCGGCCACAAGACTTACACTCTCTCCATCCTGTAAAAGCTCCACGGCAGCTTTGATTTTCAACCTGAGAATATATTTGTGAACACCGATACCGGCATATTTATGAAAAATACGCTTCAGTCCCGCCTCGCTCACATTACAGAACCGTGCAATCTCCAGGACAGACGGCTGCCTGTCCAGATTGCTGTTAAGATAACTGATGGCCTTACCGAAGGTGACGGCATCCGGGGCCGAGGACACATCAGCTATGACGCCATCGTCGGAAAGCATCAGGAACAACTGATACAAATAAGTGACGATCATCTGCCGATAATTGGAAATATGCAGATAGGGAACCAGATACTTATATTCCCTGCAGGCAGCTTCCCCGGAAGCATCCAGAGACTGTATGTACCCAAGCATTGAGCCGATGATTGCCTTTTGTGCCTCAGACAAAGCAAACACTTTGTCGCGCAGCCACACTGACAAAGGTCCCTGCGCAGAATACGAAAAGATCAAAAGCTCGGCGCCTCCCTGTCCGGTCACAATAAACTTGTGAAGAGACATGGGCTTATGAAACACAATCTCGCCTGCTGTCAGGTTATAAACATTTTCGTCCGCCGAGACACAGACCTCACCGCTCAGAACGTAGAGACATTCCCAAAAATTATGAGTCTCCCCGGAAAATTCATATCCCTCTTCATAATAATTCCGAAAAAACGAAAATAGTTCCGGAATCCGGATTTGTTCTGTCACCGGAAATGCCTGCCATACTGTCTCTGCCATTTACTGCATCTCCTCCCGACATGGCATTACCCATGTACATGATCTAAAAAAACACAATTCAACTCAATTTTACAACATTTTGTAATTTACTTACATGATAACATCAGCTGTGGAAAAAGTAAAGAAAGATATCACAAACCGAGCACCAAAAAAGGGGGCCCCTGTGGTAGTGTCATTTCACAGGCGCCGCCGGCAGTTTACAGTTAAAACAAAATGACGGAAGACCGTATTCCTATAAAAGGCCCTTGAAAAACGCCAGCGCTTGGCGAGGTCCTTTCGAGCCTAGCGTCCGCTGCGCTTTTTCACGGAGCGAGAGCGTGCCGTTATAGGAATACGGTCTTCCGTCATTTTGTCTTAACTGTAAACTGTCGGCAGCCCCCCTACAGGGACATTACTGCAGGGGGGACACCTTTTACCAAACACTTACAGATGCCAGATATCTCTGTTATATTCAGCGATGGTACGGTCACTGGAGAAGAATCCTGCCTTTGCAATATTGATCAGACACATTTTCTGCCACTTTTGCGGATTCTTCGCATAATCGTTTACCGCCTGCTGTTTGCGGACCACATAGGCATTAAAGTCCGGCAACGTCTGGAACCAGTCTTTATAGATCAGTTCGTTTCGCAAGCGATAAAGATTCTCTCCGCTGCCAACGGCAAGCATTTCTTCGGAGACCAGAAAATCGATGGCTCTTGCAATATTGGGATCTCCTTCGTACCACTGCTTTGCGCTGTAATCGCCCACTGCATACCTGTGAATCACCTGGTCGGAGGTCTGCCCGAATATATAGATATTGTCCCTGCCTACCTGCTGTGCAATTTCCACATTTGCTCCATCCATGGTACCCAAAGTTACCGCACCGTTCAGCATAAATTTCATATTTCCGGTACCGCTGGCTTCCTTGCTGGCCAGACTGATCTGCTCAGACAGATCACAGGCCGGGATCATTTTTTCTGCTGCAGTTACATTATAGTTTTCTATAAACACAACCTGCATCCATCTGGAAACCACCGGGTCCTCCTCGATCACCCGGGACAGCACCCGCAGTGCGTGAATGATATCTTTTGCAATAACATAGGCAGGTGCCGCTTTTGCACCGAAGATACTCACAAGAGGAACTGCCGGCACATTGCCCGCCTTGATCTCAAAATACTGATGGATCAGATACAGCAGATTCAGCTGTTGTCTCTTATATTCGTGAAGCCGTTTGGACTGAATGGAAAACATGGCATTAGGGTTAATGACCACGTTCTGCGTCTTTTGCAGCCACACGGCCAACGCTTTTTTGTTTTCCCTTTTAATCTGCGCAAAGCGGCGAAGCACCTCTTCCTCATTCACAAACGCAAGAAGCTTTTCCAGTTCTCCGGCATCCTTTTTGAAACCGTCACCAATCAACTGTTCCACCTGCTCTGCCAGTCCGGGATTACAAGATAACAACCAACGGCGGAAGGTAATTCCGTTGGTTTTATTGTTGAATTTATCCGGATAGAGCCGGTAGAAATTGGAAAGTTCACTATTTTTCAGAATCTCCGTGTGCAGTGCCGCCACGCCGTTGGTGGAATGGGTAAAATGAATATCCATGTGCGCCATATGGATCCGGTTCTGCCCGTCAATAATATCAGTGCTCCTGTCCTCTGTACGACTTTGTGCCATGGCATTCAGCCGCTCAATGATCGACATCAGTTGAGGAACAACCGTCTCAAGATAATGTCTGGGCCATGTTTCCAGCGCTTCTGCCAAAATCGTATGATTGGTATATGCACAAGTATCTGTCACAATGGAAACTGCTTCTTCGAAACCGATTCCCCGCTCCGAAAGCAATCGGATCAGCTCCGGGATCACCATGCTGGGATGGGTGTCATTGATCTGGATCGCCGCATAATCGGCAAGATTATGAAGATCAGATCCTCTGGCAATGCTTTCTTCCAGGATCAGCTGGGTGCCGGCGCTGACCATAAGATACTGCTGGTACACACGAAGCATCCTGCCCGCCTCATCAGAATCATCCGGATACAAAAACAGGGTCAGATTCTTTTCTATCTCATTTTTGTCAAAGCTGATCCCTTCTCCGATCAGGCTTTCTTCAACCGTATCCAGATCAAACAGGTTCAACTGATTGGTGCGGCCGTTGTAACCTGTGACAGCCAGCTGATACAGTCGCGCCTGATAGGTTTTGCCTGCAAGTACCACCGGATAAACCCTGTCTGTCGGCTTAGCCCAACTGTTTCCCGAAAGCCAGTAGTCCGGCGTTTCAAACTGCAATTCCTTTTCAAAACGCTGACGGAACAGGCCGCAATGATAACGAAGGCCAATACCGTCTCCGGGCAGATTCAAAGTAGCCATCGAATCCAGAAAACATGCTGCCAGACGTCCCAAACCGCCATTTCCCAGGCTTGCTTCGGCTTCCAGTTCCTCCAGCTCCGCCAACACCTTTCCATTCTGTTCCAGGCAAGTTTTTACCTGATCGTACAGCCCCAGGTTAATCAGATTGTTGCTAAGCAGCTTGCCGATCAGAAACTCTGCAGAAATATAATAGAGTTTACGGCCTTCCACCGCCCGGACTCTTTTCTGTGCCTCTCTGTCCACCAGCTGAAGCAGTCCAAGATACAGCTGTTCATTGGTTGCTTCCCGGACTGTAGCACCGCAAAGATCAGTCAATTCTTTTTCTATAATACTCGTCATACGCTCGTTTCCTCCTATGTGCAGGAATATTTTACGGATATATTATCCAATGATATTATAAAATTATTCCTCGCAAATAATCCTCGCATTTTTTACCAATTTCTGATATAATTCTATCATATTGTGTTTGTTTGGAGGTAAGTATGTTTCAATCCGGTTCTCAGCATTTACAGGAAACCAAGCTACACGGAAGTCTCCTGTTTCCTTTTACGATTTATCCCTGCACCATCCCCAAGGATTTTCCCTCAGTCGCCCTTCACTGGCACACAAGCATGGAGTTGATTTATGTCAAAAAAGGACAGGGACGGGTACAGCTGGACAATACGCACTTCACTGCCCACGCAGGTGACATTTTCATCATTCCTCCCCAGACCCTGCACGCCATGGGCTACGATGTCGGTCATGTGATGGAATATGAGAATTTCATTTTTCAGACAGACATTCTCGGTTCCGGCGCGTCAGATGCCTGTACCCAGCAATATCTGATCCCTCTGGGAAACGGACAGTTGCTGGCTCCCTTTCTCATAAGTCCGGACCACCCCAACTATCCGGAGATTTCCCGATGCCTCCAGCTTACGGAGACTCTCTGTGAAGAAAAGGATCTGGCTTATGAGATTGGTGTCAAAGCAGCCATGCTGCAACTTCTTCTTTATCTGATCCGCATGCAACCCAATCCCCCGGCCGGGGAATCCCAGGATACACAGCGGCTCAAACTGGTACTCAAACTGGTGCAGGAGAACTTTTCCGAGAAGGTCACAGTGACACAGGCCGCAGAAAGCTGCGGTTTCAGCACCAGCCATTTTATGCGTTGGTTCCGGGAGCATACCGGCACAAGCTTCAGTAATTACGTAAACAAGTGCCGTCTGGATGCAGCGGCTGAGAAACTCCGCTTCACCAATCACAAGGTACTTACCATCGCCGGAGAAACCGGCTTCGAATCTTTGGCCAATTTCAACCGCCAATTCAAGGCAAGATACGGTATCACCCCGCGGGAATACAGAATAGCCGCCCTGAAGAAACATTAGAACCAGACAGCCATCTATCTGATTTGATAAAAGAACTCCCCGGGCTTGGTGCAGGCCTCACAGGTACGGCAGTTCTATCATTTTGCAGTTTCGAAAGTGCAAGGAGTACTAAAAACTCTCATAGGAAACGAAATACAACGCCCTAGACGTCACAAACTCGCAGCTAAAGCTGCTCAAACATGTGACGCTCAGGGCGTTAACGTTTCCTATATAAGTTTCAAGTACTCCTAACACTTTCTCAAATGACAAAATGATAGAACTGTCGTACCTGTGAGACCTGCACCAAGCACGGGGAGTCCCCTTTTTAAATCAGGTACATAGCTGTCAGGGCAACTGCAAGCAGGATCACAGGATAAGTCAGGTAGCTTACTACCCGGCTTCCCTCTCCTTTTTCGCCGCTGTACTTGTGCATAATAAGGAAGCTCATGGGCGAAACCAGATAGAATGCGGAGCCAACGGTACACAATGCGGCAACCGCAGCACCGGCAAATCCACGGATCAAATGATTTTTTCTGAAGATCCAAAATGCGATAATCAGTAACAGCATGGGGATACCGTGTTCGATCCGAAGCATGAAAGACCAGGCAATTGCGGCAATCGACGCGATCACACAAGGGGCCTTGCTTCCCACAAAATAGCGGTAGAGATATAACAGGATCAGGCCTAACGCAAGCCCAAACACAGGATTGCGGGAACTAAAATCGATCAACTGATGTCCCATTGCCAGATTGTAGGGAATCTCACTGATCACTGCCAGCCCGACGATACGCACCAGATACTTCTTCCAATCAGCCGTATAGGCAAATCCTTCCACTAGGGTAAACGCAAAAATCGGCACGGCACAGGTTTCCAATGCCTGCAGCACTAATGCGACTGTAGCCAGTGTCATGGCGCCGGCAGAATCCTGCATCAGCTGCATCAACTCTGTTCCGCTCACGGTTCCGATTCCCAAAAGCCCGTTTTGCAATATACTCTTGCTAACCGCACCTGCCAGAACAAATATCATACCCCATATTTTCAGTGTTTTCCCATTCATACAGTTCTCCTTATTTTGCGGGCAAGAGAATTGCCACGCCCCACGCAGGTAACTCCAACGTATCCTTTTTCTTCTCTATCTCGCCGCCGTCTGCAATCAAACTTGCAACAATATTCCAATCTTTATACTCGGACAAGTCTACTTTTGCAGGATTTTGGTCAATATTCATCAGAATGATACAAGTATCTTCTTCCCAGGTCTTACGGTACGCAGACACACATCCTACATTCAGCGCAGTCTCTGCAGTCGGAATCCCGTGAGAGATCACCGGCAAAGCATTGCGGATGGCAATAGCCTGACGATAGTAGTTGTACACAGAAGAATCATCATTTTCCTGCTCTTCCACACTACCCAAGGGATAGCTTTCCGGAAGCTCGCACTCCGGAGGCAGATCGGTGGTTCCGTTGTCTCTGGCCACATTCCAATACATAGGTGCCCGCTTGGACGGGTCATTTCCACTGCCTGGCATTCCGATTTCTTCACCGTAATAGATGAAGGCACTGCCGCTCATGAAAAGATTCATGGCGCCGGCAAGCTTAATCTTGTTCTCGTCCCGGCTGACAAATCCGGCGATCCTGCCTACATCGTGATTGCTCAGGAAGGGAGCATCGATATAATCAGGGTTGTTCGCCCTGTATGCCGTGTCCGCCTTTTCCAGCGCCGTGGCATAGGTGCTTACCACGGAAGCATTTCCGGCTCCCTGCAGTACCTTTACAATCTTACCATCATTGTTGCCAAACGCAAAATTGAAAATACTGGTGATACCGCTCTCATAGTAGCCCGCAATCTGAGAAAAGGTTTCCCAAACCTCAGCCACCAGATAACAATCCGGCTTCAGCGATGTAGCAGTCTGCTGCAGCCAGTTTAAAACTTCCACGTTTTTGCTGATCTGACCGGTATAAAACTCCTTTGCCGCATCCAGACGAAAGCCGGCAACACCCTTGTCCAGCCAGAACTTCATAATGTCTTTGATTTCGGCCCGAACACTGTCACTGCCCAGATTCAGATCCGGCATGGCATAATCAAACATGCCTTCGTAGTACCATTCAGTACCTTCTACGGGGCGGGAGCCATTGCCAGCGGACTCCTTCGAGAAGAAATAATAGTCCAGATACTTGCATTCTGACACATCCGGTTCTTTTCCCTTGGGCAGACCTTTCAGGTAATCTGTGGCTTCCTTAAACCAGGCATGCTCGGAGCCTGTGTGGTTAACCACCAAATCGACGATCACCCGAATATCCCGGGCATTGCATTCTCTGATCAGTTCCTCAAAATCCTCCATCGTTCCGTAAGCCGGGTCAATGGCATAATAATCGGAAACATTGTACTTATGATAGGTGGTGCTGGGATGGATGGGCATCAGCCAGATCCCGCCAACTCCCAGTTTCTCAAGATAGTCCAGTTTAGAGATCACACCCTTCAGATCACCGATCCCGTCCCCATTGGAGTCGCAATAGGAATAAACAAAGATCTCATAAAAGGTGCGGTAATTGTCATCGGGGCTCTCGCCCAATGCTCTGATTTCTTTCAAAGCCTGTTCTGTCTTTACTGCCTCTGTTGCCAAAACCGCTCCTGAGGAATCAGGAGCGGAATCAGAATCATTATTGGCACAGCCAACAAGAAGCAGAACTGACAAAAGCAGGCACAATATGCGTGCTCTTATTTTCATAGGCATTAACCCTTTACACTGCCGCTCATGGCTTCCTGATAGAATCTCTGGGTGTATATAAACAGCAGAGCGATAGGAATGGAAACCAGCACAGCGCCTGCGCAGAACCTGGTAAACCAGTCAAATACATATTCCTTCTCCAGCATGTTGAACAATCCGATGGAGACGGTAAAATACTTGGACTGGGCGCCCACAATGGTCTTTGCAAATACAAAGTCTACCCAAGGTCCCATGAAAGAGGTAATAATCTGATATACGATGATAGGCTTACAAAGCGGTATCGTTACCTTGATAAAAGTCTGCCATCTGGTGGCACCGTCTAAGAAAGCAGCTTCGTCAATGGCCTTGGGAATCGTATCCATGTAACCCTTCATGACGAAGAAGCCCGTTCCGGCACCGGAGGAAAAACAGATAATCAATGCAAGATATACCTTGTCACCTTCAGTCATTCCCAATGCCTTCAACAGGAAGTACACTGCAACCATGGACATAAACCCGGGGAACAGATTAATGATCATAGCCAAATTCATATAGGGTCTGCGCATCTTCCACTTCACACGGCTGGTACAGTAGGATACACCCAGCACAAAGAAGGTACTTATAATACAGGTGCAGATCGCAATGAACAGTGTGTTCATAAACATACGGGGAAAGTCGATAATGGTCTTATCCGTAAATAGCTTTACATAGTTGTCAAACGTATATGACGTAGGAAAGAATGTGGAAATATACTGTCCCTTGTCTGCACGAAAGCTCTGTGCAAGCAGCCAGACAAAGGGAATGATCCATACAAGACACATAACCGCAAGGAAAACATGGGTTGCGGTATCCGCCACAAAGCGGCGACTTCTCAGGGGAGCAGATTTCTTTTTCATCATTTAAAGCCCTCCTCATTCTTATAAGATCCTGTGCTTCGATAGGTCACGAGGGAGACGATACTCAGCACGATGAATGTAAAGATACCTATGACAGCAGCCATATTGTACTCCTGTTTATCTACCGACAGCTTATACAGCCAGGTAACCAAAAGATCCGTGGCACCTGCCGTCTCACCTACGCCGATGGGATAACCGCGGGTGGTCAGATAGATTACATTGAAGTTGTTAATGTTACCGGTAAACTGCGTGATCAGATACGGTGTCATAACAAACAGCATGTAAGGGAGTGTAATGTTTTTAAACTGCTGGAACGCATTGGCGCCGTCAAGACTGGCTGCCTCATACTGTTCCGCAGGAATGTTCTTCAGAATACCGGTCACCTGCATGATGGTATAAGGAATACCCACCCACAGATTGACAATAATTACAGTAACTCTAGCCCAAGTGGCATTGGTCAGGAACGGAAGCTTTACCCCTTCCGCCAATATGTCCCAATTCTGAAGCATACGGTTAATGATACCGTCCGGCTGCAGCATAGAGTTGATGATCATCAGGGAAACGAACTGAGGAACGGCAATGGTCAGGGACAGAAGCCCTCTCCAGAGACCCTTCAGTTTCGTGCCCTTACGGTTGATCAGGATCGCCACGATGGTACCCATAAAGAAGTTCAGGAAAGTTGCAAATACCGCCCAAACCAGAGTCCAGATCAGAACCTCAAAAAACTGCTTACCAACCGAGGAATTAGGATTAAACAAATTGATAAAATTCTCAAAACCTACCCAGTCAAACAGGATCAGATGGTCTCCTGTTTTGGAATAGTTGGTGAACGCCATACACATCATGTAAATAAGAGGAATGATTGTGAAGACGCCCAGGAAAAGAACAGGCATACTCATGAGAGTCTTGTGAATATTCTCATTGAACAGAGATCCGACGTCATCTCTGAAAGTCGGAACGTATTTGCCACTGTTCTTAAGGTACATTGCCTTGTAGCCGCTGCGCACGGAAGCTCTCCAGACAACGATCAATATCAAAATAATGCAGATGCAGGCAACACCGTAAAGCAAAATCAGCTGAGAGTTGTCGCCCATGACGTACTCATATACGCCCTTTTCATCGTTCCACTCTTCCGTCATCACCTTGTCGCCCAAGCCGGGAAGCATGGAAATCCAGTGAAAGCCACCCTTGGGGATGACCAAAAAAACAATTCCGACAATCTCGATCAACAGGAACAAAAGTCCCTTGATCATCTGGCCGGACATCATATTGGCGAAACCCATGATCAGGCAGGAAAGCCAGATAACCGGACCGCCGTTTTTCAATGCACCAAACAGGGAATCGGATTCTGCCGCTATCCGCTGCGCAGGTGCTGTCTTCTTTATTTTCTTTGTTGACACTTTACCTTACCCCTTCCAAAAGATATCAATTACCTTCCATCATATTAAGTCTAAAAAGGCGGAGGCCGGTTTGATCAGGCCTCCGCCCATAGTCTTTCAGTTTATCAAAATCGAAAGATTACAGACCCTGTTCGTTCAATGATACATTGAAGTCAGCAGTTTTCTGTTCAGCGTTGTCATGAGTAACTTCGCCATTGTAGATAGCATTACCCATAGCTTCAGCAGCGCCCCAGAAAGCACCCATCTCAGGGATGGAAGGCTGTGCGATAGAAGCGGTACCTACGGTATCAACAGCTGCCTTGAAGGAAGGGTTGGAAGAAATCTCAGAGTTCTTGGTCATCAGCTCTACAGAAACAGGAGCGGTACCGTTGAACTCATAGTGAGCCAGCTGAGCATCAGCAGAGCCAAGCCATGCAGCTAAAGCTGCAGCAGCCTTAGGATTCTCACAGTTAGGATTTACACCGATAGCCTTGGAACCACCGAAGGACATAAGCTGCTTAGCTTCGCCGTTGATGGTGATGGTGGGAGGAACGGTAGCTGCCCAGTTGTCGCCCAGAGCATCCTTAACCTTGGAAGCATCCCATGTGCCGGAGAAGTAACATGCAACAGTACCATCGCCGAGACCGGAGAGACCTGCACCGCCTACATCGTTCAGGAAGTTCTTGTTAGCAACCAGATCTACAAGGTAATTGGTAACTTCAACACCACCGTTGTCCTTACCGAACTGGATACCTGCAGCACCGTTGGTGCCGTCTTCGAACATGGTACCGCCGTTAGCTACGTACCAGGAAGCAAAATACCAACCGGTGGTCAGAGGGAAGGATACCTTCTTGCCCTTTTCTCCTGCAACTTCCAGCATCTTGTCAAGAGACTTAACGTCGTCCTCAGAGAAGACAGACTTATCATAATACATAAACCAGGTGTTGGTGGTGAAAGGAACACCGTAAACGCCTTCGCCGGAAGTAACGGAAGCTACCATCTCAGCGGTATTGTCAGCTTCGATCTGCTTCAGAACATCGCCGCCCAGACGGGAGATAGCGTTTGCCTGCAGCAGAGTTCCCAGCTGGTCATTTGCATAGAAATAAACATCACCTGCAGCGGAAGGGTCCTTGGTAACAGTGGTACCTGCATCACCTTCGCCACATACTTCATAAGTAAATTCGATTTCCCATTCGTCATGAGCTTCATCAAAAGCTTTACACCAAGTAGGCAGCCAACCGTCGTTGTTCTCGCCCAGCTCTGCCTGAGGTCCCCAAACAGTCAGGGAGATCTTTTCTGTTTTCTTGCTTCCGCAAGCAGTCAGCATGCCAACAGCCATTACGCATACCAACAACAATGCAATAACTTTTTTCATGTTTGTTTCCTCCTAAAGAATTTAATTTGTTAATATATGCAACACAGTCTTAAAACTGTCTTTGCCGATGTAATATTGTGCCGAATCTGCAAAATCCGACTTTCTTTTTCGAAACATTGCGAAACTCTATATGCGCAACATGAGCACTATCGCTCGCAAGTTCTCTTTTAGTATACCACCAAGATCTATCCATCGTCAACAAGCTATTTTTGATAAAAAAAGCTTGTTTTTTTGTGTATTTTGTACAATTTTACGATATTTTTGTCAAAACCGCGGGTACACCTCAGGTACACTGCCAACCGTTTTTTATAAGTTACTAATGGCTTCCCAGTTGGCGCGTCCAAAACGTTTCGTAATGGTGAGCATTTCTCCCGCCAGTTCCTCCGGAATCTGCCCTTCCACCAGGCGCCAGCTCCAGTTGGTGTCCACAGTGCCCGGTGTATTCATGCGGGCAGTATTGTCCAGACCAAGCCAATCCTGAACGGGAATGATGCAGATCTTGGCCGCACTCATCATGGCAAGCGCAATCAGTTTCTTATACATCCACTTGTTGGCTGTGTCGTGGTCACCCAGATAGTCGCGGATATGCTCCTTCTGCTCCTTGCTCAGACCTGCAAACCAACCAAAAAGAGTCTCATTGTCATGGGTTCCCGTATACACAACACAATTGTTGTTGTAATTATGCGGCAAATACTCGTTGGCACCTCCGATATCTTCCATATCGAAAGCAAACTGCAATACTTTCATATTAGGATATCCGCTATCGGCCACCAGTTTGCGCACACTGTCCGTCATCATCCCAAGGTCTTCAGCAATCACACTTCTCTCACTCAGATTTGCTCTCAGAGTATGGAACAGGTCAATCCCGGGGCCTGCCTCCCAGTGTCCGTCCTGCGCCTTGCCGGTGGCAGCCGGAATGGAATAATAGGCATCAAAACCGCGGAAATGATCAATACGCACCACATCATACAGCTTATAGCTGTACCACATTCTGGTAACCCACCACTGATATCCTGTCTCTCTGTGATAATCCCAACGGTAAAGAGGATTACCCCAAAGCTGGCCGTCAGCGCTGAAATTGTCAGGAGGACAACCCGCCACCTGGACAGGCACATTGTTCTCATCCAGCTGAAACATCTCCGGATGAGCCCAGATATCGGAACCATCTGGAGAAACATAAATGGGAATGTCTCCGACGATCAGTATGCCCTTATCGTTGGCATATTTCTTCAGTTTACTCCACTGTTCGTAGAATTTATACTGCAGATACTTCTGGAATTCCACATCAAAATAAAGCTTCTCACGGTAATAATCCATAGCATAGCCATAGTGCATACGGATATCCTCCGGCCATTCGCTGAAGCACTGATCACCGAAAAATCCTCTCACTGCCATAAACAGGGCATAATCCTCCAGCCACCAGCTGTTTTCGGAAATAAACTGCTGATAACCTTCCTTCTTATGGATCCCGCTTCTCTCATAGGCTTTGCGAAGCAGTGGCATACGGTTCTTATGTAACAATTCATAATCCACCTTGGCCGGATCGGTGCCAAACTGTGCGCCCTCGCACTCTTCCGCAGTGAGCACACCATCTTCCACCAGCTGATCCAGACTGATAAAATACGGATTACCCGCAAATGCTGAATATGCCTGATAGGGGGAATCGCAGGCACCTTCGTGACTGGTAGCTCCCAGCGGCAAAATCTGCCAATATCTCTGACCGGCCTCACACAGCCAATCCACGAAATCATATGCAGTCTGATCGAAACAACCGATACCGTACTTAGACGGAAGGCTGGTAACAGACAATAAAACACCGGACTCTCTCTTCATATAACACTACTCCTTGGAATCTTTACAACAACTTGCGGCCAAAGTATTTCGAAATGTTTTGCCTTTTTCAGTATAGTACTTTTCCGAGCAACCGTCAATAACCAATAATTCTTATAATATTATGGATTAACAGAGCCATTTCCCATCAGAAACCTTCTTTCAGGCATCTTTTTTCTAAATCTGCCGTCAAAAGACGAAATATGTCGAAACGTCTTTTTGTCGATTCCTTAAGTATTTTATTTACTTTTGTCATACATGTATGCTATAATACTCTTAATTTGACAGCAGGGGAGATGATTTACTTGGCTACTTTAGATGATATTGCCCGCGAATTAGGCATTTCCAAGAGCACAGCATCCAAAGCGTTAAGCGGTGCCAAGGATGTGAGCAAAACCATGCGGCAGACTGTCCTGGAAAAAGCGGTGGAATTGGGATACTCACGGGCTGCACGCAGTTCACGGATGCCTAAGCTCGCAATTTTTGTTACCAATATGGAATATAGCAAACCGGAAGACTTCGGATACGATCTTGTAGTAGGATTCCGCAAGCTGGCCGAACCGGCAGGTTTTCAGGTTGACACCATTCCGTTGAATCTCAGGATGCAGCAGGATGCGCGCTACGACACTTATATGATAGAGAACGATTATTCCGGAGGCCTGTTTTTGGGTCTGTCCATGTCCGATCCCTGGATGCAGGATTTCGAGACCTGTAAGACGCCGGCTGTTCTCTACGACAACCACATTAACACCAATCCCCGGGTAACCCACGTAGGCGTTGACAATGCCGAGGGTATGGAGCTGGCTGTTTCCTATCTCAAAAGCCTCGGCCACACCAAAATTGGCTACCTAAGCAGCGCTTTGCAGGCTTATGTATACCGTCAGAGGCACAGCGCCTTCTTTCAGGCCATGCGCACTCACGGTCTCCCCGCAGATGATTCCATATCCGGCAATGCAGATTTTATCAATGAGTGCCTTTCCCTGCATCTGCCAAGAATCTTGAACGCAGGCTGTACAGCCATTGTCTGCAGCCACGACCTTTTGGCACACAGCGTCATGGTTCACTGTTTGGAGCTTGGTCTTCGGGTTCCGGAAGATATCAGCATACTGGGATTTGATGACATCCCGCTTTGCCGTTATACGCTTCCACCCCTGTCAACCATCCGGCAGGACCGTACCAACATCGGCAAAAGTGCGTTCTTCGCAATGCTCAACCAGATCAACAATGTGCGCGTCAGCTCCCTGCTGTTGCATCCGGAATTAATACAGCGGGCATCCTGCGCAGGAGTTACTGTAAAAGAATTAAAAATTTGAAATTTCTATGATACAAAAAGGCTTTGTGCCGCCGACAGTTTCGTCAGCTGCACAAAGCCTGTTTTTATTTTCTCCCTAAAAGCAAAGCGCTCAACGCCTTCACTTCTTCTTTGCCGGCGGTATACCGTTCTTCTCTCCACCTAAAGGAATTCCTTCCATCAGCCAAAATCTGCCACCGGCCCTCCGGCAGGACAACTTCCCGCGAGAGTTCGCTGCAGTTAAATATCATCAAAACCTCATTCCAGTTGCTCTGCTCTCCGGAATTATCCACGCAAACCATGACGCAATCCGGCGCAACATCCTTCGCCCACAAAATCCGCTTCTCTGCCAGGCAAGTTTTATCCTGCAATCCGGGCAGCTGCATGCGAAGACCAATCAGGCCTCTGTAATAATCCACCAATTCCCGGTTCTCCCAGGCCCGCTTCCAGTCAAGCCGATTGACAGCACTGTCAGATCGGAAGCTGTTTTTGATACCGCCCTTAGTCCTTGCAAACTCTTCTCCCGCAAGAAAGAAGGGACGGCCCTGACAGCAGAAATTGACAGCAGCGGCAAGGCGGTTGGCCCTGAGAATATCAGGTCTGCTTCCGTTAAAATCTTCTTTTTCATCCATGGTACTGACCAGCTTGTCCCAGAGGGTCCAGTCGTCATGACAGGACAGGTAAGTAATGGTCTGGTAAGGTGTCTGGGCCGGACCGTGGCTCCCTGCCCAGCCGGCAATACAGTGGCACAGTTCTTCTTTGCGAATCCCGCCGCCGTTGACAAATCCTTTGGCAAAAAGATCCATCAAACTTCCCTTCACTGCATCCCTGGTATCATCGCAAAACGCACCAATCTTTCCGCTTATGGTTTTCAGACTGCTCTTATCGCACAAAACCGCAGGCTTTGACAGATGGGTATCTGTTGCCCGCCAAGGCTCTCCGTAAACCAGTTTTTCTCCCGGTCCGTATTCCTCATCCAGCGCATTCTGAATGGATTCCATCAACTTCTGATCCAAAAGTCCCATAAGGTCAAACCGAAAACCGTCAATGTGATATTCTCTCACCCAATAAAGAGCAGACTCCCTGATATACCTTGCGCACATACTCCGCTCGCTTGCCACATCATTGCCGCAGCCGGAACCGTTGGAGGGCGAGCCGTCCTCCTTTTGCCGGTAATAATATCCCGGCACCGTTCTCCACAGCCAGGAATCATTGACGTAGGTGTGGTTATAAACCACGTCCATGATCACCCGGAATCCTTCCCGGTGCAGAGACGCGATCATTTCCTTCAGTTCGCGCACCCGCACTTCCCCGCGGTAAGGGTCGGACGCATAGCTTCCCTCCGGGACGTTATAATTCACCGGGTCATAACCCCAGTTGTATCCTGTTTCCCAGCTTTCTTCATCCACGGAACCATAGTCATAAATAGGCATCAACTGAATATGTGTCACCCCAAGACGTTTCAGATAATCAAGGCCGGTGGGATGCTCCCCATCACCGTTCAGAGTCGTACCCTTGAGGGAAAACGCACTATACTTTCCCCGATCCTCTTCCGGAAATCCTCCCGCCGGATCCCAGGAAAAGTCCTTGATATGCACTTCCCATATCACCTGCTCCGGTGTCTTGACCGGTGCACGGTCCGCGTCCCAATCCTCCGGATCGGTGGTCGCAAGGTCAAGCACCATACTGCGGTTCCCGTTGACCCCGCACGCCACTGCGTAAGGATCCGCCGTTCGACAGGTCTGCCCGTCCACCGTCACATCAAAATCATAATACACGCCATTCAGATTGTGGGCAGTCTCATATCGCCATACGCCCTTTTCCCCTTTTTCCATGGCCACGCTTTCCTGCGCTTCACAGTCATTCCCTGCCGGGTAAAAGTGCAGAATCACCGTTTCTGCCGTCGGAGCCCACAGACTGATCCCGCTGCCCTTGGGACTGCAGAATGCACCCAGCGGACCGTCGTAATGATACTCTTGTTCAAATTCTTTTGAAGAAAACCATTCCTTTAGATTCATAGCTTTATTCTAAATCCTCCTATCCTTTCCCACGCAACCTCTTATGCGCAAAAGCTTTTCTAGCTTCGAAGGCGCTATCATAATCTCCCCTATTTACAAAAGAACCTCTACCACATCTATGTTCAATACATCCTTCCTGATTGAGATCCGAGTAGAATTCGTTAATAACAGAGACCATAGATCTGCAAATGCAAGCATATATTAATTGTCTATCACTGGCATATTCCGCCATCTCCATAATATAATCCGTCAATCTATCTGGATCTATTTCATCCGAAAAACGTATCTTCCCTTGCATATCCTTTTTAGCTCCCGTCACAAGATGCTTGGTTTTTATCGTAATGGACAAATACTCTGATCTAGGTAATAAATCCCTCACTTCTTTTTTAGAATATCTGTTAATACTATTTTGTATTTTTATAATACAATCTTCACGATTGCCAAAAAAGTTATAGCTCATTCTATTCAATCCTCCCTTATGTATGACTCAAGAAAGTTTCCATCGCCAAAAATCACCAATCTACCACAAGTAGGGCATCTATAAACATCAAATGTCTGGAGTGGTATGTCTTCATAATAATTCATATTCCCACTATCATCATGTTCTATCAAGTGCCATTCTCGGTCTGAATACACTCTATAATAATTATCATCTGGTGAGCTATGATCATTCATATGTTGCCCACATCTACATGTCCATTTTGCCATTCCTTATCTCCCTCTGTATAAAAACATACTCTTTACTTTTTTCCATTATAACATAAATCACAAAACTTTCAAAACCGATTCCTCCTCTATTCACATCGGTAAATGTGTATGTGAGGGGAAATTCCCAAAAAGAAATATTATAATAGAAATATTGACAAGAGAAAATTTAGTGATATACTATAATGATTTAGTCTTAAAAAGAAAGGAGACATTATAGTTATGCACAATTTTGAATATGTAGACCGCAGTGAGTGGAAGCCTATCCGAGATGAGTTATGTGAAGTAATACATAATGTTCAAGATGAGGTAAGAGAATATTTTACATTCCAATATCGCTTTGTCGGAAGCAGCGAACGCAAAATGATAACTCGTGACCGAAACTCCAATACCGGCTTTGATTTCGATGTTAATATCGAGGTGAACGACCCAGAGAAGAGATATTCTGCCAAAGAAATAAGAAACATTCTCCGCAAGGCTCTTGATAAGGTTACCAACCCGTCTGGGCATTCTCTTTTTGGATATGATTACACCGAAGATTCTACTCGTGTTCTTACAATAAAGGTAAAGGACAAAGCAAACTCTCTTATTATGCACAGTTGCGATTTTTGTGTGATATACGAATGTAGCGATGGTCGGCAGCAATATATCCGTTATAACAAAAAGCAAAGCAGTTATTATTGGGACTATCAGCCAAAGGGTTATAAGGAATTACCCAGCAAAATAGATTGGGTTAAAAAGCACAGATTGTGGAATCAAGTTCGTAACCATTATTTATTCAAAAAGAACATAAACAACAATCACGCCAAAAAATCAAGAGCTATCTTTGCAGAGACAATTCACGAGATATGGCAGAAGAATAAAGAATAGGCAAAGCGGATCTACCTATAGTTATTTACTCAGGTCCGTTGCAATAATCTAAGTTCTTCATTACCAGAAATTCATCGGTCAAGATCCCCGCAACTATAATAGTTCAAAATGGAATATTTTTTCTATAAGCACAAAAACCATTGCAATATTTCTATCATTAGGATATACTATTATTAGATCGTAATGGTCAAATCTACAATGCTCATCTTACAGATGGTGCGTGCCCGTTATGGCACAGGTGTTTATTTGAAACTGAATAAAAGAGAGTGTAACATTAAAATCAGACTGACTCCCTGCAGTTCGGACTTTCTGAAAGTCCAATTCAAAATCGATGGCGTGGCCAACGATTTCTTTTTGAGCGGCGTTATGGGAAGTCAGTTTTCTTCTTTGTTAACGGCGGTTTATTGCCTTTACGAGGAAGATGACTATCAGCACTGGTATTTTCGCCGGCGAAATAACGAATTAAAGCGAGAATATCCTGACAGCCGCAAAAACGGCAACTATTCAACAAGCGCCGAAATTTTTTGGGATGGCGAAGCCTATGGTTATACAACTATAAACCTTTGGCGCGAAAGCCCCACTCTTGGACCAATGCCGCCGGGGCAGCCGGATCCGGTCAAAATAACTTTTTGGAGAAGAAAAGGCAAAGCATATACCATTGACGGGCGCGATCTTTGCTATGCCGTTGCGAAGGCATGCACGGAAGCACTGAAGAAATACGGTTTTAAGGGATTTGTGAAATCCAATAGCGGTGAATACCTGGGTGACTCCATCAGTATTGAAAAACTATTGTTCATCAAAGCCTACGCCTTGGGCGCCATGGACGTAAGGGAAACCCGTGAAGCCTGGAAAATCCCCAATGGGTGGATGGAAGCTGAAGCTTCTTCTTTTGAAAAAGAAATGGAATTATTGCTTTTTGATATGTAGCAAGCCGGTAACTAAATAATAATGAGAAATAGTAAAAAGGTCGGTTCCCTTCCGGAGACCGACCTTTTACAGTTAACCTTCTATCCTCTCATACGGGATATAATTTCATTTGCCTTATGGTACACCTCTTCCGCCGGAGTTCCGATGAAGAAGTAACCGTCTTCATAAAGAATCTTGCCATTTACCATGGTCATCTTTACATTTTGCTTACTTCCGCTATATACAATATTTTTTACGATATTATTGATCGGCTGCATATTGGGCTGGTGCAGATCGATCATGATCAGATCTGCAAATTTGCCCTCGGCTAGCACGTCTGCATCGGTAAGACCCATGCAGTGAGCACCTTCCACAGTCGCCATGCGAAGCACCTGATCCGCACTGACAGCAGACGCATCTTCTCCCTTTACCTTTGCCAGGCCCGTTACCAGGAACATTTCCCTGAACATATCAAGACAGTTGTTGCTGGACGGTCCGTCCGTACCAATTGCCACGTGAACACCTTTTTCAAGCATATCTTCTATTCTTGCGATGCCGCTGGCAAGCTTCAGATTAGAGCCCGGATTGGTCACCGCATAGATGCCCTTCTTCGCCATGATATTAATATCTTCATCGGTCATATGGATGCAATGGTAATAAGTGCCGCCATAATCAAACATACCCAGTTCATCAAAAAGCTTCGTGGGAGTCATGCCGTACCTCTCGATACAGCCCTCAACCTCAGACTTACTCTCGGAACTGTGGGCACAGATGGGAGCCTGATATTTATGTGCCAGTGCTGCAAGCTTTTCCAGATTCTCTCTGGAGTTTGTGTACTCTGCGTGGAATCCAAGCTGGAACGTGACAAGTTCTTCCGGGTTGTTGTACTTATGGAACCATTCCTCCAATCCTTCAAAGGACTGGGAGAAATTGTTAAGTCCCCCTACCATTACAGTCCTAAAGCCGCAATCCATAGAAGCCTGCGCGATGGTATCCGGTGTCAGGTACATATCAAAATTCGCAGTGATTCCGCTTGTCAGATATTCCATAATGGCAAGTTTTGACAGGTGGTAGATATCTATCTCTGTCAGCTTTGCTTCCATGGGAAAAATCTGCTGATTCAGCCACTCCAGAAGGGGCAGGTCATCTGCATAGGATCTCAGAAAGGTCATTGCAGAGTGAGTGTGCGCGTTCTTAAAGCCCGGCATAATCACATTGCCCTGTGCGTTAATTTCACGCCCCCAGACAGTACCGTCTGCTTTCTTTTTCAGTTCCTCTTCTGTAAGCGAGGGTCCCACATAAGTGATCCGATTACCTTTCACATGGATTTCTCCCTCAAAAAGAGAGCATCCCTCTTCCATGGTCAGTATTCTTGCATTATAAATTCGAATGTCCATATAAATCTCCCGATTTCTTTCTACCGGTTACCGATAACATCTCACACAGGGTTATCGTTTTCCCTTATCATATATTTCACCAAGTGCTCTCGGAGCATCGTTATGCTTGGAGAAAAATACCAAAAGCAATAATGTCAATACATACGGCAGGATCATGATCAGATCCGAATAACTGCTGGGGAGCTCCGCCATCTGTACAATCCTGTACCCGCCGGACTTGGCAAATCCGAACAAAAGACAGGCAGCCAGAGTAGGTACGATCTTCCAGTTACCAAAGATCAGTGCCGCAATGGAAAGGTATCCATATCCCACATAAATTCCCGAGGAATAATTGGCAGAAATGGAATAAGCAAAACACATACCTGCAAGACCGGACAAGGCACCGGAAACCATAACTGCGATGAAACGAACCTTTGCCACATCAATACCGGCTGCATCCACTGCATGAGGATTGTCACCGCAAGCACGGAGATGAAGTCCGTACTTGGTTTTGTAAAGAACATACCAGGCAATGATGGCTACCACAACGATGATCACCTCAAAAGGATACATATTCTTGAACACTGCTCCGACTACCGGAATCTCACTGATCCCGGGAACTGTCCACTTCTGCGATACACCAAGATCAAATTTATCAGAAGGTGCACCAAAAGCCACACGATTGATCACCTTTGTCAAAAAGGCTGTCAGCGCAACTGCAAGAATATTGATAACAACGCCGCTGATTACCTGATTTGCTTTGAATTTAATACAAAGAAGCGCATGCAGCATGGAATAGAGCATACCGCCGATCATGGCAAAAAGCATTGCCGCGTAATAAGGAATCTGAGAATCTGTACCCAAAATGCGCATGAGAACCACTGCCACCAGCGCGCCCACAAAGGCACCTGCTCCCTGAAGTCCCTCCAGGGCAAGGTTGGTGATGCCGCTTCGCTCACTGTAAATACCGCCGATTGCCATAACAAACAGAGGCAACGCGAATGATAAACCATCAATGATCACTTTATCAAACATTTTCTTCTACCTCCGCCTCTGTTTTTCCGGATTCCTTCGGCTCTGATTGTACCTGCACGATTTCTTCCTGCTTATCTTTGGATCTCTTCACTTTGTATCGAATATATGCACCGCATGCGCTGAACAAAAGAATCAGTCCCGTGATCACAGATGCGATTTCCGCATCCAATCCGGCGGTGGAACTCATGTAAGTACTTCCCTTTCCGATGACGGATACCAGGAAAGATGAAAATAAAATACCGATAGGATTACTGTTACCGAGCAAAGCCACTGCAATGGAGTCGTATCCCGTTGCCGCCAGAACCTTGGGCTGCATGGAGCAGAAATAACCCAGGTAATAGGTTGCTCCCGCCAAACCGGACAGCGCACCTGAAATGAGCATTGCCATGACCATATTCTTTCCCACATTGATGCCGGCATACTGGGCTGCTTTTCTGTTGGAACCCACAGCTTTCAGTTCATAACCGAAGGTTGTCCTGTTGAAAACGAAGCGGATCACAAATGCAGCGATCACTGCCAGAATAATTCCAAGGGGAATATCAAATTTCAAACCGCCGATCTGTGTGTTCATTAAGGTCAGCCTGGCCGCATCGCTTACATTTTTAGACTGTCTTGAAACCGGATCCACATATTTCGTGTTGATCAAAAAAGCCACCACATACTGAATAATGTAATTGAGCATGATAGAGGATACAACCTCGTTGATGTTAAAACGATATTTCAGCCATCCGATCAAGGCGCCCACAAGTCCGCCGACTACGATAGCGATCAGGATTACCAGTGGTTTTGCAATGGGTGCGGACAATGAACTGTAACCGATCAGTACCGAAGAAACAAAACCGCCGGCTAACATCTGACCGGAAATACCGATGTTAAACAGACCTGCTTTTAACGCCACCGCTACTGCTAACGCAGCAAAAATCATAGGCGTCCAATAATTCATAAAGCTGAAGAAATCGGTCAGCATACTTTTCCCGCCTGCATATCTTGGCTTCGGGAAAATGCCGGATCCCTGCAATAGGTTCGTATATGCCGAGAGTGGATTCTTGCCCAGTACGGTAATCACGACAGCGCCAACGATCAGACTTAAAACAATGGCGAAAACCGGGATTGAAAAACTCTGATGTTTTTCATTGCCAAGAAGCTTTATAAGAAATCTCGTAATTGGATTCATCTTACGTTTCATCTATTCTGTCACCCCCATCATAAACTGCCCCACCTCTTCCACGGTCAGGGATTTAGCATCTGCCGATTTTAAAATCTGACCGTTATAGATAACGGCGATGGTATCTGCAAGGCTCATAACTTCATCCAGCTCAAGGGAAATCAGTAAAATCGCTTTTCCTTTATCTCTTTCTGCAATGATTTGATTATGAATATTTTCTATGGCACCAATGTCCAGACCACGGGTGGGCTGCACAAAAATGATCAGAGAAGAATCCTGCTCTACTTCGCGGGCAATAATCGCTTTCTGCTGGTTTCCGCCACTCATGGAACGCACAATAGTCTTATTGCCCTGTCCGCTCCGGATATCATAAGTTTCTATCAGTCTCTCGCCGAATTCCTCAAACTTCTGATGATTCACAATACCTCTCTTAGCGAAAGGAACCTGATTATAATTTTTCAGAGCGAGATTGTCGCACAAATTAAAATCCAAAACAAGGCCATATGTCTGCCTGTCTTCCGGAATATAGGAAATACCCTGGATAATACGCTTCCTGATAGTATAGTTGGTAATGTCCTTTCCGTTTAATGTGATTTTGCCGGAAGCCGAAGGCAACAGACCTGCGATGGCATCGGCAAGTTCTACCTGACCATTGCCCGACACACCGGCGATTGCCACGATTTCTCCGCTACGGACGGTGAGCGACGCATTTTTTACCACATCAAATTTATTATTATCTTTTACCGTCAGATTCTCTACAGAGAGCACCACGTCACCGTACTTCGGCTCTGCCTTCGCTCTCTCAAAGGACACTTCACGTCCTACCATCTTGTTAGCCATTTCTTTCGTAGAGGTAGTTGCAACATCCAGAACGTCTATCAGTTTGCCTCTGTTTAAAACAGCACAGCGGTCTGCCACTTTCTTGATCTCTTCCAGCTTATGGGTGATCAGGATAATGGTCTTTCCTGCTTCCTTCAGCCCTCTGATGATTTCCAGAAGAAATTCAATTTCCTGAGGAGTAAGCACTGCCGTAGGCTCATCAAAGATCAGAATCTCAGCTTCACGGTAGAGCATTTTCAAAATTTCCACACGCTGCTGAACAGAAACCGGAATATCCTGAATCTTCTTTGTAGGATCCACTTCCAGTCTGTACTCTTTGGAAAGTGCCGCGATTTTTTTGTTCGCGTATTTTATGTCAACATAAGGAAGGACACCTAATAATTTCTTCATAGGTTCCATGCCCATAATAATATTCTCTGCTATTGTATAATTAGATACCAGTTTAAAGTGCTGATGCACCATACCGATATTCAATTCCGTTGCATAGCTCGGGGAAGAAATAATTTCTTTTTTTCCTCTTACATAAATCTCGCCTTCATCCGGCTCGTACATACCAAAAAGCATGCTCATCAAAGTGGACTTGCCTGCACCATTTTCCCCGAGTAATGCATAGATCTCCCCCTTTTTAATCTGAATCGTCACGTTGTCATTGGCAACGATTCCGGGGAAGCGCTTTGTGATATTTTTCATCTCAATGATATATTCAGACATAGGAGTCTCCCGTTTCTTTTGCTTGTATTATAATCACTGTACTCAATAACAAGATCATAATAAGCAAATGGTGGAAGGGAAGCATGGAGCTTCCCTTCCAGCATTGTAGTTTATTAAATAATCTTACAGACCTGTAAATGCATCAGAAGTCAATCCATTGAAGTTCGCTGCGGGAACGATTTCACCGGATTTCACTTTTCCAAATGCCTCATCGACTTTCTTCACGGTGTCATCAGATAACTGATGTCTGCCTTTTTCACTTACATAACCTGTGGAATCTGTGTCAGCACCAAGGAGGTAGTTGCCACCTGCAAATTTGCCGTCTTTAATGGCGTTCAGCTGACGTTCAACATTCATATCCATGATCTTCAGACCGGAAGTAAGGATAATGTTGGAATCACCGTTTACACCGTCATCATACTGGTCAACATCACAACCGATGCAGTATACACCGGTAGTCTCTTTTGCTGCAGTAAACACG